>NZ_QMKS01000003.1:0-8020 GCF_003290055.1 Ralstonia sp. GX3-BWBA | reverse complement strand
CGATGAGGGCGTGTACCTGGCCAGCGAATCGAGTTTCAGCCGCGTGCTGCGCGAGGCCGGCCAAAACCGGCACCGCAGCCGCGCCAAGGCGCCGCGCAAGGTCCGGCCACCCACCACCCACGTGGCCACCGCCCCGGCGCAGCTGTGGTGCTGGGACCTGACCTACCTGCCCGCGCAGGTGCTGGGACGCTGGTTCTACCTGTACCTGATCCTGGACGTGTTCAGCCGCAAGATCGTCGGCTTCGAGGTGCATGCGACGGATCACGCCGACCATGCGGCCCATCTGGTCAAGCGCACCGCGCTGGCCGAGGGCATCCACGCGATGGCGGCCAAGCCGGTGCTGCACGGCGACAACGGCTCGACCTTCAAGGCAACCACCGTGCTGGCGATGCTGCACTGGCTGGGGATCGACCCGTCGTATTCGCGCCCTCGCGTGAGCAATGACAACCCGTATGTGGAGAGCCTGTTTCGCACCGCCAAGTACCGGCCCGAGTTCCCTGCCGGCGGCTTCGTCGACCTGGACCATGCTCGCGGCTGGGCGGCCGAGTTCGTGCGTTGGTACAACCACGCGCACCGCCACAGCGGCATCGGCTACGTGACGCCGGCGCAGCGCCACGCCGGCACTGACCGCCACATCCTGCAGGCTCGGCATGAGCTGTACCTTCGGGCGCGGCAAAGCAATCCGGGCCGCTGGTCTGGAGAAACCCGCAACTGGCGTCGCATCGACGTGGTGGCCCTCAACCCCGAGCGCGAAGCGACCGTTTGCGCCGGCGAACTTCCAGGAGGCAACAAAGAACGACTGGCTGCGTGATTCAGGCGACAACTACCTTGACACGCACCGGCCGCTCCGTACTGTCCAAGAATCTTGGCCATTAGCGCTCCGAATGGATGCAAACCATCCACGCGCTCCTTGAACGCCTTTGAGATAGAAACGATCGCCTCGTGTTGAGCAGCCTTGGTAATGGGTGCCGTGGTATCGCGCTGCACGCTTCCCTTGACGAACATCTCACGAACGATCTGTAAAACCGTGGCGGTATCGCCACTCCATAGCCGCCCAAGAGCGTGCAACCCATGATAGTAGTAGCGACGCCCCTGAGTACTGCCATGCTCGCGAATATAGCTGGCAAGCTGAACATCATCAGCATATGGTTCCGAAGATCCAATAAGCTTCTCTGCCCGCCCCGCCCAACCAGCTCTGCTCAGCCGTCGATCAATCAGGTTCGTCACAAACCGTTTCGCAGCATGATCATCGACGTCCGCCAAAGCTCGGCTACCTGCGTCGATAGTGGTGAACTCGCGCGTCTCCTCTAGTGTGACCCCATCGATATCGCCCGGATCAAAACCGAACTTCTCGCAGGAAATCTTGAAGTAGTGAGTTGGAACGCGCTCAAAAATTATCTTATTAAGTATTCGTTGAATTTCTTCCTGCACTCGGTTTGACGAGTAGTCATCCAACAGGAATACCACTTGATGCCTCTTGAAGTAAGGGAAGACAGATCCCAACTTTCCAGTTAGATCAGCAAGGAACGTATCCGGAAGATGATCGTTCCATTCGCCATCTCGAAGCAAAGTTCCATGGAGCTGAACCCGTAAGGCATCAAGGTCATCTGCGAAATGAAGGATGCGACTGCGATTGGTCAGTCTTGCCGATTCAACGGGACGACTGAAGTACGACGAGATAAGTGCAACGATATTATCGAAACCAGCTTCATCTAGTCGAAAAGCGCGGTTCGCCACTGAATCGGCATAGGCCATACCAAGAGATTTTAGAAGCTCACGAGCAACTATCAATTGGAAGTAAGTTGCAATCTCATGCGCCCTCTGCTCAGCGCGCCCCTCCTTGCGAGCCAACCAGCTAAGGTTGTTTTGAAGATGTGCAGCGCAACTGATATATACCCCAAAAGAGTCAAAAGGGCTTGCACGTCCGCGTTCCGCATTCTGAGCACGTAAGCCCAAATGTGTTCTTACTGCAAGATAGCGGAATATCATTGACTTACCGCACCCGCGTGGACCAGTGAGCACGATAGGTTTACGCTCCTGGATGTCCTGCATCCACGGCAATGTTTCAACGAAAAGCTCCAGCAGCGTCGCGTCGTCGGCTAAATGCTCGGCCGAAATGGCCTCAAACGGCTGGAACTTTGACTCATCAATCTCCACCTCTTCGAGTTCACGCTGAAGAACTTGCAACTCCTGGGCAATTTGGTTCTCAATCGGAAAATGCCTCGCCTGGTCCTCATCCACCAACTTTTCGATGAACTGCAGGAACCGGCGCATGAAGTGAGGGTGACTGGAGGCGACACGACGGTTCCGATGTAGACCGTTGTAAAGCTCCACCAATATCTGAACAAAACAGATTTTGTCGTCTCGGCTCTTGCTTGTAGTCTGATTGGATGGTTTTAGACTACCCAAATCGATAATTGATACTTCCAATCGATGCTCGTCATCAGCGAGCAGAGCCAATTCCGCTGGCACCTGAGAAATCATGACGTTGCCCACGTGCAGATCGTCATGTTTCAACTCAACCCGCTTGAGGTAGGTGATAGCTCGAAGCACCTGCATTGCTACACTGCAGACAAAATCGATCTCGAGCGAGTCCTCTTGGAGATACTGCTCCAAGGTCCTCCCCGTAACCCAGGGGGCTATAAAGCAAACAAAGTCTTCTTCGGCATCCGGCATACCCGGCGGCGGCGCAGAAAGGCCGACTGACATCGGGCAAACAAAGAGCGATTTAGCTGGACGAAGTTTGGATGTATACAGCAGCTCTTGCTCGAGCCGTGGCTGCTTGTAGTCGCCGGGGACTGCAAGCTTGGCAGCAAACTCCTCATGGGTCGCCGGGTCGCGAACCCTCAAGACGAACCCCTTCCACCCGCGGCGTTTGTGCAAACCGTGCACACGCCCCTCCGCATCTCGATCCAGAACTTCATAGGTATGCGTTGACTGGCCATCGAGTGCTCGTACCGTCAACGTGGCAGGAATAATGGGAGCGCCATCTATCCAGTTGCGCTGTGCCTCACTAAGTGCGTCCATTGTTTTGTTGCCTATGATCTGCGCTACGTCGACCATCGCCGAAGTTGCAATCGCCATCCCCACTACCGTACGGCCGGCACACGTAGGCCTGACCTGCACGATATCCCCTCGACCATTTCTCAGAACCCTAAGATTCTTGGCTGAGGAGTGTACCCTCAGACGGTTAGATAGCTCAGTGATCTAGCCCCCCCCAATTAGAGGGATATTTAATCTCATACATCACTGGATTGGCGCAGATACCTCCCATACTGGGCTCCAAGAAAATTTGGCAACCACAATTAAAATACTCTTACACCTGATATAGATATCTCGGAATTCGCCTCCCTTCGGGCGAGGGGTGCGGCAAGCGAATTCGCCGCCGTTAAATGTACGTTGGGCATCGCGGCAACCCACGAACGGCCCGCGTGCATTTTCGATTCGTACCCGCAAATCAGATTGACTTATGAATACGTTGTTCGCAAAAACCTTTGGTGGCCTCTCTCGTGCTTACTACTTCCGCCATTTCCTGTTTGGCGTGATTTTTCCCGCGTTCATATTCCTCTTCGCGAGCAACGCCGGAAAACCGCTCCCCTACCAGATGGTTCTGTTCGCCCTCATCAGCACCGTGCTCTATCCATATGCCCGGTTCGTGTACGAAGGCGTGATGAACTTCATTCTCGGCAACAACGTCTTCTTCGTGAACGCAATCGTGATGCTGTTCGCCAAGTTCAGCACGATGCTGATCTGTTGGGCTTTCGCGATCTTCATTGCGCCGATCGGACTGGTGTATCTGTACCTCCGTCATAGCCGGGCGTAAGCAACAGCCAGAAATTCGTCATCGGCGCTCGGCCGCGGCCAGGTAGATCCCCGTGCCGGGCGACGCTTTGACGATCAGATCAGGATCACATGTTCCGCATAAACGCGTTTCCAAAAAGGGAAGGCCGTTGGCGCGTGGATTGGTTCGGCCCCATCGCCTTCCCCGATCGCATGGTGCGACGGCGCCATCCGTCCGTTCTGGTCTCCTTGTCCAAGGACAAGTGCCCTGAAGGCAGCAGTCGCTTATCGCTTCTCTCGCTCCGCGAAACCGAAAGGCAGCAGACCCGATGCTGGGTTTCAGTCGGAACCACAATGCTCCTGCGTATCGGCGACGTGTGGCGCGAACAGAGCTTGGAATCCCGTGCCGCTGACGAAGAACTGCATTGCGAGAACCTGGAGATCAGCCAGGACACCTGCGAGCTAGTAAAAGCTGGATCGAGCTTCGAAGACGGCAGTTTCATGCTGCCGCTCCATGAGCATGCTGGACATCGCGAGAACACGCACTCCTATTGCGTTCGAGTCACCTTGCCAGACGGGAAGCTCCTTGTCGTGCCCTGCATGGAGTTGATCCGTTTCTACTTCGGCTCGTCCAGTGAGCTCCTCAACAGGCTGTTCCACCCCCAACTCGATAGAGGGCATCTTTACACGGGGACGCCGGCAATAGATCGGCACAACCGGATGACGCTTCAACTTGCCGACCGTATTCCGCGCGCAAGCGCCGAGGACGTCGCAAGAATCGCCGGCAGTCGGCTGGCATGGCGCGCGGCCAAAATGATTGGAGCCTCCTGCGTACGCGCCGCTCAGGCTCGCCAAGAGGTTTACCCGCAGACCCTATTTCCGTTCGAAGGAACGACAACACTGCGAGCCGCTGGGAAGTGGCTGTCGCGAGGCAATGATCCCAAAGGAACGTTCCTCGTCTATCAACTCCTGAGTTGCTCGCACCCGTTCCCCTTCAAGTCACTGCGGTTCCATGTGACGGGTGGAAAGAAAGCTCACACTACCGGAATGGTGCCCGATACCCCGCCACAGGAAGCACCGCCCACAGCCCGGAAAGCCAAGGAACCCGCCCAAGTCAGCCTGGAGGAGCATGACCCTTCGTCGCAGCTTGCTCCGGCTACGATGCCCGTGCGCGGCAATCGGCGATTCACCGACCTGGAAAACAAATACGTCTTCGCCGACCGAACAATAGCCGGACAAAAGCCTCGCGCTAGTGCCTCGTCCGGCGAACCGATCAACGAGCACGCGATCGGCGAACCGGGCTCCACAAAGCGCATCCGCGAAACACAGATCGTCGACGATGACAGCGAGATTCCAGACCCGCCGGCATTCCTCGAACACGCTGTCAAAGCGCTATCCACGCTGAATGATGCTTCCGTGCGAGTCCTGACGGCGAGCCGCGACGATGGCTGGACCGTCCCGATGCCACTGATCTCAGACGAGGACGGTGTGCTGAACGAGCACCTCTTGATGCCTGAAGACAATCACCGGCTCAAGCGTGTAGCTGCCTTTGCTGTTTCCTCAAAGGAAGCATCCACGTTGCTCATGGTTCACGAAGCCAACCCGCCTATATCGTTTGCGGTTCCCTTGAAAAACCAGAGCGATGAAGCGATACAACGTGCAGTCCAGGCCGCGACGGGAGCATTCATCTCAGTACAGGACGGTGGCGACCATCGTGTGATGGCGTTGGAACACACGCAGGCCAGTACTCCCGACGAACTGCGCTCCTGGATCTCAATGCAGCTATACCACGCAGCCATCGCGTATCTGCGGTGAGCTGCTCATCGCAATTGGAAGCTCAGCGGGCAAGTCTCGACGCGCGTGAAGAGACGCCTCGCGCCGATACCCAGCCAAGATATCCTTAACAAAATGGTGGTGCAACGGAGCAGTGGGCTTGACAGGCTGCGCGTGCGCCTCGGGATCGTGCTGAAGCAGCCAAAGGGACCACAGCAATACTGCATGCCGAGCCAGTACAGATTGCAGTTCCAGCGCCGGCTTTCTGGTGCGCACAATCTCCAAGTCGGAGTAACCGAAGCGACAGGCTAGACAGTCACAGAGACGCGGCTTGACCTTGCACGACAACATCGTCACGGCCATAGCGTGCAAACGATCCAACAGGTCTCGCGGGCCCGCGGCGCCCAACGAAGAGAGATCGCGCGTCAGTTGCTGCAGCTCGGAAAGGAGACCACTGCCTCGATCATCTACGTTGGGCGCCTCCGCCATCCGAAGATCGAAGTCGCAGTTGTGGCAATGGCAAATGCCATCGATCTCCGCGTGACACAAGTTTGTATCGACGCGCTGAACAAACAAGCTCGCGCCACAACGGGGGCACCTATCGAGCAACAAACGCTGGTGCCGCTCACAGAATGTTTGCAGTGCGACTCGCCAGCAGCGGCGGAAGTACGGTCTTGGATCAGTCCTTAGACAGTACGGGCAAAACTGAAGACCTGGGCCAAGCCGGGCGCTTCGCGGCAGCTTGATCGAGATCACCCACGGAAGAATTCCACCAACGTGGAACTCTGGATACAGCGTCCCTTCATAGAACCGCAGCGTCGTCTGACGAACTGCCTCCAACGGAGTCCCCGTGTGCAGTGCCAGCGACTCCAGAAGCCATTGTGGGCTGCGCCGGTCGATGTCCACTGTCAACACGCGTGCGTCAGCTCCGAGTGCCAGATTGCAGAATGACGTCAAACTCATTCCGTGGCCATGCGCCAATCGAACAACCCAGCTCGACAGCAACTCGCCCGGTATCGGTTTATACCGAATCGGCCAGAGCAGCACGTTGGCGCATGACCAGGTTTTCACAGCCTTCGCCTGTAGGTCTTGCGCTTGGAGGGCGGCACCCAGTCCAATGCTTCGAGCTGCTTTTCGGTAATCGCTTCCTCGCCGGAACGGATAGCGTCAACCGCCGCCGTTTTCACGAGATCGAAGATGTCACCGAGAGTGGACTCGCTCTTCATATAGATCGCCTGCATCATCTCGGGGTAGTGCAGCCCTGATGGCTTGCGCAGCGGCGTCCGGCGCTCCAGCGTCTTCAGCAACGTCCCTAGCTGCCGGCCGGGCGTCCAACTGGGCATCTCGATCGGAACGAATCGACTCGACATCTGCGGATCGGCATTGAACGCGTTGTATGCCTCTTCGATCCCTGAGGCGACGATACTGACCTTCGCCTCATTGCTCAGGCTCTTGAGTGCGTTGCGAAACTCGCGTTGCTTGGTCAGGCCACCGGCAATTAGATGGTGGATCTCGTCGATGATGAGGATGCGCACATCCATCTCGCCAAAGAGGCGTTTGACCTGCGAGTACTTTTCATAGACTGGGGCCGTCGGCTTATATGGCGTCATCAGACTATCCATGATTCGACTGTAGAAGTCGGATAGGTCGGGCTTGGGTGGTGCGTCGACCATCACCACCGGACACCGTGTTGCCTCGTGCTCGGGATCCACGTCGGGAAGATGTTGATCGCGGAATCGCTCAAGAATGGATGTCTTGCCGCTATATGACGGACCAACAATCAGGTAACTCGGCATCCGCGTTACCTTTGGATAGTCGAGCAGATCCTCCAGCTTCTGGAGCGTGGTCGTCGCATGGTCGAGCTGTAGCCACGTGCCCTCCTGAATCTTCCGAATCCGATCCTTGGTTGGCAGGTCCAGGTACTCCTGTGCCTTTGGACTGAGGTGGCCATACTCAACCGTCGTGCTATTCATCGTCGCTCAGTTGACCTGCCCCCGGTTTTAGTACGAAGCGCAGGTGGAGTCCGAGGTTAAAAACTCTTTCTGCTCATGCCCCTGTGCAAACTGCGCCGGGGTCAGATAGCCGAGCGAGCTGTGAGGCCGCTCGGTGTTGTACTCGATACGCCATTCCTCAATCAGCTGCCTGGCGTGGCGCATTGAGACGAACCAGTGCTCGTTCAGGCATTCATCGCGGAACCGCCCGTTGAAGCTCTCGATGTAGGCGTTCTCCACTGGCTTGCCGGGCCTGATGAACGACAGCGTGACGCCCGCTTCGTAGGCCCATGCGTCCAGCACCTTACCAGCGAACTCGGGACCATTGTCCACCGTGATGGAAGCTGGCAAGCCTCGCATCTCCTTCAGCCGTTCCAGCACTTGCTTGACCCGCAGGCCCGGCAATGAGGTGTCAACCTCGATGACCAGGCACTCGCGCGTGTAATCGTCGACCACGTTCAGGCATCGAAACCGCC
>NZ_QMKS01000002.1:0-209460 GCF_003290055.1 Ralstonia sp. GX3-BWBA | reverse complement strand
CCTACCAGCCCGCAGGCCCGGGTGACCCCCATGGCGCGTTCGGTCATCAATACCTGGACCGCTTCGCGCTTGGCCTGCGGGCTTGCTACTTTCGGGACAGCAGGTCCTTCAGTGCCGCGTTGTCCAGCATCGATTCGGCCAGCAGGCGCTTGAGCTTGTTGTTCTCCTGCTCCAACTCCTTCAGCCGCTGCGCTTCGGAGACCGTCATCCCGCCGAACTTCGCCTTCCAGTTGTAGTAGGTCGCTTCCGAGATGCCGTGCTTGCGGCACAGCTCTGCTGGCTTCAGGCCGGCCTCGGCCTCCTTCAGCACGCCAATAATCTGTTCTTCGGTGAATCGCTTTTTCATGACCGCTCCTCTTCGGAACGGACTCTACATCGTCAGCGTACTAATCGCGGGGAGCAGGTCACAGTGCCTGAATATCGTCTGGGTCGTACCCACGGACTGCCGGCGCAAGCCTGGACGGCTCGATCTTCGAGGCCCGTGGCAGGTCTTTAGATTTTTGCGCGCGAGCTTTGTCCTGCTGTTTGCGCTGCTGCTCAGCACGACGTGCCGCCTTGCTTTTTTCAGCGGCAGCTTCTTCGAGTTCGCGCTGCCGCGCGATCAGCGCAAACAAGTCCCGTTCGCTGTATTCCTTCATGCCCGCAGCCTTCGCTGCATTGTTGGCTGCACGTATCTCCCAGATGCTTGCCGGCGGCAAGCTCGAATCTCGATAGGGAATCGCCTGATACCGTTTGAGATCGGTATCGAAGAAGTACAACACGCTCATGTCGCGTGGGTCATAGCGGAACCGGAACTTCTTACCTCGCTTCGGATTGTCAGGATCGCGTTCCCCAATCCACGGTCTCAAGACATCGTGGAAGTAGTGGATGTTGTCGTTGACAACTCCATCTCCTCGGATCGCTCGCTCCTCGAATGGCATGAAGTCGATGCGGACCTTCTCGGGATCGGCGACTATCGGTGGGATTCCACGGCCCATCTTTCCCCGTGTGCCGAGAATGCCTTCGGTCCATTTGGTCAGCGGCGTCGTGCCAATGCCCGCGTGAACGTCTCGATGATATCGAGCGAACATCAGGACAAGCCATTTCTCCAGCTCATCGATAGTCATGCAGGCATTGCCCTCGGCGTCGTACTCTCCTTTCTGCTGGGGATTCGCGAACGTTGCCCCTTTGAGCTCTTTCAACTCCTCCGATACGGTGCCCATGAGCCGCTCGATGTGCGCACCGTAGCGAGGCTGCTTTACCGGCCGGAGGTGAATATCGATGTGGTACTCCCTCGCAGCGACGGCCAGCATCTTGCCTCTGAATTCCTTGGCGTTGTCCATATGGAGTACGTCTATGGGGCCGCGGAAGGGCCACTCAATATCTCCGCACCCCAGCCGCGCCATCCATTCCCCCTTATCCAACATGGCGTGCGAGATGCACATGCCCGCGGACATCGCTGAAGGTGGATCCAGAGACAAGTACATGCCCAAACATGCGCGGCTGAAAACATCGATTGCCAAAGTGATCCAGGCCCGTCCGATCGACTTGCGGTGCTTGTCGTCCACGATGATGACGGGCAACAGAGTGTGATCGACCTGCACCATGGCAAGAGGCCACTCAGCATCCGGAATGGATCCCTTATTCACGCTAAATCGTTGCTCAGCGGCGCGGCGCGATACTCACGTCTGCGTCGGCTGCCACAGCGACGTAGTCTGCTTTCTTTCGATTCCGCCGAAGAGCGAGCAGAGGACTAATGATGTCTAGGCGGCTTTGCGCCTCTTCCCAGTCGTCATCCGATACGTCTTCGAGGTCGATCTGGCCTTGGGGCTCGGGCGAGCCATCACTGCCTCTGAACGGAGGCTTGAGCGACCCTATGTTCAAAATGACAATCGCTCCCGACGCGTCCTCGCGTGCGAGAACCTGGTCCAAGGCGGCGTAGCGGAGAATTGTGTATGCGCGCCCATCGTGACTGTAGCTGCTGCCCTTCTTAATCGGCAGAAGAGTCGGCGTCTTTCCTAACGACTTGCTTGCCATGGCTAGCTCGGTAGAAATAGCTGCGTGCTATCCGTCAACGGAATCTGCAAGTCCGCTTGGATTTCGCCGTGAGCAACAAGATGCCAAAGCACGGGAATCAGGCCTGCGCGCATCTCTAAGGTGTCCGCCAAACTACCAAGTAGTGTCTCGGGGGTCGTTGGACTGTCCAGCCGGCGCATCGCAGCAAGCAAGCGCTCCACTGCGACCGGGTCCGCGGGCGTATGGCGATACCGATGCAGAAACTTCAGGTTTTGAACGTGCTGCGTCCGGATGTCGATCTCTGTTCGGGTAACGAAGACCCAGCCTCTCTCTTCGGCGACGACAGTTGCCGCTGCAAACTTCTCGCGATACGTCTCGGCGTGTCGATCAAGGTATTCCCGCTTCTTGATTTCCACCAATTCTGGAGACCGCTGATTGCCCGACGGAGAACAGCGGTAGGTCACCAGCAGATCTGGAACATAAACTCGGCCGCGAGACAGTGCAATTTTGACCGGCTGACATTCGTACGATTCCACTTGGGGATCCGAGTCCAGCAGGAGCATGTACTCCTTCTCCAGAATCGACTCGAATTCAATGACCTCATCCGCCAGCGGGGAGGGATGACGTCCAGTGACAAAGAGGTAGTTCTTAGGGATCCGGCGCACCGGCATAAAGCGCTCCACAAAGCACACATCCGTGGATTCTTGCTTTCCCCACCCTGACTTGTCGACCCTCCATCGCGAGGGGGCTCAATGCACTGAGCGCGTTTCAGTCTAGGTCGCTGAGAGCAACTTATGTAGTGCACACACGGGGCCCTCCTGACTATCGATCGGGGGTGTAACGCACCGCGTTACCGATGGCGTTGCGGGCCGGCGGCAAGAAATCCCGCTCGCGTCACGCAGTCGGACGTTTTCGCCGTCATATATGCAGAGGGCTACGTCCTTTGGTTCGGTGCAAATGTTGCTCCCTTGGCAGCCGAACTCAATGTAGTATACCCCCCTATAGTATATTTAATGAGGTGATCGATGAGCCACACCATCCGTGAGAAGCAGAAGCTACTCAACCGCGTTCGCCGGATTCGGGGCCAGCTGGATGCCATTGAGCGCGCACTGGAGGAGGAGCAAGGGTGCGCCCCCGTGCTCCAGCAGATCACGAGTTGCCGCGGCGCCATGAATGGCCTGCTGGCCGTCGTGCTGGAAGATCACATACGCACCCACCTGACCGAGGTGGATGACGAACATGAACACGCCGAAGGCAGCGCCAAGGAGCAGCTGATCGAGGTCGTGCACAGCTATTTCAAATGAGCCAGCCATGAGCAATTTCTACGACACGCCGTTCGGTATCGGTCATGACCACGTGTTCCTGGGCGCAGGGCACGAGAAAAACGAGCGCAAGACATGGGCCGTGATCGTGCTGTGCACGCTGATGATGGCCGCTGAGATCATCGGCGGCAGCATGTTTGGCTCGCTGGCCCTGGTGGCCGATGGGCTGCATATGTCGACGCACGCAGGCGCCATGCTGATCGCGGCGCTGGCCTACACATATGCGCGGCGCCACGCGAACGACTCACGCTTCGTGTTCGGTACAGGCAAGCTCGGCGACCTGGCCGGCTTCACCAGCGCCATCATCCTGGCGATGATCGCGCTGCTGATCGGCTACGAGGCTGTGGTGCGATTCCTCTCGCCGGTGCCGATCCACTTTAGTGAGGCGATCCCGATTGCGGTGGTCGGCCTGCTGGTGAACATCGCCAGTGCCTGGCTGCTGAGCGGTGGCGACCACGATGGCCACAGCCAACCGCTTCTTTCCGGGAACGCTGAATTTCGACGACCCCGCTGTTGCTGACGAATTTTCCATCACCGCCGGCGCTGTGCAGCACCCTGACAACAGCCGCAACGTCACGGATCGCGGCGCGACAGTCTCATTCGCGCGGTTGCTGACACCTGAGGTCTCGATCGGCTTTGACAGCGGCTTCATCCGGCGCGACTGGGACAGTGCACGCCAGCCAGGCGCAACCGGTTCCGACCTGATTCTCAAATCCCGGCTCTACGAAGACGATCTGAACGAGACGCTTGTTGCCGCCTCGCTGATCTATGGGCTGCCCCAGACCGGCGCCAGACGACTCGGCGCCAGCACGTCAGCGACCATTGCCCCCAGCCTGTATGTAGGTCAGGGGTTGGGTGCCTTGCCTGAGGCGTGGTCTTGGCTTCGGCCGTTGGGCATCACCGCTGGCGTCAGCGTGGCCGTGCCGACCAGCAAAACATCGGACAACTTGAGCTACGACCCGATGACGCGACAGTTCAACCCTGTGAGGACAGCCAACGTCACCACGGTGCATTGGGGGTTCGCATTGGAGTACAGCACGCTCTATTTGACGGATCGGTTTGTACCAGGCGTGCTCCCCAAAGAGGAGCCGCTCCATCAATGGGTCCCGTTGGTCGAATTCGCATTCGACTCACCACGGGGCCAGCGTACGCGTGGCACCGTCAACCCAGGCTTCGCTTATGTCAAGGATACGTGGCAGGTGGCAGCGGAACTGGTCCTCCCCTTGACCCACGGATCAACGCGCGGTGTCGGCGCGAACGTTCAGGTGTTGTTCTTTCTGGACGATTTCCTGCCGGCGCTGTTCGGAAGGCCGATGCTGACTCACTAACGAATTGTCTTAGCGTGCATGTTCAAAATGGTCGATAGGGACTTAGATTCGCCCCTTGCCAATTGCATCTGGCATGAAGCACTCGGTTCGATGCAAATGGCTTTCTGACCCCGAGGCAATCTGATCCGGCTTGTGGCTGAAAACGCCGCTTTCCTAGATCAGGGATCCCGGTATTGCACTTGTGCCCACCAGTGCACCAGCGAATGCGAACGCCTCTCATGCGGATTCTTTTCTGCGGCTGCCGGTTATTCCCCAAACGGTCAATTCTCAACCTATGATCGCGGACAAATCCAGGCGCTCGCCCTCAAGGTGACCGGTCCTCGACCATCAGACAAACCAGACCATGCAACAGCCAACCGAGATCGATTTCGACAGCGAGACACCGGCCATCAAGCGCGCGGCGAAACGCAGCACTCTCGTGAGCGTGGGTGTCAATTTGGCCCTAACGGCCGCGCAACTGGTTGCTGGCGTTCTTGCCCATTCACAAGCGTTGATAGCCGACGCAATTCACTCGCTTTCCGACCTGGTTTCGGATTTCGTCGTCCTCTTTGCCGGACACCATAGCCAGAAGGAACCGGACGCAGAACATCACTATGGTCACCTTCGGTTCGAGACAGCGGCATCCCTGGTTTTGGGCTTGCTGCTACTTGGCGTAGGCATCGGGATGCTTTGGAGTGCGGTGACAAAGCTGGAGCATCCGGAATCAATTTCACATGTGAAGTTGATTGGCTTGTGGGTCGCACTTGGCGCACTGGTGAGCAAAGAGCTGTTGTTCCGGTACATGCTGGCCGTCGCCGAGCGCGTGCGCTCCAGCATGCTGATAGCGAACGCCTGGCATGCTCGCTCCGACGCAGCCTCCTCGTTGGTGGTCGCACTCGGCATCATCGGCAATTTGCTTGGATTTCACCTGCTCGACCCGGTAGCCGCACTCATTGTGGGGCTGATGGTATCCAGAATGGGGTGGCAGTTTGGCTCGAATGCTCTGCACGATCTCATGGACAGAGCCGTCGATGAAGAGACAGCGACCGAAATTCGGCAAGTAATGCTCGGCACGCCAGGCGTGCTTGGCGTTCATGACGTTCGGACACGCAAGATGGGCGACATGATCCTGGTGGACGCGCACTTGGAGATCGAAAGCACCGCAACCGTGAAGGTCGGTCACGACATCGCGCTGGAAGCAAGGCGACGCGTCATGGAAAGACATGATGTTCTCAATGTCATGACCCACGTCGATCCCGTAGACAGGCTCACAGCCGGTACAAGCTAGCCGTTCAGTCGCGGTAAGAACACGTTGAATCTTGAGCCTTTGCCTTCTTCGCTGGTCACAGTGATCGTTCCTCGGTGCAGTTCCACGACCAGCTTCACCAAGTAAAGCCCGACACCTGCTCCAACCGTCCCTGCAACGTTGCCGCCGCGCACGTAGCGCTCGAACAAGCGCTCGATATCGCGCTCTGGTATGCCCAGGCCCCGGTCTTCCACAGTTACCGACACACCGTCGGCATCGCTGCGCATACGCACACTGACCGGTGCGCCTGGCGGCGAATACTTAACGGCGTTGCCGACAAGATTGCTGAAGGCCTGGAATAAGAGCCGGGCATCGCCGAAGAATGTGTTCGGCTCATCCGTCTCTATGCACACCTCGATCCGAGCGCTCGGCGTGCCTTCCAAGTGCATTTCGCAAACCTCGTGCAGAAGCGCTGCAAGCGGGAAATCGGTGCGCCGCATCGCTGCTGGCGTCGTGGAATCCAGCCACTGCGAAGAGTCGAGCAAGTGATCCATCAGGTGCGTCATGCGCTGCACGGCCGCCCGGATTTTCCCGCAGCGTTCTTCGAGCGCCTCGGGCTGCAACGCATCACGCGTGCGTATCAACCGCTGGGCCTGGCCGTCAATCACGCCCAGTGGCGTACGGAATTCATGCGACGCCATTGAGATGAAATTGCGTTGGAGTTCGGCCATGCGGCGCTCTTTGTCAAGCGTCTCCTGCAATACGGCCGCCTGGGCGGTCAGTACATCTTTGCTGCGCCCCAGTTCGATTGTGTTTTCTCGAAAACGCGCCACGGCTTGCGCGATGTCGCCAATCTCGTCGTGGCGGTCCAAGCCTGGGATGTCGATCTGGGTATCGTTGTTGGCAACGCGGTGCATGCGATCCACTAGCACGGCAATCGGGCGCGACACGGCAAAGACAAGGTAGATCACGGCCAGCACGACCAGACATGCCGCCACAACGATCGCCCCAACGATGAGTTGCCGCGCATCGTGGTAGGCCTGCGCCTCTCGCTCGGTTTCTGCCGTGGCGCCAGCGACACTGCGTTCGGTCATCACGCCCAAGGTGTCGTTGGCCAAGTCGAATGCGTGTTTGGAATCCGCGTGATAGAGCCGCGCAGCACCCGCTACGTCGCCTGCCTTGGCAGAAATCATCAGCCGTCGCGCAAGCTCGCGATACGTGTTCCATTGGGTGACAAACTGGCTGTAAAGCTCGTGCTCGGCGCTGTCGTGTTCGATCTTGTCGTAGCGGGCCTGGGACGTGGCAATCGCTTTGTCGAGCATGGCGACCTGTTCGTCGGCGGCTCGCAGGTCAGCGCGTGATGAGGCGATCAGAAAATCGCCTTCGGCCGCGCGATAATCCGAGATGTAGTTGTTGAGGTCGCCCAGAATCCGGCTGTTCTGTAGCCAGCGCCCGCTGATCTGCGCAGATACGCTGTGGAAGCTCGCCAGTTGGTCGATACTGAAAGCGCCGACGCCGACCACCAGCAGTAAAAAGATCACGAACACCAGCGTCAGCCGGACCCGGATGGGACGCAGGATCAACGGCGATGCGATTCCAAAGCGCCGCCCGTCTGGCGCGGCTGTGACCGTTTTTGGCGATTGCATAGGTAATGTCCTGCGCAGTTTTTCTTGACGACGTCATGAGCGGAGCATCAGTCACCATACCACCAGCTGAAATCCCCATGAAGCCAGCCAACCCCAAGATCCTCTGCATTGAAGACGACGTTGAAACCGCCGAGTTGATCACCGAAGAACTGGCCGAACACGGCTACACCGTGATCACGGCGAACGATGGTGAGTCCGGGCTGGCGATGCTCCTGCGCGAAGCCCCCGATCTGGTGCTGTGCGACGTAGGCATGCCGGGCATGACCGGGTTCGAGTTGCTGGAGCAATTGCGCACGCTCGCGCCACGTTATGCTGAAATTCCGTTCGTCTTTTTGACGGCGATGGCGCAACGCGACTCTGAACTGCGTGGGCGTCGCCTGGGTGCTGATGACTATGTGACCAAACCGGTCGACTTCGAAATCCTGATGAGCATTGTGCAGACCCGGCTCGCCAGACGGCCGCGCACGCATACCGCACATCCGCCCGTACAACTGAGCGAGCGTGAGGTCGAGGTGCTAGCATGGTCTGCGCGCGGCAAGACATCGGGTGAGATCGCCACGATTCTTGGGCTCTCCAAGCGCACGGTCGATTTCCATATGGACAATGCGCGCGAAAAGCTGGGCGTCGCCACGCGCATCGAAGCCGTGGTCAGGGCTTCCAGCTCGGGCATTATCAAACCATAGGGGCCGCCGCACGAAGCGGCGGCCATCGCTCAGACCGGCGCTTCCTCAAGGGGCGAGTCTTCAGGCGGCTCCTTGCCGAGGAATACCATCCGCAACGCAGGCACGATCACCAGCAGCATCAACGGGCCCACCAACATGCCGCCCACAACCACGGTGGCTAGGGGCCGCTGCACCTGGCTGCCGATGCCCGTGGAAATCGCCGCCGGGAACAGGCCGATACACGCCGACAGGGCCGTCATCAGCATTGGCCGCATGCGCTGTTGCGCCGCATGGAACATCGCTTCAGTTGGCTGGAGGCCGCGCTCCCGGCGCAAGTCGTTGTAGTAGGTGATCATCAGGATGCCGTCCATGACCGATACACCAAACAACGAGACGAACCCAATGGCCGCCGAGACGCTGAAGTCCAGCCCCGTCAGGAACAGTGCCGCTACCCCACCGGTGATCGCAAACGGAATACCGGCCAGCGCCATCAGGCTATCGCGCAGCGAATTGAACAGTCCATAGAGCAGGACCAGAATCAACAGAATGCTGATCGGCACCATGACCGCGAGCCGCTGCTTGGCCTGTTCGAGTTCTTCAAACTCACCCGCCCACTCGATGCGGTAGCCTTGCGGCAACTTGACGTGCTGGGCGATGCGCTGCTGCGCTTCTTCCACCGTGCCGCCCAGGTCGCGCCCGCGTACACTGAACTTGACCGGAATATAGCGGGCGTTCTTCTCGTGATAGATGTACGACGCCCCCGTATCCAGCGTGATGTCAGCCAGCGCCGAGAGCGGAATGTAGGCGTTGCCGCCATTCGCGTTCGAGTAGGCGACGCGGATGTTGCGCACCGCATCGATTGTGGCACGGTACTCCGGGGCCAGCCGCACCGTCAGTGCAAACTGCCGATCGCCTTCCAGGATGGTGGTCGCCTGAGAGCCCGACAGGGCCGCTTGCACCACGGTGTTCACATCCCCAGTGTTGAGCCCATAGCGCGCGGCCGCCTCACGGTTGATGCGCACGTTCAGGTTCGGTTGACCGAGCACGCGGAAGATGCCCAGGTCTGTGATGCCTTTGACCTCGCTCATCTCGCCCTGTACCTGATCGGCAAGCCGCTCCAGCACCTGCAGGTCCGGGCCGATGATCTTGACCGAGTTGGCCCCCTTCACGCCCGACAACCCTTCTTCCACGTTGTCCTGGATGTACTGCGAGAAGTTCAGGCCGACCCCGGTGAACTCACTGGTGAATTCTTTCTGGATCTGCGCGATCAGCTTCTCCTTGGTCATCCCCGCCGACCATTGGTCGAACGGCTTGAGGGGCACGAAGAATTCAGCGTTGTAGAAGCCCGCGGCATCACTGCCGTCGTCGGGGCGACCGTGGGCCGACACCACCGTGCGCACCTCGGGGTGCTTGAGCAAAATCTGGCGCATGCGCGCGACCGGTACCACGCCCGATTCCAGCGACGCCGTTTGCGGCATCGTCAGCCGAATCCACAGGTTGCCTTCTTCAAGCGCCGGCAGGAACTCCGTACCCAGCAGCGGCATGAGCGCCGCCGTTACCGCCAGCACGACCGCGCCGATCGTCACGGCAATGCGCCGGTTGGACAAGGACCACGTCAGCGCAGGCTGGTAGACCTTGTGCAACGCGCGAACGAGCCAGGTTTCCTTCTCTTCGATCTTCTTGGGCAGCAGGTACGAGCACAGCGCCGGCGTGACCGTGAAGGTGGCGATAAGCGCGCCCGCCAACGCGTAGCCATAGGTACGCGCCATCGGGCCGAAGATCTGGCCTTCCACCCCCTGCATGGTGAACAGTGGAACAAATGCGGCCACAGTGATCAGTGCGGAGAAGAACACCGCGCGATCGACCTGCAGCGCACTGACGAAAATCATGCGCAAGCGCTCCGGCACGCGGAAGCCCAGCATCTTCGCGTCACGGCTCATCAGCAGGCGCGTCTGCTCCGCCGCCGGCATCTGGAAGTTGCGGAAGATGTTTTCGACCAGGATGACCGACGAATCCACGATGATCCCGAAGTCCACCGCGCCCACCGATAGCAGGTTGGCGGATTCGCCGGTCAGCAAGAGGATCAGGATGCTGAAGAACAGCGCAAACGGAATGTTGGCGCTAACGATGATGGCGCTGCGCAAATCGCCCAGGAAGATCCATTGGATGAAGAACACCAGCAGGCAGCCAAACAGCAGCGCATGCATGACCGTGTGCGTGGTGACCGAGACGAGCTCCGAGCGGTCGTAGTAACGCTCGACCTTCACGCCTGCCGGCAGCGTGCCATCGGTGTTGATCTTGTCCAGCTCGGCCTTGACGCGCGCCACCACGTCGTTGGTCTGCATGGTGCGGTTCATCACCACGATGGCGGTGACGACGTCGCTTTCGTTGTCACGGCCGGCAATGCCCAGACGGGGCGCGAAACCAATCTTCGTCTTCGCGACATCCTTGACCTGCACGGGCACGCCATTGGTCTGCGTAAGGACGATCTTGTCGATGTCCTTCACGTCTTGGATCAGACCCACGCCGCGGATGTTGACTGACTGCTGGCCAAAGTTGATCGTGCGCCCGCCGACGTTGATATTGGCGTTACCGAGCGCCGTCATCATCTGCGGCAGGGTGACGCCATAGGCTTCCAGCTTCTTCGGGTCGACCTCGACGTCGTACTCCTTGGTCGTGCCTCCCCAACTGACGACCTGCGCCACGCCCGGTACGGTCTTCAGGCGGCGCTGCAACACCCAATCCTGCAAGGTGCGCAGGTTGGTCAGGCCAAAGTGGGGCGGGCCCTTCAACTGATAGCGCACCACTTCCCCGACCAGGCTGGACGCCTGAATTTGCGGCTGCACATTGTTGGGCAGGCTGACGTTCTGCTGGAGGGCAAGTGCCGCCTGCGTGTAAGCAAAGTAGTAGTCGATCCCGTACTTAAAGGTCACGCGCACGAACGACAACCCATAGAACGACGTGGAGCGGATGTTCTCCACACCGGGCGTCGCCGCGAGGCCGATCTCCATCGGCACGGTGTAGTACCGCTCCATTTCTTCGGCCGACAGACCGGGCGTTTGCGCCGTGATTTCGAGAATGACGGGAGCGGGGTTGGGGTACGCCTCGATGTTGAGCTTGGAATACGCGAACAGCCCTGCCGTCACGAACGCCAGCAGGAACAACAGGATCAGCGGCCGTCGCAGCAGCGACAGCTTCAGAATCGCTTTGAGCACGGTGAACTCCCCTCAATTAGCGCTATTGACGCTGCCGGAGGCAGCCGTGCTCAGATACAGTGCCCCTTCGTTGGCGGCCAGCTCGCCTGCGTTCAGGCCTTCGAGCACCTGCACAAAGCCATCCTGCTCCAGGCCAAGCTTGATCACGCGCGGCGCAAAGCGCTTGCGGTCGGTCGTAACCCACGCGGTCATGGTGCCGTCGCCTTCGCGGACCACGCCGTCCATCGCCAACGCTGGGGATTGGATGGGCGCGCCGGTGGTGATGTCGAATGAAGTGAACATGCCGGGGCGCAGTTCGTGCTTCGGGTCGTCGATTTCCGAACGCACCAGGATGCGGTGCGTGTTGGCGTCGACCGATGCACCCACGGTGGTGATCTTGCCGTTGAAGACCCGGCTTGGGAACGCCATGACGTGAATCTTGACCGGCTGGCCGACGTGCAGCAGCGGTGCATCGGCTTCCGGCACGAACGCCTGCATCCACATGGTGGACACATCAGCCACCGTGAATGGCGCCGTACCGTTGCCGGGCTGCAAGAGCAAGCCTGGCTGCGCGCTGCGCGCGGTCACCTGGCCCGAGATCGGGCTCACCACCGTCAGCAGCGAATCAGTCTTGCGCGTCTGCACGATCTGGTCCATCTGTGCGGGCGTCTTGCCGAACACAGCCAGGGCTTCACGCGCGGCCTTGTAGGCCGCCTCGGCGGCTTGCTGGTCGGAGATAGCCTGGTCCAGATCCTTCTGTGCCAGGCCCTGGATCTCATACAACTGGCGCGCACGAGCGAGCGCATCAGTCGTCAACTTGCGCGTACCAGCAGTGGAAATCAGCGTGGATTCCGCTTGCACCAGATCAGGGCTGTCGATATCGAACAGCGGCTTGCCCTTGGCAACGATGTCGCCCACCTTGGCGTAGGTGTTGCGGATCTTGCCTTGGTACGACGTGAAGACCTGCACAGCGCGGTCCTCGTTGAAGTCGATATTGCCCACCGCCTCGCGCCGGTTGGCGAATTCGCGCAACTCTACGGGCGCAACCTTGATGTACTGCAATTGGCCCTGGCTCAAGGTCACGGCCTGCCCATCGCGTGAGGGTGGCGCTGGCACGGTGACCGGCGCGGCTGCATACGATGGTGTGGGCGCAGCTTCCGAGCGCTTTTGCCCCCAGATTCCCCACATCAGGCCGCCAACGACCAACCCGGCGACAACGCCCCCAATGGCTGCGGACTTGTAATCAACCTGCACAGCAGTACCCCAGTTGATAGAAATTTTGCCCGCATGATGCTGCCCGCACGTGGAGCGGTCTACTGTGATGAATCACAGTTCGCAACGATTCGACGCCCCCATAGAATCGGCGCCATTCGACCAAACTGGGTGCTTCCATGCCCGCCAACACTGCCCACGGCATGCCATCGTCCGCCACTGTTCTTCTGCGCCTGACCATCGTGGCGGCGGCATGCCTGTTGACCGCCGCCTGCGCGGTCGGACCGGATTTCAAGACTCCGGATGCTCCGAAAGTGACTGGCTATACGCCCAAGCCGCTGCCGCAGCAGACATCGGCTGCAGCCACGCAGGGCGGCGAAGCACAGCGCTTTGTCTCGGGGATGCCAGTTTCCGATCAATGGTGGAAGGCGTTCCAGTCAGAAAAGCTGAACAAGACGATTGCCGATGCGATTTCCGCCAGCCCCACGCTGGCCGCCGCCCAGGCTGCACTGCGCGTGGCGCAGCAGCAAACGCGCGCGCAACAAGGAGCGTTCTTCCCAATGCTGCAAGGCTCGTATCAACCGAGCCGACAGCAAAACGCCGTCGGCACGATTTCGCCCACGCTCACCTCTGGCGCACCGATCTACACCCTGCACACCGCGCAGCTCACGGTGAGCTATGCCCCAGACGTCTTCGGCCTGAACCGCCGGCAGGTGGAATCACTGAAGGCCACCGAAGAGGCACAGTACTTCCAGATGGAGGCGGCTCACCTCACCCTTGCGTCCAACATCGTGGTGGCGGCAGTGCAGGAAGCCTCGCTGCGCGCGCAGATTGAAGCGCAACAACGCATTGTCGGCATCAATACGCAGTTGCTCGACAACCTGCACAAGCAGTTCGCGCTGGGCGCGGTAACGGGGCTGGATATTGCAGCTGCCGAAACGGCGCTTGCGCAGGCCGAGCAGGCGCTACCCAACCTGCAAAAGCAACTGGCGGTTCAGCGCGATCTGTTGGCTGCACTGGCCGGCAAGCTGCCTAGCGAAGGCATCGCCGAGACGTTCACCTTTGCAGACTTCACGCTGCCGCAGGACTTGCCCGTGTCGCTGCCATCGGATCTCGTCCGGCAGCGCCCTGACGTGCGCGCAGCCGAAGAACAGCTGCACGCCGCAACAGCGCAGGTGGGCGTGGCGATCGCCAATATGCTGCCCCAACTGACGATCACCGGCACCAAGGGCGGCACCGCAGAAATCTTCAGCCAGATGTTCCGGGACGGCAACGTCTTCTGGAGCCTGGTCGGCAATGTGGCGCAGACCTTCTTCGATGGTGGTGCGATGCTGGCGAAAAAACGGGCAGCCGATGCGGGGGTCGATCAAGCGGAGGCGCAGTACCGTGGCACCGTCATCACTGCATTCCAGAACGTCGCCGATACCCTGCACGCGCTAGATGCCGATGCCGACGTGCTGAAAGCCGCGCTCAGATCCGAACAGGCAGCACACCGAACTCTAAACATCACGGATAGGCAGCGCGCGATCGGCCAGGTCAACATCCTCGCTGTGCTGAATGCAGAACAGGCCTACCAGACTGCTGTGCAAGCCACGATTGGGGCGCGTGCAAACCGATTCGCCGATACGGCAGCGCTGTTTCAAGCCCTAGGTGGCGGGTGGTGGAACCGGCCCAACGCTGACGTCGCACGGCGCTAAAACCGATGAGGCGCCAGCCTTCTCGCTGAGGGCTGACGGTTAACTCAATGGGACTTCAAAGATCCATTTGAACGTCCACCGGTCGGTGGCGCGCGTTAAGCCTCTGCCCACGCCAAAGTTGAAAACGAACGGCTTGCGATCCACGTCAAACGCGAGAAAGGCCGTGTGCTGCTGTTCGTATAATGGCAAGACATGGTCGACGCGACCCAGACCGGCGTAGTACTCCAATCCGGCACGAATGCCTGTGGACACCGTACGGGCGATCTTGAGGGCCGGGGCGAATTCAGGCACGCCACTGCGATCCTGGCCGGAGAGATTCCAGTCGAGCACCGGGTTGAGCGCCCATAGCCATTGCTCATTCTGATAGCCATAAATCGGCCGGAGCTCTACCGCTTGTTGTGATTGCTCAAAGCGACTTGCAACATGAGCAAGCTCGACGTTGAGACCAGCGAAGTAACCGACACCGTCTTCGGGTCGGACGGGCATCCATTTGACGCGCACCTTTGGCCCAGTGACGTAGTAGGTATTTTCGCGCGTGAGCGCGGTTGGGACGTACACACCGAGTTCCACCGAAGGCGTCAAGCCGTAAGAGAATTCAGCAGTGCCCCGCCAGCCATGCGGTGTCGTGACCTCGCGCGGATAAGACGGTTCTCCAATGCCGCTTGGCGTCGTGTTCAGATGCAACTCCAGTCCAAACTCGCCGGGCGCGTTGATGTCACCGGTGTAGACCTGAATCTCATCAGGAAGGACGGCATACGCCGGAAGCGCAGTTAGACCCAGTACCGTTGCGATGACTCCAACAAGGCTGGATAAGCGAGTGTGTTGCATGGGGGGCTCCAATTTCTGGCAGCCGAAGCATAGACGTCGTGCATGCGTTTTTCCGAATAACCCGGTGACGCAAACGAAAACCTGCATGAGATGCGTTTTCGTTTTCACTCTGTCGGTCTTCCTCTTTTACCGCGTTCGACAAATAGCGCACTGTGATTTGTACGGTATCACTGTGTGGGAGACGTGACCTACACTGAATGGAGGGCAGGACTTTTCAAGTATGCGCTATGCCTATCGAACAGGTTCGTGGCCATAGGTCCAAATGGAGTATCAAGAGGCAGATGATGGTAGGAGTTCTCAGAATGCGCTCTCTTCCTTCCGCACTGCAGATGCGCACCATGAGCACAATGCTGGTCATGTCCCTCGCCGGTTGCTCGACTATCTATGAAGGCAAATATGCCTACGACGAGGGATGGAGACTCGGAGAAATCGAAAAGATTGGTGCACCAGCGGATCTGGGGCGGTTCGGAGCGCTGTGCCGCCAAAGGCGAGACCTGTCTGCAGCGTATCCTCCGGTTGCTGTCGTAAGGTTCGACTTCGGAACCACGGCCGGCAGATATATGCATAGCAGCCATAAACTGCAACACGTGGTGGTGCAACTGCCTCTCGACAGCCCGTTGAAAAAGGACGCGCACGTATACGTGAACATCCGGGATTGCGAGCAACCCCTTGTCCCCGTTGGCAAACTGGACTCAAAACCGCTTCAGCTACCCGGCGCGTGAGGCAAGATGTATGTAGGCTGTTGGCCTAGCCTCATCCCGTCACCAGCCCAGCGATCCGCACCAGCACCAGTCCAGCGGCCACCACGAGATAAGCCCGCAGCACAAACATCCACGTGCGCTTGAGCGGTGTCCAACGTGCTGGCGTGAGCTGCTCCAGCGGCGGCATGGTCCAGTGGTCGCGATCGAGCACGCTCACGCGCAGTGGATGCTGGGGTCGATGACTGCGCCGCTCGATGTGCCACAACACCAGCGACATGACAATGGCGATGAGCGAACCGCCGATCAGGATCGCGCCGATCTCGAATTCGCCGATGCCGGGAAACAGCACCGCCGCCGTCAGGATGACGGAGAGCATCACCAGCACCGCCACCACACCGCCGGTGAAGATGTTCATCGCGCGGCCGTTCGTCCAGGGGCCCAGCACAGCCTTGTCATTGCACAACAGCAGCAGGAACACCGTCGCGCTCGGCAGCAGCACGCCGGCCAGTGATTGCACCGCGTTGGTCAACAGCCCGAGCGGCACACCCGGCGTCAGCACCAACCCTGCGGCCAGCAGCGTCAGCCCGAAGTAAATCGCATAGAAACCCTTGGCCTCCGTCGGCTTGCGATGCAGCGAATGCCGTACAGCGAACACATCGCCGATAGCATAGGCCGTGGACAGCGACACCGCGCATGCGCCGATGATGCTGGCGTCCAACAGCGCGATCGCAAACAGCACACCGGCCCAGCGGCCCGAGTGCGCTTCCAACCCTTTCGCCGTGCCCAGTGCATCGGTGTAGTTGCCAAACTCTGGCGTACCGTGGAAGGCCTGCGCGCTGAAGGCGATTATCGCCACGGCACCGGCAATCACGAGCACGATGCCCAGCCACAGGTCCGCTCGCTCATAGCGGATGAAGCGCGCGGTGATCCGCTTGTCGATCACGTAGCTCTGCTGGAAGAACAACTGCCACGGCGCCACCGTCGTCCCCACGATGGCGATGATCAGCAGCATTACCTCCGCCAGCGGTGCACCGGCCGGTAGAGCAGGCACGAAGAAGTCGCGCGCCACCTGCCCCATCGGCGGGTGCACCATCACAAAGATGGGAATAAGCGTGAGGCTGCCCGCCACCAGCAGCAGCGCAAAGCGCTCGAAGCGGCGGAAGTCGCCCGTGGAGGCGGCCAGCATCACCAGCGCGGCCGCTGCACACACGCCCCAATGACGCGGGATGCCGAGATACTCCAGCGCCAGGCTGATGCCGATGAATTCCGTCACCAAGGTCAGCGCGTTCACCAGAAACAGGTCGATGACGGAGAAGCTGCCCCAGAACTTGCCGAAGCGCGCAAAGATCAGCCGCGCATGGCCGACGCGCGTGACGGCGCCCAGGCGCAGCACCATCTCCTGGTTCACGTACAGCACAGGGATCAGCAGCAGCAACGTCCAGAGCAGCGTGGTGCCGTAGTTCTGCCCGGCCTGCGTGTAGGTGCCGAAGGCGCCGGCATCGTTGTCGCCGACCATCACGATCAGGCCGGGCCCGAGGATGGCGAGCAATGTACGCAAGCGCGCACGCCAGCTATCACGCGCGCCGGTGTCATGGTGGGCGATGGTGCCGAGCGCCCCACGGATGTCGCCCACATGGGCGTCGTCGAGAGCGGCATGACGTGGTGGTGTGTCGATGCCCGAAGTCAGTTGGGTCATAGCGACCTCCGATTTGTTATTGGGTGATTGGATGACCCACCGGTTACCAATAGGTGCGCGACAGCCGGACGGCAGCGGCAGCGTAGCCGTGGTTGGAGAGCGGCTGCCCACCGTCGTCAGCACGCCGGTTGGAGGTGGCGGGCACGGCGTTGGCACGCTCGGGCGCACCGGCCCGGGCCTGCACGAACGGCGAGCTGAACGGCAGCGCGATTGCCGAGAAACGACGGGCGGGGATGTTGAATTTGCGCATAGGTACTCCTCGCCACATGCGCACGACGGGTGCATGGCATGCGGCAATCGCCGCACAGGGGTCGTCTTACCCTGGCGGCAGATTCAAACAATCAAGGAGCGATGCAGACACCGCTGCCTTGCCTGGGCGGCAAGTCAGCAGCAGGGAAAACCGTGCGGCGGACTGGCCTAGTGGGAAACTGATGTGGTTGTCGGATAAGGTCGACTCGGACTGTCCATATGGGTCCTCCGTAGGCGTTAGAACTCCGCGTGGGCACGAATGCCAAAGAACTTGGCAGGCCCGCGGTCCCGGTTGTAACCGGGGTTCTGGATCAACTGAAAATCGGGGCTGAGCGTGATGCCCTTGACCGGTTGAAAGCTGTAGAACACTTCGAGTATGCGCTCGTGGCCATAGTTCAGTGCGCCGTCACCCAGGAAGGCGCCGCTGCCGCCCGCCGCCAGATAGGCACGATGATCCGGGCCCAGCATGTTGAGCGAAAAGGCCGCTCCCAGCACATCATTCGGCCGCCGCCAGGACGTGCCCTTGAGCAGACCGCCGAACGACACGTTGCGGCCCGCCTCGGTAAAAGCATAGGTCTCAGTCTTGTCATCCGACCAGTTCAGGCGGGTGAACAGGCCCAGGTTTTCGCCCACTTTCTGCTCGAACGACAGGCCCACGCCCACCTTGGCGTGCTCGCGCCGCACCTGGCTCAGGTCTGGCGCGGCACCGGTGGCCTGCCCGAGCGCAATCGCATCATCAAAGCGGCCCATGCGCGCTAAGTTGCGCCAACCCAGCAGGCGCACCTTGCCCTCCTGGCCGAACAGCGTGTAGCTCTTTTCCAGCTCGAGCATGTCGCCATAGTGCTTGAGAAAGCGCGTGTCGAGCGGCAAACCATTGGACTCCACCGGTTGCAGGAAACGGCCTGCGCGGACAGCCCAGCCGAGTTCGCTGTCGATATATTCCAGCGCCACGCCCCAGCTGTAGCCGCGCGCATCGGCGGGATAGTCGAAAGATGGATGCGTCATGAATGACCAGTTCAGAAACTGTGTGCGCGGGTCATGCGCATGTTCCACGGCATCGAACACATCGAGCACTGGCAGGTTGCCCACGGTCAGTACCACGCGGCGCTTGTCGACCACATCGGCGAACTGGTTGAAGTCGGCGTCGACCTTTTCCGTATCGCCGCCCAGTCCCCAGGTCTGACGCATGAAAACACGGGCGCGATACAGCGTCGGGTCGGTGCCAGTGACCTTGGCCAACTCCCCGTTGGTTGGGCCGCCCAAACCATGCAGATCGGAGAAAGCCTTGCCCATCACCACTTCCGGGTTGAAGTGGAACTCCCCGCCCTTCCACAGCCGCATGCCCAAATCCAGCGTGGTGCTGAAGGAATAGCTGGTGGCGCGGCCCGGTGTCAGGCTGTTGTCGCCGCTGTACGGCGCGTTGAATGCCGGCTTGGCTTGCCAGACCCACGTCGATTGGCCATGGAATCCAAAGCGATCGCCCAATTCACCACTGGCGATCAGCGGTGCATCGGCAACCGGGGCCTCTTCCGCGCGGGCAGCCTGCGCACAAACCGACAGCAGCGTGATCACAGCCAACAACGCTGGACGGCCAAGCGCTGCGGCGCGTGCCAGAACCAGCGGACGTACTGCGACCCAAGCGTATTGCAGCATCGAAAGAAACAACATGAGACCTCCCCCGTTCGCTTCTATGACGAACGTAGGCACGAGCCGACCACGGCCCTCCCAGGAAACCACGCACGCAAGCGCGCACGCAGCCACATGGCCGTGTCGGTAAAACAATCGAATTGGGGAAGAGACTTGCGTAGAGAACCCACACAAGTGCCACTGCCCGCCGTGCAATGCGGCTAGGCAGTGGTGAGGTGCGCACGCGGCACGCCGAGACTGTCTAGCCGTTCAATGTGCGATCGAAGATCGACTAGAACAACTGTCCATGGAAATTAATCCGTAGTTGTGACGGCGCGCAGGTTAGCAACTCCGACCAAATTGGACAAGAAATTTCTTCGCGTATCGCGCATACAACGGCCATAGGGCTAGATATCTGCATTCAGCGCACCAACATCACCGGGATGCGCGATAAGCGCATCAGCCGATTTGACAGCCTGGCTCTGATCAAAGAGCCCAGGGGGGTACGCGCTGCTGAACCCATCACGATCATGTCGCATTGATTGGCCGCAGCGCTCTGGGCGATCGTTTCGGCCACGCGGCCGACTCGGATCTGCGCCACGTAACGCGCCCCCGGCATCGTCCAGGATGGCGCGCGCTTGTCGAAGCGCGGCTTCTCCGTCCTGTTCTTCGAGCTGGCGCAGCGCCTCCAGTGAGTGGTAAGCGCTGGCGCGACCGCCTTCGAGTGGCGCCTGCACGTTCAGCAGCACGATGTCCGACGCGCAGCGATCTTGGCAGAGGAAGGCGGCGTGGCGCACGGCATCCAGTGCGTGGCGGGAGCCGTTAACCGGTACGAGAAGTTTCAGCATGGCAAGGTTTGATCACGTTGATCGGCCGGCGGCAGGGTGAGTCGGGTGGTTGCCTGCGGGTACCGGGATACGTTGGGCTCTGAGCGCTTCGTTAAGACAGGTCCGCCGTGTTCGAGTCCGAAGCGCCGTGCTGCTCGATGGCGCGACCATAGCGTTCCTCCGCGCGCCGATCCGTGAGGTAGACAGCGATGAACAATGCGATAACGGCGACCATGGCGCCGATGCCGAGCAACCATCTGGCTAGGATGTCCATCTCGATGATGGCGCATGGCGCCCGCGTAGTGGTGATAGCTGAAGCGTAGCCAGCCGACCGTCAAAAACGTGTAGAGAGATCACCCGCGCGTGAAAAAATCGCGTAAACAAACCACCCTGGATGCCCTGTTTAAGCCAGTTCACGGGCAAAGGCCGCCTTGGCAGGCATCGGTGGCATTTGTGCGGACGCTGCTCTAGATTGAGCAGTACAGCCAACTTGGCCCCCATAAGACCACTCGCTGCACGGAGACGCCATGGCAAGCATGACCAAGATGTGGCAACTGCTGGTGGGTAAGCCCCTGGACCCGCTGGACCCGCGCACACGCCATGCCATTGCGGTGACGCCGTTGCTGGCGTGGGTCGGGCTGGGGGCGGATGGGTTGTCTTCCTCCTGCTACGGCCCGGAAGAAGCCTTTCTGGCGCTGGGCCAGCACACGCCGCTCGCGCTGTTTCTCGCGCTGGCCACGGCTGCCACGGTGTTCATCATCGCGCTGGGCTACAACCAGGTGATCGAGCTGTTCCCGACCGGCGGGGGTGGCTACCGGGTGGCCACGGCACTACTCGGGCCGCGCCCCGGGTTGGTGTCGGGGGCGGCGCTGCTGGTGGACTACGTGTTGACCGTCGCCACCTCGTTGGCAAGCGGCGTGGACGCGTTCTTCAGCCTGCTGCCCGTGAGCGCGCAAGCGTTCAAGCTGGGCACCGAAATCGTGTTGGTCGTGTTGATGACCGGGCTCAACTTCCGGGGCATGCGGGAATCCATCCTGGTGTTGCTGCCGATCTTCATCGGCTTTGTGGTGCTGCATCTCGGGTTGATCGTCTATGGCGTGGCCGTGCACGGCGACCACTTGGTGACGGTAGTGCCGGACGCAGTCAGCGAGGCGCATGGCATGTCACAGGCGCTTGGGCCGCTGGTGATGCTCGGCTTGCTGATGCGCGCGTTCTCGATGGGCGGCGGTACCTATACCGGCCTGGAAGCCGTCTCGAACAACGTCAACATGCTGGCCGAGCCGCGCGTGCCTGCCGGCAAGCGCACCATGTTGTACATGGCGACGTCGCTGGCCTTTACGGCGGGCGGCATCATCCTGCTGTACATGCTGTGGCAGGCCAAGCCAGTGGAAGGCCAGACGCTTAACGCGGTGGTGTTCGGCAGCGTGATCGACCACATGGGGCTCGACTCAGCGCTTGCGCGCAGTGTGCTGCTGGCAGCCGTGCTGGCGTTCGAGGCGGGCCTGTTGCTGGTGGGCGCGCAGACGGGTTTTCTGGATGGCCCTGCGGTGCTGTCGAACATGGCGCAAGACTCCTGGGTGCCGCGGCATTTCCGCGATCTGTCGACGCGGCTGGTGCGGCAGAACGGCATCATCGTGATGGGCGTGGCCAGCGTCATCATCTTGCTGTGGACGCACGGCGAGGTGGCGGTGCTGGTGGTGCTGTACAGCATCAACGTGTTTCTGACGTTCAGCCTGTCACTGCTGGGCCTGTGTACGTACTGGTGGCGCCGCCGCAAGGACAGTGGCAACTGGCTCAAGCACTTCGCACTGTCCGCCCTGGGCCTGTCGGTCACCAGCACGGTGCTGGTTATCACGCTGGTCGAGAAATTCACGGCGGGCGGCTGGTTGACAGTGCTGGTCACCAGCGCGGTCGTGGCGCTGTGCGTCCTGATCCGGCGGCACTATGACGAAACCCGCGCACAGATCGCCAAGGAAGATGCGTTGTTTGGCGGAGCCCCCCCTGCGGTGGACGAAAGCAGCGCCCCGGCCAAACCAGACCCTTCACAGCCGACTGCCATTCTGCTGGTCGGCAAGCATCTTGGGGCGAGCATGCATGCGCTGCTGTGGGTGAACCGGCTGTTTCCCGGCCACTTCAAGAACGTGATCTTCCTGGCCGTGGGCGAGGTGGACGCACAGAGCTATGAAGGCGCTGAACATCTGGACCACCTGCGCCAGACCATCAGCGCATCGTTGGCGTACTACGTGGCGCACTGCCGGCGCCACGGCATGGCGGCGGACTACCGCATCGCCTTCGGCACGCACCCGATTGCGGAATTCACGCGCCTGGCCGAAACCACGATGGACGCCTTCCCGAACAGCGTGTGCTTTGCCAGCAAGCTCATCTTCAAACAGGTCAATTTCCTGACCGCCTGGTTGCACAACCAGACGCCGCTTGAGATCCAGACGCGCCTACACGTGCAGGGCAAACAGATGGTGTTGTTGCCGATGAACGTGGGGTAGCGCGGGAGATTGCTCACGCATTATTGAAACTGGGCGCACACCCGGCGTCCTGGCTCCTGTCATTTCTTGACGTTGCTTCCGCGGCATGTAAAGTGCTCCGCCTCGGGCGTGGCCCGCAATTGGACATGCACCATGCGGTAGGCAGCGTTTTTTGTCAGTTAAGGCGGTGAGCTATGCGGTTTATCACGCGGCGCAAAGTCCGAGCTCTGCTTGTCTTGTGCATATTTGTAGGCGTCACAACTGCCGCTATCGTGTGGCGATGGGACACTAAGCTATGGACAGCCATCCTTTGTGCTCCGCCGTGACGCGTCGGCATTCACGCCGGTTGACGCTCGTTCATCTAAGCGGAAACCCCGGGGATATGTGGACCAAGGAGTACAAAACCAACACGAGCCTATCGCAGTCTAGGGACATCTGATAGGCCTCCAACCTTCCAGCGCACTAATCTGTGGCCTCTGCTTCTTCAGTGACGTGGCTAGCTGCCATTTACGGCGAGCGCCTGAGGATCCAACAATGAAGCATTTAAGGCAGTTTTCCCGTCACCACCCGCCCTCCAACAAGAACGAGGAAGGGAACTGCGAACGCCACATGGCAATCTGATCAGCTTCGCTATTTTTTCTAGCCAACTTCGCTAATTCTCAGCGAAAAAGCGTCGCTTTTTCTAATTCCCTTCGCTAAGCCGACAACGGCCAACTGGCACCACGGAGGATCAGTGAATCAGCGGGGTGGGCGGCAACAGCTTGATGCCGGGCAGTTTGCATTGCGCGACCGCCTTGGCCACCGCTTCAATCGCAGCGATGCGAGTGAAGCTCTTGCGCCATGCCAGCACAACGCGGCGGTCGGGCACCGGCTCCTGGAACGGCACGTAACTCAGCAGGTCGGTGGCGGCAGGCTGCATGCTCGGCACCGACGTACGCGGCAGCACCGTAATGCCCACACCGCTGGCAACCATATGGCGGATCGTCTCCAGTGACGAACCTTCGAACGTCTTCTGGATACCGTCCGCGTTCTGCGAAAAGCGCGACAACTCCGGGCAGACGCCCAGCACGTGGTCGCGGAAGCAATGCCCGTTGCCCAGCAGCAGCATGGTCTGCTGCTTGAGCGCCTCCGGGTCCACCGACGACGCCTTGGCCAGCTCGTGACCACGCGGCACCGCCACGACAAAGGGCTCGTCGTACAGCGGCACCGTCATCAGACCAGCCTCGGGAAACGGCTCGGCCATGATGGCGCAGTCGATCTCGCCCTGCTTGAGCAGCTCCACCAGCCGCACGGTGAAGTTCTCCTGCAGCATCAGCGGCATCTGCGGGACGGTGTCGATCATCTGCTTGACAAGCGAGGGCAGCAGATACGGCCCGATCGTGTAGATCACCCCCAGGCGCAGCGGCCCCGCCAGCGGGTCCATCCCCTGCTTGGCGATCTCGCGGATCGCCATCGTCTGTTCAAGCACACGCTGCGCCTGTGTGACGATCTGCTCGCCGACAGGCGTAACGCTCACTTCCGACGCGCCGCGCTCGAAAATCTGCACGGCCAGTTCGTCTTCCAGCTTCTTGATGGCGACCGACAGCGTCGGTTGCGAGACGAAGCAGGCCTCGGCGGCACGCCCAAAGTGGCGTTCCCGCGCGACGGCGACGATGTATTTCAGTTCAGTGAGCGTCATGACGATCAATCGGCTTGGGGATATCGATAGATTTTACCAAGGGACGTGCGATGTTGCTTGGAGTTCGAACGGCGGCCCCGGCATTGACAACGCTGCCATCCGCCCCATCTTCCGTGAATGCGTTTCAACGAAACAATAAGGAGCCGCCCCAGCATGAGTGACGAACCTAACGGCAGCCGATCCCTGCCCCGCGGCAGGCGCCGCTTTCTGACAACGACAGTGGCGCTCATGGCAGCGCTGCACCTCTACATCGGATGGCGGCTCCTGCCGGATCTGGGCTGGAACGGCGCTGGCTGGGCTGCAGGCGTGATCTTCCTGCTCGTATCGACGGTGATGATCCCGACTGGGATGGCGGCGCGCTTCGTGATCCGCCCGATTTCGCTGGCGGATCGCGTGAGCTGGTTTGGCGCGTTGCTGATGGGCCTATTTTCGTCGCTGCTGGTCCTGACGCTGCTGCGGGACGTTGCGCTGATCGCGCTGCCACAGACTTATCGCCACGACTCGGCCCTGCTCGTCGTCGCCCTCACCTTGCTGGTGACGCTGATCGGCTATGTCAATGCGCGCCGCATCCCCCGCGTCGCTCGGGTGACGGTGCCCATTGCGGACCTGCCAGCGCCGCTGCACGGCTTCACCATCGCGCAAATCACTGATCTGCATGTCGGCCCCACCATCAAGCGAGCGTATGTGGCCGGCGTGGTCGATCGGCTCAATGCGCTGCAACCGGATGTCATCGCCGTGACGGGCGATCTGGTGGACGGCGAGGTCGACGTGCTGCGTCCGCATATCGCGCCGCTGGCCGGCATGTCGGCTCGGCATGGCGTTTTTGCGGTGACGGGCAATCACGAGTACTACTCGGGCGTCGGCCCTTGGGTGTCTGAGTTCGAGCGGCTCGGCATGCGGGTGTTGATGAACGAGCATACGGTGCTTGAACACGACGGCGCGCCGCTGGTGATCGCGGGGGTAACCGATTTCAGTGCTGGCAAGTTCGACGCTGCGCATGCGAGCGATCCGACGCGGGCGCTGGCGGGATCGCCGTCCGGCGTGACGCCCACCATCCTCCTCGCGCATCAACCGCGCAGCGCTCCTGCCGCTGCAGAGGCCGGCTTCGACCTGCAACTATCGGGGCACACGCATGGCGGCCAGTTCTGGCCGTGGAGCCTGTTTGTTCCGCTGCAGCAGCCCTTTACGGCTGGGTTGCACAAGCTCGGGCGCCTGTGGATCTACACCAGCCGAGGCACGGGATATTGGGGCCCGCCCAAGCGGTTCGGGGCGCCGTCGGAGATCACGCTGATACGGCTGGAGCCGGCCGTCGGCTAAACCCTAAGAGTGGGCATTCGACGAAGAACCCTGCGACCTCAACGTCTTGCGGCCTGCCGATTCTGCCCGCACCGCCGCAGTGCATACGAAAGTTGTAACGGCGCCTCAACCCGGCGACATTTCGGTCTATGCCGTTCGGGTGACGGGCTAAAATCGCCCGACTCACTGCTACACCCGCGCCGCGCCTCATGCCGTTCGACCACCCGCATCTGCAAAACCCCGCCACGCTCCTTGAAATCGTGCGAGCACAGTCAGAGATCGCCAAGCTGGGCACGGATCTGGGCGCGATCATGGCGCTGGTCACCGAGCGGGCACAGCATCTGACGTGCGCGACGGGGGCGGTCGTCGAATTGGCGGAAGGCGATGAGATGGTGTACTGCGCCACTTCGGGCCTGACCGAAACGCTGCTGGGCCTGCGCCTGGCGCGCAAGGGAAGCCTGTCGGGTCTGTGCGTGCAGACCAGCGAAATCCTGCAATGCACAGACTCCGAAACCGACGCGCGCGTCGACCGCGAAGCCTGTCGCCGCGTGGGTTTGCGCTCGATGGTGGTCACGCCGCTGCGGCATCTCGACACCACGGTCGGCGTGCTCAAGCTGGTGGCACCGGAGGTAGGCGCCTTCAGCGAAAGCGACATCAGCGTGTTGGAATTGATGTCCGAGCTGATCGCGGCGGCCATGTTCCACGCCGCCAACGCAGAGCGTGATCAGTTATATCTGCGCGCCACGCACGACGCGCTGACCGACCTCCCCAACCGCGCGCTGTTCTATGACCGCCTGCGGCAGTCGATCCATCTGGCACAACGCGCGCATGGCGGCTTGGGTGTGCTCAATGTCGACATGGACAATCTCAAGCTCATCAATGATCGCCATGGCCACCGTGCCGGTGATGCAGCCATTCGCGAGACCGCACAGCGCATGGGCCGCACTGCACGGCGCTCCGACACGGTGGCGCGCGTGGGCGGTGACGAGTTTGCCGTGATCCTGCCGGGCATTGTCGCGCGGGCCGATGCGCAGGCGCAAAGCGAGCGGCTCATTGAGGAGGTGCAGCAACCGTACGTGTTCGAAGGCCAGCCGCTGGATCTGCGCGTGAGCATCGGCGTGGCGGTGATGCCCGAAGACGGCACCGAGATCACGGCCCTGCTTGATCAGGCCGATCGCGAGATGTACACCGCCAAGCGCTTGCGCAAGCAGGCCCAGTTGGCGCACTAAAAAACTGTGCGCCGCCGGCCTTAAACGCGCAGGTAGTGCTCGCGCTCGCCCAGCCAGCGCTTGAGATGGGTGTCGACGGCTTCTGGAAAGCGGGCCAGCATGTCGTCCGCCGCTCCTTGGGCAAATTCGACGAGCCAAGCATCGTGGTTCAGATCGGCAAAGCGCAGCATGGCTTCGCCCGACTGCCGCGCGCCGAGGAATTCGCCGGGGCCGCGGATCTCCAGATCGCGCCGGGCGATTTCGAAACCATCGGTGGTCTCGCGCATGGTCTGCAGACGCTGCTTGGCCGTCGGCGACAGAGGCGCCTGATACAGCAGCACGCACACCGATTCCGCCGTGCCACGCCCCACCCGCCCGCGTAGCTGATGCAACTGCGCAAGGCCAAAGCGCTCGGCATGTTCGATCACCATCAACGAGGCATTGGGCACATCCACACCGACTTCAATGACGGTGGTGGCCACCAGCACGTGCAGCTCGCCGCCGGCGAAGGCGCTCATCACGGCGGCCTTCTCGGCGGATGGCAGTCGTCCGTGCACGAGACCCACCTTCAAACCTTCCAGACTCTGGGAAAGCGTCTCGAAGGTGTCGACGGCGGTCTGCAGCTGCAGCGCCTCGCTCTCTTCGATCAACGGGCAAACCCAATAGACCTGCCGACCTTCGCGTGCGGCAGCGTAGATGCGTTCAATCACTTCGTCGCGGCGCGCATCGTTCACCAGGCGCGTGACGATGGGCGTGCGGCCGGGCGGCAATTCGTCGATGGCAGAGACGTCGAGATCGGCGTAATACGTCATTGCCAGCGTGCGCGGGATGGGCGTGGCGGACATCATGAGTTGGTGCGGCACCTGGGCGTTGGCGGCGGGCGCATCGCCATTGCCAGCCTTGCCCCGCAACGCCAGACGTTGCGCCACGCCAAAGCGATGCTGCTCATCCACCACGGCCAGGCCGAGCCGCGCGAACGTGACCGCGTCCTGGATCAGCGCATGCGTGCCGATCACGAGTTGCGCCGTGCCAGCCGCCACACGCGCGGCCGCCTCGTCCTTCTGCTTGCGCTTGAGACTGCCGGCCAGCCAGACGATGTCCACGCCCAGCGGTTCCAGCCACGCAGAAAGCTTGCGGTAGTGCTGCTCGGCCAGCAGCTCGGTCGGCGCCATCAGGGCGGCCTGCCAGCCGGCGTCAATGGCCTGACACGCTGCCAGCGCGGCAATGACGGTCTTGCCGCTGCCCACGTCGCCCTGCAGCAACCGCTGCATCGGGTACGGGTGCGCAAGGTCGGCACGGATATCTTCCCACACGCGCGCCTGCGCGCCGGTCAGCTTGAACGGCAGCGCATTCATGAAGCGCGCGAGCAGCCCATCCTTACCGCTGTCGCGCAGGATGGGCGCATTGCGCATGCGGCGCGCGGCCTGCGCACGCTTGAGCGACAGCTGCTGCGACAGCAGTTCATCAAACTTGATGCGCAGCCACGCCGGGTGCGTACGCTCGACGAGGCTGTGCTCGTCGACATCGGGCGTCGGTTGATGCAACAGGCGCACGGCATCGGCCGGCGTCATCAGCTTGAGCGGCGCTAGCGGCCCAGTGATGAGGCTGTTCGGCAGTGTTTCCGGCAGTGGCGTGCGCGTGAGCGCGTTCAGGATCGCCTTGCGCAGATAGGCCTGCGCCACACCAGCCGTGCTCGGATACACCGGTGTCAGGCGGTCGGGCAGCGGTTCATCCTCGGCCACGGCGCGCACGGTCGGGTGCACCATCTCGGCGCCGAAGAAGCCACCGCGCACCTCGCCGCGCACGCGCAGGCGCACGCCTTCGGCCATCTGCTTGACTTGGCTGCCGTAGAAATTGAGAAAACGCAGAACCAGCTCGCCCGAGTCATCGGCGATATGCACGACGAGTTGCCTGCGCGGCCGGAACGCCACTTCATTGCGCGTGACCGTGCCTTCGACCTGCGCGGCCCAGCCAGTATTGGCCCGGGCCGTGGCTTCGGCAATGGTAAGGAGTATGGTTTCGTCCTCGTAGCGCATCGGCAGATGCAGGACGAGATCGACGTCGCGGTGCAGGCCAAGCTTGGCCAGTTTGTCCGCCGGGCGGGCGGTCTTGGCCGCTGCCTTGGCTGGCTTGTCTGCCGGGGCTGCGCGTTTTGGCTTCGGCGCCGGCGCAGTATCAGCGTCGGGCATAAGAGCAGCATCAGTGGCGGAACGGGCGCGAGGCGGCACAGGGCGTTTACAATGGCGAACTTTGCGAGTCGCCCGATTGTACCGGCGCCCGCCACCATCACTTGGCGCAATCCACGTCTGCGCCACTTTTCATGCTGACGCTGTCCGATTTCGACTTCGATCTGCCGCCCGAGCTGATCGCACAAACCGCCCTGCCCGACCGCACCGCGAGCCGCCTGCTGGCTGTCCGCCGTGCGGAAGATGCCGTACATTTTGAAGACCGCCAGTTTGCCGATCTGGTCGACTACCTGCGCCCCGGCGACCTGCTCGTCTTCAACGACACCCGTGTCATCAAGGCGCGCTTTTTCGGTCACAAGGCCAGTGGCGGCAAGGTCGAGGTGCTCGTCGAGCGCCTGCTGGACGAGCACACCGTGTTGGCGCAGATCCGCTCGAGCAAGTCGCCCGTCGAGGGCACCACACTTCGCCTGGCCGACGCCTTTGACGTGACGGTCGGCCCCCGCGCCGAGCCGTTCTTTACGTTGCGTTTCCCGCAGCCGGCGCTGGATCTGATCGAGCAATACGGCCGCCTGCCGCTGCCGCCCTACATCGAGCACGACCCCGACAGCTTTGACGAGACGCGCTACCAGACCGTGTATGCGCGCAACCCGGGCGCCGTCGCGGCACCCACGGCGGGCCTGCATTTCGACGATGCGCTGTTCGCCAAGCTTGACGCCATGGGCATCCAGCGCGGCTTTCTCACGCTGCACGTCGGTGCCGGCACGTTCCAGCCGGTGCGCGTGGAAAACATCGCCGAGCACCGCATGCACAGCGAGTGGTACGAAATCACGCCCGAACTGGCTGAAGCCATCCGCGCCACGCGCGCAGCCGGTGGCCGCGTGATCGCGGTGGGCACCACGTCGATGCGCGCACTTGAATCGGCCGCGCAGCCAGACGGCACGCTCAATGCCTGCAGCGGCGAGACCGACATCTTCATCACTCCCGGCTACCGGTTCCGCGCCGTCGACATGCTGGTGACCAACTTCCACCTGCCAAAATCGACGTTGCTGATGCTGGTATCGGCATTTGCCGGCATGAGCGCCATCCGAGGCGCCTACCAGCACGCCATCGCCCAGCGTTACCGCTTCTTCAGTTACGGCGACGCCATGCTGCTGACGCGCGCTCCATCCGAATCCGGCGAACCCCAATCGCTCTGACCATGCTCAAGTACGAACTGCTCACCACCGATGGCCTCGCCCGACGCGGCCGCATGACCCTGAACCACGGCGTGGTGGAAACGCCCATCTTCATGCCGGTGGGCACCTATGGCGCGGTCAAGGCGATGTCGCCGGCGGAGCTGAAGGACATCGGCGCGCAGATCATCCTGGGCAACACGTTCCACCTGTGGCTGCGCCCCGGCCTGGAAGTGATGGACGCGCACAAGGGCCTGCACGGCTTTAATGGCTGGGACAAGCCCATCCTGACCGATTCCGGCGGTTTTCAGGTTTTTTCGCTGGGTGATCTACGCAAAATCACCGAAGAAGGCGTGACGTTTGCATCGCCCATCAATGGCGACAAGCTGTTCCTGTCGCCCGAGATCTCGATGCAGATCCAGCGCCGGCTGAACTCGGACATCGTCATGCAGTTCGACGAATGCACGCCGTACAAGATCGGCGATCGCCCCGCCACCGAGGCGGAAGCCGCCGCCTCGATGCGCATGAGCCTGCGCTGGGCGCAACGCTCGCGCAACGAATTCGAGCGCGAGAAGAATCCGAACGCGCTGTTCGCCATTGTCCAGGGCGGCATGTTCGAGAACCTGCGCGATGAATCGCTCGCCGGTTTGCAAGCAATTGACGCCGATGCAGGCGGCGAAGGTTTCGGCGGCTACGCCATCGGCGGCCTGTCGGTCGGGGAGCCCAAGGAAGACATGATGCGCGTGCTGCAGCACGTGGCACCGCGTCTGCCTGCCAACAAGCCGCATTACCTGATGGGCGTGGGTACGCCGGAAGATCTGGTGGCGGGCGTTGCCAGCGGCATCGACATGTTCGACTGCGTGATGCCGACCCGCAACGCGCGCAACGGCTGGCTCTTCACCCGCTTTGGCGACATCAAGATCAAGAACGCGGTACACCGCAACGATCCGCGCCCACTGGACGAGACCTGCGGCTGCTACACCTGCAGCAACTTCTCGCGCGCTTACCTGCACCATCTGCAGCGCGTCGGCGAAATCCTGGGGGCCCGCCTGAACACCATCCACAACCTGTATTACTACCTGGAATTGATGGCCGAGATGCGCACCGCCATCGAGTCGCACGGCTTTGCCGCATTCCAGGCGCGCTTTGCCGCAGACCGCGCGCGCGGGGCGCTGTAACCCCGCTCCACAGGGCGCCAGGCGCGCCCATTTGCCGCGGCACCGCAATGGTAGAATGTCGGGTCCGATTTTTGACCGATTGACGAACCATTACGGAGTTCTGACGTGTTCCTGATTTCCGACGCTTACGCGCAAACTGCACCGGCTGTTGGTGGTGCCGCGGGTGGCCTGATGAGCTTCCTGCCCATCATCTTGATGTTCGTGGTGCTGTGGTTCATCATGATCCGCCCGCAAATGAAGCGCCAGAAAGAAACCAAGGCGATGCTCGAAGCCTTGGCCAAGGGCGACGAAGTCGTCACCGCCGGTGGCATTCTGGGCAAGGTCAGCAAGGTGGCTGAGCAGTACGTCACCGTGGAAATCGCTGCCAACACCGAAATCACCGTCCAGAAGAGCGCCGTGACGACCGTGCTGCCCAAGGGCACGCTCAAGGCACTGTAAATCGGCCCATCCCGGCGCCGCGCACGATCGCGCTGGCGCCGGAACCCCAGGCAGCGCCTATTCTAAGAATCCGCGCCCGCGCCTCTCGGCGTCGCCTCTCTGCATTCCAAGATGAATCGCTATCCGCTCTGGAAATACATTGTGATCCTGGTGGCGCTTGCCATTGGGTTCCTCTATACGCTGCCGAACTTCTTCGGTGAGGCGCCTGCTGTGCAGGTGTCTTCAGGCAAGGCCACCGTCAAGGTCGACCTGAACGTGCAAAAGCAGGTCGAAAGCCTGCTGGCCGCGGCCAGCATTCAGCCCAACGGTGTGTTCTTCGACAACAATGGAACCTCCGCCAGCGTGCGCGTGCGCTTTGCCGACACCGACACGCAGCTCAAGGCCAAGGACGTCCTGGCTCGCGGCCTGAACACTGATCAAGCCGATCCGACCTACATCGTGGCGCTGAACCTGCTGCCGGGCTCGCCGCGCTGGTTGAGTGGCGCGCCGCTCTTTGCCAAACCGATGTTCCTGGGCCTCGATTTGCGCGGTGGCGTGCACTTCCTGCTGCAGGTCGACATGAACGGTGCCGTGACGAAGAAGCTCGACTCGCTGGCCGGCGACATCCGTACGCAACTGCGCGACAAGGGTATCCGCCACAACGGTATCGACCGCAACAACAACACGATCACGATCAAGTTCAGCACCCCGGACGAGGCCGACCGCGCCCGTGCGCTGCTGGCCGATTCGACCCGCGAACTGGCCTACACCGTGGACAAGAGCGCAGACGGCGCCACGCTCACCGGTACCTTCACCGCCGCTGCGATGAAGGAAGTGCAGGACAACGCAGTCAAGCAGAACATCGTTACGCTGCATAACCGGGTGAATGAACTCGGCGTGGCTGAACCGGTGATCCAGCAGCAGGGTCCGGACCGCATCGTCGTGCAACTGCCCGGCGTGCAGGACACGGCCAAGGCCAAGGACATCATTGGCCGCACCGCCACACTGGAAGCGCGCCTGGCAGATCCGAACGCGCCGCTCGTGCCGCGTGCCGGCGATCCGGTGCCGCTGGGCGACGAACTGTTCACGCAAGGCCGCAGCGCTCCGGTGCTGCTGCAAAAGCAGGTGATCTTCACGGGTGACCGCATCACCAGCGCTTCGGCCGGCTTCGACCAGAATCACAACTCGTCGGTCGACATCACGCTCGACGGCCAGGGCGGCCGCATGCTGCGCGATGTCTCGCGTGACAACATCGGCAAGCGCATGGGCATCGTGCTCTTTGAAAAGGGCAAGGGCGAAGTGCTGACGGTGGCGACCATCCAGTCAGAACTGGGCTCGCGCTTCCAGATCACTGGCATGGGCTCGACCGAGGCAGCTTCGGATCTGGCGCTGCTGCTGCGCGCAGGCTCGCTGGCGGCGCCAATGGAGATCATCGAAGAGCGCACCATCGGCCCGTCGCTGGGTGCCGACAACATCAAGAAGGGTTTCGATTCAGCGCTGTACGGCTTCCTCGCCATCTCGGTGTTCATGGTGCTGTACTACATGCTGTTCGGTGCGTTCTCGGTGGCAGCCCTGGGTGTCAACGTGTTCCTGCTGATCGCCCTGCTCTCCATGCTGCAGGCCACGCTCACGCTGCCGGGTATCGCGGCAATCGCACTGGCGCTCGGTATGGCCATTGACGCCAACGTGCTGATCAACGAGCGCGTGCGTGAAGAACTGCGCGGCGGCGCATCGCCGCAGATGGCCATCGCCGCCGGTTTCGACCGTGCATGGGCGACCATCCTCGATTCGAACGTGACCACGCTTATCGCCGGCCTGGCGCTGATTGCCTTCGGTTCGGGTCCGGTGCGCGGCTTCGCGATCGTGCACTGCCTGGGGATCGGCACGTCGATGTTCTCGGCAGTGTTCTTCAACCGCGGTCTCGTGAACCTCTGGTACGGCCGCAAGAAGAAGCTGCAGAGCGTCGCCATCGGGCAGGTGTGGAAGCCGGGCAATGCGAACACAGAATCGCCCGCCAAGTAATCACGCCACCCACAACGAATCTCGCATAACCGGCACCGCCCCCGGCACAAAAGGGGCGGTCGCCACAAAGGGCAGACCATGGAGTTTTTCCGCATCCGCCGCGACATTCCGTTCATGAAGCACGCGTTGATTCTCAACGCGCTGTCGTTCCTGACGTTTATCGCCGCTGTCTTCTTCCTGTTCCACAAGGGCCTGCACCTGTCGGTGGAGTTCACTGGCGGTACGGTGATGGAAGTCGCTTACACCCAGGCCGCCGATCTGCCGAAGATCCGCGGCGACGTTGAGAAGCTCGGCTATGCCGACGCCCAGGTGCAGAACTTCGGCACCTCGCGCGACGTGATGATCCGCCTGCCGCTCAAGACCGGTCCGGATGGCAAGCCCATCGCCTCGGCCGTGCAAAGCCAGCAGGTGATGACGGCCCTGAACGCCGCCAACCCTGACGCCAAGCTGCAGCGTGTTGAGTTCGTCGGCCCGCAGGTCGGCAAGGAACTCGCCACCGACGGCCTGCTGGCGCTGCTGTTCGTGGTGATCGGCATCGTGATCTACCTGTCGATCCGCTTCGAATGGAAGTTTGCCGTGGCGGGTGTGATCGCCAACCTGCACGACGTCGTGATCATCCTGGGCTTCTTCGCATTCTTCCAGTGGGAGTTCTCGCTGTCGGTGCTGGCGGGGGTGCTGGCGGTGCTGGGCTATTCGGTCAACGAATCCGTGGTGATTTTCGACCGGATCCGCGAAGCGTTCCGCAAGTACCGCAAGATGAATACGCACGAGGTGATCGATCACGCGATTACCAGCACCATCTCGCGCACGATCATCACCCACGGGTCAACCGAAATGATGGTGGTGTCGATGCTGGTATTCGGCGGCCCGACGCTGCACTACTTCGCCGTGGCCCTGACGATCGGTATTCTGTTCGGCATCTACTCGTCGGTGTTTGTGGCTGCTGCGCTGTGCATGTGGCTGGGCGTCAAGCGCGAAGACCTGGTCAAGTCTGAGAAGAAGGCCGGTGGGCCGAAAGAAGACGATCCGAACTTTGGCGCGCAGGTTTGAAGACCCTGCTACGCGCTGCCCCGAGGATTCATCCCTCGGGCAACAAAAAAGCCCCGCAACTGCGGGGCTTTTTCTTTGGCTGTGGCGATCGCGTGGCTTACTGCTGTGCGACGTTGGTGTCTTGCTTGATGCCTTCCACCTGAATCTTCAGCTTGGTTTCCATGTTGAAACCGTAAGCCTTGCCGTAATCGACGCCGAAGTCGTCGCGCTTGAACTTCATCTCGGCATCGGCGCCGCAGACTTCACGCTTGAGCATCGGGTGCGGCATGCACTTGAACGCGTCGATTTCCAGCTTGGCCGGCTTGGTCACGCCATGCAGCGTCAACTGGCCTTCGGCTTCGGTCGGCACGTCGCCCTTGAACTTCGTGAAGTTGCCCTTGAACGAGGCGGTCGGGTACTTGGCCACGTCGAAAATCTCGGCGCTTTTGGCGTGCTCGTTCATCTTGGCGAGACCGAAGTCGATGCTGTCGGTCTGCACGGTCACGTCAATGCTGCCGGTCTTGGCTGCGCGATCCAGCGTCACGGTGCCGCTGGACTTCTCGAACTTGCCACGCCACTTCGACAGACCGCCCATGTGGTCGGCTTCAAAGCTCGGGTACGTATGGCTCGGATCGAGCTGGTACGTAGCGGGGGCAGCAAAGGCGGCGGTGGCGGCAACAGCGGACAGGGCGGCAACGAGGATACGCAATTTCATGAGAACTCCTGCGGAATAAAAGGCGGCACACGAGGGCCGAAAAACGTTGGATTGAGACTTCTGATTACTTCTTGGCGATGACGACGCGGAATTTGATCGTTACGTCGTCCGAGACAACCGACGTGTCCTTCCACTCACCGTCACCCACCTTGAATACGTTGCGCTTGACCGGCAGCGCGCCTTCAAAGATCTGATTGGCACCGTCCTGCTTGAACGTCACCGGTGCCGTCACGTCCTGCGTGACGCCCTTGATGGTCAGCTTGCCGATCACATCGACCTTGCCGCCTGCACCGGGCTTGAATGCGGACGATACGAACGTCGCCTTCGGGTACTTGGCGGTGTCGAACCAGTCCTTCTTCTTCAGTTCGTCGTTGTATTCCTTGCTGCCGACGTCAACGCTCGTCACGTCGATGTCGACCTTCGCGGTCGATGCAGCCACGTTGGACGGGTTGTAATTGACTGCGGCGTCGAACTTGCCGAACTTGATGTCCATCGGCACACCGAGCTGCTTGCCGGTGGCGGTGACGCTGCTCTTGGCGGCATCGACCTGGGCGATGGCCGATACCGATACGGCAGCGATCGATAGCGCGCCGGCAGCAACCAGGGCAATGGCGCGGGGGCGCACAAAACGTTTCATCATCAGACTCCTTCGGTCAGGCCGGGTCATGCCGGCAGTCTTGGTCAGGATGGAAAGGCAGAGCGCCGGCACACACCGTGCACCGGCGTGTTTGGAAATCAGCGGAGGAAAGGCGCCATGCGGCGCAGCGTGCCGTCACGATCGACGACGTGGTGCTTGAGCGCGGCCAGAATGTGCAGCACGACGATAGCCGCCATGGTCCAGTTCAGCCATTCGTGCGCCATGCTGAAGATGTCTTTCAGCGCATCGCTCTTATCGAACGGCATCGGCAGTTCCCACAGGCCAAGATAGACAACCTTGACCCCGGCTGCGACGCTCAGCAGATAGCCGGTCAGCGGCACCGCCAGAATCAGCAAATACAGCCCGACGTGTGCGGCTTCCGCGGCGGCGTGCTGCCACTTCGGCATGCCCGGCACGGGCCCCGGGGCGGGGTGCGTCAGACGCCACAGTACGCGAAGCACCGCAAAGATCAGCACCGTGATGCCAATCCATTTGTGATACGAGAACAGCTTCAGCTTGGTTGGCGTAAAGCCCGGGATATCGGTCATGTACAAACCGAGCCCGAAGGCCGCGAAGATCAGCAGGGCGACGATCCAGTGCATCGCAATCGCGGGCTTGGCATAGGCGCCGTGGTCAGCGGCGCCGCGCGTGGCGAGATTCGAGTGGGCGGCTTGTGACATCGGTTCCCTCGGTGTTTTTGAGCGCTCAGTAGGCGGCGCCTGTGGGTAAGACCACGGCGCCAAACGATTGTGCATTATTTGCGCGATCCGACCGGCCAAGGCCGCCTGAAGTTCATCAAGCAATTCAAATTTTTTGATTGACTAGGCATACTAATACTAGCGGCCCGCCGAAAGGTTCTTCGGAAGACACCAAGCAAAACGGCCCGCCCCCCGGATTCGAGAGCGGGCCGTTCTTCACACGGCACCACCAAATTTTTGCAACAATCAGGCGATACGGCGTGCCAGTTCTTCAGCCTTACCGATGTAGCTGCCGGGCGTCATGTCCAGCAGCAACTTGCGGGCGTCTTCGGGAATCGCCAGCGTGCCGATAAATTCACGCAGCGCCTCGCGCGAGATGCCTTTGCCGCGCGTCAGTTCCTTCAACTGCTCATACGGGTTGGCGATGCCGTAGCGGCGCATCACGGTCTGCACCGGCTCGGCCAGCACTTCCCAGCAGGCGTCGAGGTCTTCGGCCAAGCGGGCGGGGTTGGTTTCCAGCTTGCCCATGCCGCGCAGGCAGGCGTCGTACGCGAGCAGGCTGTAGCCGAACGCCACGCCGATGTTGCGCAGCACGGTCGAATCCGTCAGGTCACGCTGCCAGCGCGACACGGGCAGCTTCTCCGACAGATGGCGCAGCACCGCGTTGGCCAAGCCGACGTTGCCTTCAGAATTTTCGAAATCGATCGGGTTGACCTTGTGCGGCATGGTCGACGAGCCGATCTCGCCGGCCTTGGTCTTCTGCTTGAAGTAGCCCTGCGAGATGTAGCCCCAGACGTCGCGATCCAGATCCAGGATGATCGTGTTGGCGCGGGCCACGGCGTCGAACAGCTCGGCCATGTAGTCGTGCGGTTCGATCTGGATGGTGTACGGGTTGAACGTCAGGCCCAGGCGGGTCTCGATCACGTTCTTCGAGAAGGCTTCCCAGTCCAGCGACGGATATGCCGACAGGTGCGCGTTGTAGTTGCCCACGGCACCGTTCATCTTGCCCAGCAGTTCAACGGCTTCGACGCGGCGGATGGCACGGTCCAGGCGGGCGGCCACGTTGGCCATTTCCTTGCCCAGCGTGGTCGGGCTGGCCGGCTGGCCGTGCGTGCGCGACAGCATCGGCACGTCGGCATTGGCATGCGCCAGTTCCACCAGGCGAGCCTGTACGCGGCGCAGCGTCGGCACGATCACCGTATCGCGCGCGCCCTTGAGCATCATGCCGTGCGAGGTGTTGTTGATATCTTCCGACGTGCAGGCGAAGTGGATGAACTCGCTGGCGGCTTCCAGCTCGGCGTTGCCCTTCACGCGCTCCTTCATCCAGTATTCGACAGCCTTCACGTCATGGTTGGTGACGGCTTCGATCTCTTTGATGCGGGCGGCGTCTGCCTCGGCAAAGTTCTCGACCAGGGCCAGCAGTGCGCCTTCGGCGGCCGCCGAGAAACGCGGAATCTCGGCCAGGCCGGCCTGCGACAAGGCGATCAGCCAGTGCACCTCCACCTTCACGCGGTTGCGCATGAAAGCGGCTTCCGACAGCCACTCGCGCAGCGGATCGGCCTTGGCAGCATAGCGGCCATCGATGGGAGACAGAGCGGTCAGGGCAGAAAGCGACGACATGGCAGGCGGGGAAAAATGTGAAGGGAATCTCAATCCGGACAACCCGGACGCGGCGTTGCGCGTTGAACCAAGGTGCATACGCGCACCCAAGCAAGCCCGCGATTTTACCACCCGGCACCTGTCTTTCATGGCCAATCCGGCCTAAAGCAAGCCTCCGTTTGGTTGAGTCGGGTTCAGGCGCCGCGCAGCGCACTCGGGAAAGTGCGCAGCTATACTTCCGCCTCCAACATGACACGCCTATGAAACTGATCGGATCGCATGCCAGCCCGTACACCCGCAAGGTGCGCGTCGTCCTGGCTGAAAAGAAAATCGACTACCAGTTCGTGCTGGAAGACGTGTGGAGCGCAGGTACGCAAATCCACCAGTTCAACCCGCTGGGCAAGGTGCCCTGCCTGGTGATGGACGATGGCGGCGCCCTATTCGACTCGCGCGTGATTGCGGAATACGCCGATACGCTCTCGCCGGTGGCGCGCCTCATTCCGCCCTCGAGCCGCGAACGCGTGGAAGTCCGCTGCTGGGAGGCGCTGGCCGACGGCCTGCTCGACGCCGCGCTCATGCTGCGCATCGAACATACGCAGCGCACGCCCGAGCAACGCAGCGAAACGTGGCTCGCGCGCCAGACCCACAAGATCGATCAGGCGCTGCAAGCCATGTCGCAAGGCCTGGCTGACAAGACTTGGTGCAACGGCAACCACCTGACGCTGGCCGACATCGCCGTGGGCTGCGCGCTTGCCTACCTGGACTTCCGCCAGCCGCAGATCGACTGGCGCGAACGTCACGCCAACCTGGCGACGTTCTACGCGCGCATTGAAAAGCGGCCGAGTTTCATGGAAACCCAGCCGCAGTAGCAACGGAAACTCACGAGCGTTACACGGCCACCGGATCAAACCGTTCGGCCTGGGCCATCGGCCAGTAGCGCTCATAGAGTTGATAGCGGTACCGCCCCGCAAGCAGGTCGCCGGGTTCCAGGTACTTGAGCAGCGCGGAGAGCAACTGCACCTCGTTGCCCGACACGCGCCGCACGATGTGGTGCGCGCGAAAATCCGCCGGATGCTGCAAGCCGGCCGCCTGCGTCAGTTCCAGCAGCGCATGCAACGTGTGCGCGTGATATTGATGCACGCGCTCGGCCTTGTCGGGCACCACGAGCGCCTTCTGGCGAGACGGATCTTGTGTTGCTACGCCGGTCGGGCAGCGGTCGGTGTGACACTTCTGCGCCTGGATGCAGCCGAGCGCAAACATGAAGCCGCGCGCAGCGTTGCACCAGTCGGCACCCATTGCCAGCGTGCGCGCCACGTCAAACGCCGTGACGATCTTGCCCGACGCGCCGATCTTGATTTTGTCTCGCAGATTGGCACCCACCAACGTGTTGTGCACCAGCAGCAGCCCCTCCTGCAGCGGCGTGCCGACGTGGTCCGTAAATTCGAGCGGCGCTGCACCCGTGCCGCCCTCCGCGCCGTCGACGACGATGAAGTCCGGCAGGATGCCCGACTCCAGCATCGCCTTGACAATGCCGAAGAACTCCCACGGATGTCCGATGCACAGCTTGAAGCCAGTGGGCTTGCCGCCCGACAGCGTGCGCAGCCGATCCACAAACTGCAGCAGCCCCAGCGGCGTGCTGAACTCCGAATGCGCGGCTGGCGAAATACAGTCCTTGCCAATCTGAATGCCGCGCGTGGCGGCAATCTCGGGCGTCACTTTGGCAGCAGGCAATACGCCACCGTGCCCCGGCTTGGCGCCCTGCGACAGCTTCACCTCAATCATCTTCACCTGCGGGCTGCGCGCCTGCTCGGCAAAGCGGTCCGGATCAAAGCGGCCATTGGCGTCACGGCAGCCGAAGTAGCCCGACGCCACTTCCCAGATCAGGTCGCCGCCCTCTTCGCGGTGGTACGGCGAGATCGAACCCTCACCCGTGTCATGAATGAAGTTGCCGAGCTTCGCGCCACGGTTGAGCGCGCGAATGGCATTGCCCGACAGCGCCCCAAAGCTCATCGCCGAGATGTTGAACACCGACATGGAATACGGCTTGGCGCGGCCCTCGCCCACCATCACGCGAAAGTCCGACGAGGCGATGCGCGTGGGCGCCAGCGAGTGGCCGATCCATTCGTGCCCCGGCACCTTCACATCGACTTCAGTGCCGAACGGGCGGCTATCGACTTCGCCCTTGGCGCGCTGATAGACGATGCTGCGCTGGGCACGCGAGAAGGGCTTTTCGTCCGTATCGTCTTCAACGAAGTACTGGCGGATCTCCGGGCGAATGAACTCGAACAGGAAGCGGAAATGGCCCCAGAGCGGGTAGTTGCGCAACACCGAATGGCGCGCCTGTGTGATGTCGTGCACGCCCAGGATGACGAGCATGCCCGGAATGACCGCGCACACCCAATGCAGACGCCCCGCTATCGCAAACCCGGCGGTGACGGCAAACAACAGCACAACGCCCGCAAAGGCCCAGTAGCGACGTGGCAGCATGACAACCCTGTGTGGAGACAATCAGGGCGCAAGCTTAAACGAGTGCCGCAACGGCCGCAGCCGTCACAACGCAGTGTTGCGAAAAGCGCTTAGGCGATCGCCTTTTCGACGAGAGCCGGTTCAGCAGCCGAAATAATGCCGCCGCCCAGGCAGATTTCACCGTCATACAGCACAGCGGATTGGCCGGGTGTGACGGCCCATTGCGCCTCGGGAAAGGCCAGCGTGAGCGCGCCATCTGCCGCGCGTACAACCGTGCAAGGTGCATCCGCCTGGCGATAACGCGTCTTGGCGCCAAGATGGGCGCCTTCGGCGGGTGCGTGGCCGGCCACCCAACTCAGATCATCAGCATGCACGGTGTGCGCCAGTAGCCACGGGTGATCGTGACCCTGCACCACATACAACGTGTTGGCCGCCATGTCCTTGCGGGCCACATACCAGGCATCGCCGGTGCCGTCGCGGCTGCCGCCGATGCCAATGCCCTTGCGCTGCCCCAGCGTGTAGAACGCCAGGCCGATGTGCTCGCCGATGGTCTTGCCGTCGGGCGTCTTGATCGGGCCGGGCTTGGTCGGCAGGTAGCGGTTGAGGAAATCGCGGAAGGGCCGCTCGCCGATGAAGCAGATGCCGGTGGAATCCTTTTTCTTGGCGTTCGGCAGGCCAATCTCGGCGGCGATCTCACGCACCTTCGTCTTCGGCATCTCGCCCAGCGGGAAGAGCGTGCGCGAGAGCTGCGCCTGGTTCAGCCGGTGCAGGAAGTAGCTTTGGTCTTTCGTGTGATCGAACGCCTTGAGCAGCTCGAAGCGGCCATCGACCTCGCGCACGCGGGCGTAGTGCCCGGTCGCGATCGTGTCGGCGCCCAGCGCCATCGCGTGATCGAGGAAGGCCTTGAACTTGATCTCGGCGTTGCACAACACGTCGGGATTGGGTGTGCGGCCAGCCGAATATTCGCGCAGGAAGTCAGCAAATACGCGGTCCTTGTACTCGGCGGCAAAGTTGACGGCTTCCACATCCACGCCAATCAGGTCGGCCACCGATACCACGTCGATCCAGTCTTGCCGGGTCGAGCAGTACTCGCTGTCGTCATCGTCTTCCCAGTTCTTCATGAACAGGCCGACGACGTCGTAGCCCTGCTGTTTGAGCAGCCAGGCAGTGACAGACGAATCCACCCCGCCGGACATGCCGACGACGATGCGCTTCTTGCTCATGGCTGCCCTCCGAGCCCATACACACTGGCGTGCGTATGGATGACGTCGAGCGGGTAGCGCTTGCCGGCCAGGTAGTCTTCCACGCAGGCGAGCAGCAACGGGCTGCGGTGGCGTTCGCGGCTGGCGCGGATTTCATCCGGTGTCATCCAGACGGTGCGGACGATGCCGTCGTCCAGCGCGCGGCGCGGGTCTTGGGGGCCGAGCTCGCCGGTAAATGCCATCCGCACATAGGTGATCGGATCCCCCTGCGGCGGTTGGAACTGCGCCATGTAGCAGCCCAGGAACGCGGTCGGCACAAAGCTGTACGCGGTTTCTTCCATCGCCTCGCGCGCGACGGCGTCGACCAGGCTTTCGTCCGGGTCGAGATGGCCGGCAGGCTGGTTCAGGCGCAAGCCGACATCGGTGTGCTCTTCAACCAGTAGAAAGCGCCCATCTTGTTCAATGACGGCGGCAACGGTAACACCGGGTTTCCAGCGAACAGCTTGGTTCATGGCAAAAAGGCAACAAAAACAAGGCGTTATTGTAGCTGGAGGCCGCCCTCCCCGCTTGCCCAGGGCGTTGGAGCAGACGCATATGGCCGCGCGCCGCTGTTGTGAGCAATTGAGCACACGTTTGCGCAGGATCGGCCTGCATTCCTTGTCGGTTCGGATATTCGACATGCCATTCGACGAGCGTCCGTGCGCCAAAAAGTTCGGGTAAGCTGCACGTCGATCCTGATCCCGCGCGCCTTCGTTCACTTCGCGCGCATCCTAAACATAATCAGCGAGGAGAGAACACGATGCACATCGGCATCCCGCAGGAGACGCGGGCGGACGAGACGCGCGTTGCCGCGACCCCGGAAACGGTGAAAAAGTACGTGGCGCTTGGCCATCAGGTGACGGTGCAATCGGGTGCCGGCGTAGCCGCCGCCCAGCCCGACGACGCTTACGTGGCTGCGGGCGCCAAGATCGGCACCGCGGCTGAAGCGCTCGGCGCGCAGATCGTGCTGAAGGTGCGCTCGCCAGAAGCGGCCGAACTGGCGCAGATGCAGCCGGGCGCGGTGCTTGTCGGCATGCTCAATCCCTTTGATGACGAAAATACGGCCCGCCTCGCCGCCGCCAACGTCACCGCGTTTGCGCTGGAAGCTGCACCACGCACCACGCGCGCGCAAAGCATGGACGTGCTCTCCTCGCAGGCCAACATCGCCGGCTACAAGGCCGTGATGGTGGCGGCCAACCATTACCAGCGTTTCATGCCGATGCTGATGACGGCCGCCGGCACGGTGAAGGCCGCGCGCGTGCTGATCCTGGGCGCCGGTGTGGCCGGTCTGCAGGCCATCGCCACGGCCAAGCGCCTGGGTGCCGTGATCGAAGCCTCCGACGTGCGCCCGGCCGTGAAGGAGCAGATCGAATCGCTGGGCGCCAAATTCCTCGACGTGCCGTTCCTGACGGACGAAGAGCGCGAGATCGCCCAGGGCGTGGGCGGCTATGCCCGCCCGATGCCGCCCGACTGGATGCGCCGCCAGGCAGAACTGGTGCACACGCGCGCAAGCCAGGCCGACATCGTCATCACCACGGCGCTGATCCCGGGCCGCCGCGCGCCGACGCTGCTGTCCGAAGCCACCGTGCAGGCGATGAAGCCGGGCTCGGTCGTCGTCGATCTGGCGGCGGCGCAAGGCGGCAACTGCCCGCTCACCGAAGCCGACCGTGTGGTCGTCAAGCATGGCGTCACGCTGGTGGGCTACACCAACCTCGCGTCGATGGTGGCGGCCGATGCCTCTGCCCTCTACGCCCGTAACGTGCTCGATTTCCTCAAGCTGATCATCGACAAGGATGGCGGCCTGAACATCAACCGCGAAGACGACATCGTGGCCGCCTGCCTGCTCAGTCAGGCCGGCCAGGTGGTGCGCGCTCCCGCAGCCACGAGCGCCGCCAAATAAGAACGGAGACGGCGGCCTGGCGGGCGTCACAACCCGGCCTGGTCGCCAGTGGCGATTTCATTTTTGTTTCAAGGAAAGCTTCATGCAACGCAACATGCTTCGCGCCAAGCTGCACCGCGCGACGGTCACCCAGGCCGATCTCGACTACGAAGGCTCATGCGGCATTGACGAGGACCTCCTCGACGCTGCCGACATGCGCGAATACGAGAAGATCGAGCTGTACAACGTCAACAACGGCGAACGCTTCTCGACCTACATCATCAAGGGCAAGCGCGGCTCGGGCGAAATCTCGCTCAACGGCGCCGCTGCACGCCGCGCCCACGTGGGCGACCTGCTGATCATCTGCACCTACGCGCCGATGAACGAAGAGGAGGTCGCCGCCTACAAGCCCAAGGTCGTGCTGCTGGGCGAGGGCAACAAGATCAAGGCCATCAAGGAAACCTGACGCGCCAGGCGGCCCGTGTCTGCATGACAGGGCCGCTTCGCACATCGACCAAGAAGCGAGGAGGAGCACTCATGGAGCTGGTCAATCACACGGTGATCAACCTGATCATCTTCGTGCTGGCGATCTACGTCGGCTACCACGTGGTCTGGACGGTCACGCCGGCGCTGCATACGCCGCTGATGGCCGTGACGAATGCCATCTCGGCCATCATCATCGTCGGCGCCATGCTGGCGGCCGGCCTGACACAGACGGGCCTGGGCCGCACGATGGGCGTGGTGGCGGTGGCACTGGCAGCGGTCAACGTGTTTGGCGGCTTCCTGGTCACCCAGCGCATGCTGGAGATGTTCAAGAAGAAAGAGCCGAAGGCCAAGGGCGGTCAGAGCGAGGGAGCCAAGCAATGAGCATGAACCTCGTCACCCTGTTGTACCTGCTGGCGTCGGTGTGCTTCATCCAGGCGCTCAAGGGGCTTTCGCACCCGACCACGGCGCGGCGCGGCAACGCGTTCGGCATGACGGGCATGGCAATCGCCGCCGTCACCACCATCGCGCTCATCTACAAGCTCAAGGCCGAGATGTTTGCCGGCACCGAGAGCGGCACATCCACGGGTTTCATCCTGATCTTCGCGGGCTTGGTTGTTGGCGGCGGCATCGGCGCCTATGTGGCGCGCACGGTCGAAATGACCAAGATGCCCGAGCTGGTGGCCGCCATGCACTCGCTGATCGGTCTGGCCGCCGTGTGCATTGCCGTGGCCGCCGTGGCCGAACCGTCGGCGTTCGGCATCACGATGGCTGGTGACAACGTGCTGCCGTTGGGCAACCGCGTGGAGCTGTTCATCGGCACGTTCGTCGGCGCCATCACGTTCTCGGGGTCGGTCATCGCCTTCGGCAAGCTGTCGGGCAAGTACAAGTTCCGCCTGTTCCAGGGCGCGCCGGTGCAGTTTGCCGGCCAGCACATGCTGAACCTGCTGCTGGCGGTGGCCATGCTGGGCTTCGGCATCCTGTTCTTCCTGAGCCAGAGCTGGCTGCCGTTCGTCATCATGACGGCCATCGCCTTTGTACTGGGCGTGCTGATCATCATTCCGATCGGCGGCGCCGACATGCCGGTGGTGGTGTCGATGCTGAACTCGTATTCGGGTTGGGCAGCGGCCGGCATCGGTTTCTCGCTCAACAACCCGATGCTGATCATTGCCGGCTCGCTGGTCGGTTCATCCGGTGCCATTCTGTCTTACATCATGTGCAAGGCGATGAACCGGTCGTTCTTCAACGTGATCCTGGGCGGCTTCGGCTCCGAGGCTTCCGCCGGAGCCGCAGCGAGTGGCGGCGGGCAGCAGCGCCCGGTCAAATCGGGCTCGCCGGATGATGCGGCCTTCCTCATGGGCAACGCCGAAACAGTCATCATCGTCCCCGGCTACGGCCTGGCGGTGGCGCGCGCGCAGCATGCCCTGAAGGAACTGACCGAAAAGCTGTCGGACAAGGGCGTCACCGTCAAATACGCAATCCACCCGGTCGCAGGCCGCATGCCGGGCCACATGAACGTGCTGCTGGCCGAAGCCGAAGTGCCGTACGACCAGGTGTTTGAAATGGAAGACATCAACGGTGAGTTTGGCCAGGCCGACGTGGTGCTGGTGCTGGGCGCAAACGACGTGGTCAACCCGGCGGCCAAGAACGATCCGAAGTCGCCCATTGCCGGCATGCCGATCCTGGAGGCCTACAAGGCCAAGACGATCATCGTGAACAAGCGCTCGATGAACGCCGGCTACGCCGGGCTCGATAACGAGCTGTTCTACATGGACAAGACGATGATGGTGTTTGGCGACGCCAAGAAGGTCGTCGAAGACATGGTGAAGTCTGTCGAGTAAGGCCGTGCACTGACGGCTGTCAACGGGCCGTCAGGTCAAACGGGTTCCGCTTGCTCCCGGCGGCGGCAGGCAGTAACGTAGTGCAAACGGGCAGCGCCGGCCACACCGGCCGTGCGCTGCACCCGGCCCCCTTCCGATTCCTCCCGACGTATGCAACAGGACAGCGCCCTGCCGGTCTATTTCCACCCCACCCTGACGGTGGTGGTCGACGACAGCCAATCGTTCGTGGAAAGCCTCGGGTTCCAGATGGACCCATCGCGCGCGCTGTTGGCCTTCAATGATCCGGAAGAGGCCCTGGTGTGGCTGCGCCAGTGGCATTCGCTTCGCATGCCGGGTTTCCTGCCCGTGCGCGTCACGCACGACGACCTGACGTTCTCGACCGAGCGCCGCACCATCCAGCTTGACGTTGACCGCGTCTACCGTCAGATCCACGAGGTCAATCGTTTCCTGCAGCCCTCTGTCATCGTGGTGGATTACTCCATGCCGCGTATGAACGGGCTGGAGTTCTGCGCCAAGCTCAAAGATCTGCCGTGCATGACGATCCTGCTCACCGGCATGGCCGACGAGAACATCGCCGTGCAGGGTTTCAACGACGGCCTGATCGACCGCTACATCAAGAAAGACAATCCGGCGATGGCCGAGCGGCTTAGCGCGGAAATCGAAGCACTGCAGGTGCGCTACTTCAGCAACCTGTCGAGCACATTGCGCGATCTGCTGTCGCGCCACTCATTCAGTTTTCTGTCGGACCCCGCGATCACACGGCTCGTGCGTGAGCTGTCTACACGCTACCGTTTCATCGAGTACTACTTGTATCCGCACCCCGCCGGCGTGCTGCTGCTCACGGCCGACGGGCGCGCCACGCTCATGGTCATCGAGACCAACGCGAGCATGCTCACGCACCTGGAGAACGCCGAGGCGTACAACGCGCCCGATGCGCTGCTCAAGGGCTTGCACGACAAGCAGATCGTCCCGTTCTTCTGGCCCGGCGACGGCATGTACACCCCGGCCTGTGTGGAGTGGGAACAATATTGCCTGCCCGCAGAGGTTTGCCAGGGGCGCGAACCGTACTACTACGCGCTGTTCGACATGCCCAGCCACCTGCTGCCGGCACAGGTCTACAGCTACACCCAGTTCCTCACCAACTACAAGCAGGATCCGGACGCGCTCACCGGCCGCAAATCACGCTGAGGTGGTGTTTTCGCTTTGCTCTGCACTGCGGGTTTCCGCATTGTGTGGGTCACATTGGGCAAGTACAATCGATTGCGTCATCCGGCAGCCACGACGTCAGAGCATGGCCCGGCTGAATCGCCCTGATGCATGCGTGGCATAGCTGCGGCATCATGGCGAACGAGGGTTCCGGCACGCAACATTCGATACGGCGCCCCAAGTTCATTACTGTGCGGGATTCTCCTTGAGGGACGATTTGGGATGCAGCAGCGGGCCGCGCGTTCAAGCAGCGCGCGTTGCGGATGTCAGGGGAGTGCATCGTTCCAATCTGGTCATGGTTCACGGTTGCACGATTCCCGTTGCCACGCTGTTGATCGGCCGGTAGTAGAGGTGCCGCGGTAGCAATACTGACGGCGCCGGCTGCAGTCGATCATCTTCCCCGATCTTCTCGGAGCGGGTTTGGGCGAGAGACGCCCGGGCTGGCGCGTATTGCGCACGGCCAGCGGACGGCTTCAAGCACGCTTTCACGACTGATGCGGCGGCATGCCCGGCAGTGTCGGCGGGGCGCGTCGTATTCGCGGTGCCCGGATTCGCGGTGCGACCCCGGGTGCACGGTTGTTGGAGTGAGCGTCCCGCTTGGCAGACGTTTTCCCTGAAGTCTCCGGCAAATTCGCACCGTGTACTCACCCAACCAAATCGATCCCGCGGTCAGCTTCCGCAACTCACAGGGTCAGCAGGTCCGCGGCACCATCATCACGCTGCAGCGGCGTGCCCTGGTGATGGAGATCTACAACCCCTACTCGATCGTGCAGGTTAGCGAGGTGCTGTCCGAACTCGCGATCAAGATGGGGACGCGGCAAGCCTATCTTGGCAAGGCGGTGGTGATCAGCCTGGTGAACACGGGACTGACCGCAGTCGTCTCGCTCACGCTGATCGACGAATGGCGCGAGCTATCGGAAGTGGCCGACACGCCCGCCTCGGTGGGCGAAGAAGCGCGAACGTTCGTGCAGGAATGGCAGGAACGCTTCCGCATCCATCGCGACTATCAGATCGTCGTCAACGAGATGCGTGCGTTCTTGGCCGAGGTGTCGCGCTGGGTAGAACAGGTGGATCTGTCGAAGACATTGCCGCGAGAAGACAACAAGCTGCGCATGGATGTCTTCCAGGAGCTGGCCGAGCCCATCATGCTCAAGCTTAAGGGCTACATGGATGGGCTGGAGTCGGAAGCAGGCAAGGTGGAGGCGGAGCTTGCGCCGGCGCACCGCACGTTCGCGCAAGCCGCGCTGCATCCGCTGCTGTTGCGCGCGCCCTTCATCTATCGCACGTACACCAAGCCGCTGGGCTATGCGGGCGATTACGAGATGGTCAATCAGATCCTCTCCGACCCGCGAGAAGGTCCGAACACGTATTTCCAGATCGTCAACGCCGCCTTCCTGCGTACCGACGTGGCCGAGGCGCACCGCAACCGCATCGACATTCTTGTGCAGTATCTGAGCGACCTGGCCGCACAAGCCAAGGCGGCGGGCCGTACGTTCAAGGTGCTCAACGTGGGCTGCGGACCAGCGGTGGAAATTCAGCGCTTCATTCAGCAGCATCCGGAACCAACGCTGCTGTCGTTCGAACTGGTGGACTTCAGCGAAGAAACGCTCGACTACACCCGCGAGCAGATGCGCCGCGCGATGGACCGCGCGCGCAAGACCGTCACCGTCGATTTCGTGCATGAATCTGTACACCAACTGCTCAAACGCCGCATCACGGCCGACAGCCCGCAAGCCGGCGATTGCGATGCGGTCTATTGCGCCGGCCTGTTCGACTATCTCTCCAACAAAGTCTGCCAGCGCCTGCTCGCTTACTTTGCTTCGCGTACGCGTCGGGGCGGCGCCATTCTTGCGACCAACGTGCACGGCAACAACCCGATGCGCTTCGTGATGGAACACGTGCTGGAGTGGTACCTCGTCTATCGCGATGAACCACTGATGGCCGAGCTGCTGCCCGAAGGCTCGCACGACGTGCGTGTCTATACCGACGTGACCGGCGTCAACGTATTCGCCCATGCCAGCGTAGCCGGGCTCGCCACATCCGCCGCTTAATCCGCCGCCCAGGAACACGCATGGAGCCCATTACACATCGCGGATACCAGGCCGAGCTGAAGCAGTTCCGGCTCGTCTTCAGCCGCATGGCGGCCGTTACCGGCATCGTGCTGGTGCTGGCAGGCGTCGGGCTGGACTACGGCATGTACGTGGACAAGCTCTGGCTGTTCGCCTCACTGCGCGTCATCACCTCGCTCATCATGTTCGGCGCACTGCTTGTGCTCTATACGCGCTGGGGCGAAGAGCATGTGCAGAGCCTGACGTTCTTCTGGTTGATCTGTCCGCAGATCATGATCTCGTGGATGATCTACGACACCGAGGGCGCCAGTTCACCGTATTACTCGGGGCTCAACCTGGCGATCTACGCGGTGGGCATGGTGATGCCGATCGGCTTTCTGCAAGCCGTACTGTTCGGCACCTGCACGTATATCTTCTGGGTGATTGCGCGCACGCTGCATCCGGGCGGCATCCAGTCGCGCGAGATCTTCATCGTGCATTCGCTGTTCATCCTGTTCTCGATTGCGACGAGCACGCTGTACACGTACTTCAACGAACGCGGGCGCTTCCAGCTCTTCCGACTCAAGGAAGAAGTTGCGCAGAAGAACGAGCAGCTCGCGCAGACCAATCAGAACCTCACCGACATCAAGGGCCAGCTTCTGCAGCAGGAAAAGATGGCCGCCATCGGCACGCTGTCTGCGGGCCTGCTGCATGAGATCAACAATCCGGTCAACTTCTGCCTGATGGCGATTGCCGTGGCGCAGGAAGACCCGACCGCCAAGGGCAGCCCGATGCTGCTCGAATGTCTGTCCGATGCCAAGGAAGGCATGCAGCGTGTGCAGCATATCGTGTCGGATCTGAAAACCTTCGCCTACCGCAGCCCTGAGAAGGGCGAGGCCGACGCGCCGTTCCTGGCGGAGAAGGCAATCGACTCGGCCATCCGCCTGACGAGCCACGAGTTGCGTGGCGTGGCCCTCGAACGCAAGCTTCCTCCGGACACGCTCGTGCGCGGCGACGAGGCCGCCATCATCGGCGTGCTCATCAACCTGCTGTCGAACGCGGCGCTTGCCATGCAAAAGGTGCAGCGCGAGAACCCGCGCATCGAAATTGCCGGCGAGTGGATCGACAACCGCCTGCATGTGGTGGTGACCGACAACGGCCCGGGCATCTCCGAGAAAAACCTGTCGCGCGTGTTCGAGCCGTTCTTCACCACGCGCGATGTCGGCAAGGGCCTTGGTCTGGGCTTGTCGATCAGCTACAGCGTCATCCAGCGGCACGGCGGCACCCTTGCCGTGACGAGTCAGGAAGGCGAATGGGCGCGCTTCACGTTCGACCTGCCGCGCTCGGAGTAGAAGCATCATGGACACCACGCCGGACACCGTCACCATCCTCTACGTCGACGACGAAGCGCAGGCCTGCAAATGGTTCGCGCGCATGATCGGCACCGGCTACGAGGTGCTGACGGCCAACAGCGTCGAAGAGGCCAAGACCGTGCTGCACGATTCGCACGAGCGCATCAGCGTGGTCCTGACGGACTTCCGCATGCCGGGCGGCGACGGCACCGAACTGCTGCGCTTCATCGATGCGGAATACGGCGACATCGCCACCATCCTCGTCACCGCATATGCCGACAAGGACCTGCTGATCCAGGCTGTGAACACCGGGCGCGTGTTCAAGATCCTGGAGAAACCCTATCAGCCCGATGACGTGCGGCGCTCGCTGCAAGAGGCGCTGGCACTGCGCCAGGACCGCCTCTTGCGTACCCAGCGCCTCATGGCAATCGACGAAACGCTGGCTTTTCTTGCGCACGAGCTGAACACGCCGTTGGCCGCCATCTCGAACTTTGCACGCGGCATCCGCATGCGCGTTGACCAAAGCGAGCCCACACCCGGGGCCCTTCCCGAAATTGGCCGCGCTGCCGACCGCGTGCAGGACAACGCGCGCTATTGCCTCTCGGTGATCGCCACGTTCCTGAACTCCGTGCGCAACACGTACGGCAAGCCCGGCACAGCGGCCACGCCCAACAGCGCGGGCGGGCTGATCCGCTCGTTGTTCGACACGTACCCGTTTACGAACGCGCAGCGCGAATGGGTGTCGTACCGCGTGGAAGACGATTTTCCGATCCAGACGCTGCCCAACTGCGTGATGCTGGTGCTCTCGTCGCTCACGAGCAACGCGTTGCAGGCATTGCGGCACACCAACGCGCCGAAGCTTGAAATCGTTGCCAGCCGTGTGCCGGACGCCGGCACCACCCAGCACATGATTCGCATCGAGGACAACGGCCCCGGTATTGCGCCCGACGTTCTCGCGCGGCTGACCATCGACCCCGTGACGACGCGCGCCGAAGAAGGCGGCAACGGCATGGGCATGATTTTTTGTACGCGGATCATGCAATCGTTCGGGGGAGCGATTGCGATTGATTCTGCACCCAGCGCAGGCACGCGCGTGACTCTGACGTTCCCATGACAACACCACAAGACTTACGAACCAGGCCGCACGTGATTCGCGCGTTTGCCGTATCGACTGCAATTGCTATGAGGAGTGACGGATGATCAATCCCGGGGGCAACGAGCCCAAGATCCTGTACGTGGACGACGAGACATTGGCGCTGACTTACTTCGGCCGTGCCATCGGTTCACTGGCGCCGGTCGTCACCGCCACCTCGGTCGAAGAAGGCAAGCGCATGCTCGACCAGCACGCCGCCACGCTGGGCGTGCTCGTGTCGGACCAGCGCATGCCCGGTGAACTCGGCAACGAATTGCTGCGCTACGCACGCGAGCGCTATCCGCACCTCGTGCGCATCCTGACCACCGCCTACTCCGAAATCGAAGACACGGTTGAGGCAGTCAACCAGGGGCAGATTCACCGCTACATCAAGAAGCCGTGGGACATCACCGCGCTGCGTGTGGAACTGAAGCAGGCATTGGAATTCTCCGATCTGCGTCGCGAGCGTGACGCGCTGCTGCGCGAGAAGATGACCGTGCGCCAGAGCCAGACGCTTACACATCGCATCGGCGCGTTGCAGACGCTGTACCTCGCGGTGTCGGGGCTGTCGTCGTTCAGTGCAGTCAACGATTACCTCCGTGCAGCCGCCGTCGTGGGTCTGCAATCGCTGGCACAGCCCGATTGGGCGATGAAGGACTATACCGAGCTGGTTGGCGAAGAAAGCCTGCGTACCGGTGAGTTCAGCCACGCAGTGCGGCAGGCATATGTGGACCTGTCATCGCGCTTTGACAGCAAGCCCGCGGCGCAGGCGTTGGAAGTGCTGGCCGAGGTACTGCACGGCAAGGTCTCGCCGTCAGGTAGCGATGCTGCGGCGGTGGTGGATCTCACCACGCTGACGGAATTCCTGGAGGCGGCGTCCACGCACAAGGTGTCGGAATCGCATGCCAAGTGGCTGGCGTTCCTGCTGTGGCTCGATGGCAAGGGTTGGTCGCTCACGGCCGAGCGCGATGGCGCGACAGTCAAGCTGCGCCTGCTCGACAACCAGACGCAGCTCACGCCGGATCAACTCGCGGCGTGGATGGAGCATTTCCAGGATCTGCAGGCCGCCTGAAACGCCGCCCGCAGTTGTCACACAACGCCGATGCTTATGCGTCGGCGTTGTCGTTTGAGGCATCGCCCTTTGAGGGCCACTCGGACCGCTCGGGTCGATCGCGCATACCGCCCTTCACCATGTCGAAGCGGAACAGACGGCATTCGATGTTGCCGTTGTAGAGCGGTGTGCGCTGCGATTCCTTCAGTCGCATCCGACGCGGCATCGACAGATCGCCGGTGAAGACGAACGCCTTCCAGCCGGCGAAGTCGCGCTTGAGCGTGCCGGCAAAGGCCTGCGCGAACTCGTTGGCGGCGGCCTCTTCCTCGGGGTCGACGGGGGGCGGCGGCTCCGGTTGACGCAGCTCGCGCATCGGACGGCGACCATCGTCGCGCGGGGCGCCCATGGCTCGGCTGGCGCGCTCGAACACGGTGCCGTCCTCCTCACTCTCGCCTTCCGGCCGGCGGCGGCGCGAACCGTGAGCACCACGCACGACAATACGTTCACCGTAAGGCGGGTTCATCAGCAGCACACCGGCGGCCTCGAACGGCGGCTTGCCGAAACGCGCATCAACTTGCTTGAGCACCGGCTCGCCGGGCAGGCCGGCACGCTGCCAGTTGGCTGCGGCATAGGCGAGCATGTCGGTGGAAATGTCGGCGCCAGCAACCAACGGCGGCGCACGGCGCATGGAGGCGGCGGCAGCATCGGAGGCGGCTTCGCGCAGGCGCTTGAAGCATTTGGCGTCGTGGTCCTGCAACCACTCGCAGGCGAAGGCGCGCTGGCCGCCCGGCGCAATGCCAAGCGCGCGTTGCGCGGCTTCAACGAGGAATGTGCCGCTGCCGCACATCGGATCGTAGAACGGCATGCCGTGAGCACCCGTCCAGCCCGTCAGGCGCAGAATGCCGGCGGCGAGATTTTCCTTCAGCGGCGCCTCGCCCTTTTCCTGGCGCCAGCCGCGCTTGAAGAGCGGCTCGCCGGTGGTGTCGAGATAGATCGTGCAGTCGGTCTCGGTCAGGTACGCGTAGATGCGCACGTCGGGGGAGACGGTATCGACGCTGGGCCGCGCGCCCATGCGTTGGCGGAAGCGGTCACACACCCCGTCCTTCACGCGCAGGCCGACAAACTTCAAGCTCTGCAGCGGCGATTTGTGCGCAGTCACGTCCACGCGGATCATCTCGTCGGGCGTGAAGTAATCTTCCCAGCGCTGCGCGGCGGCCAGCGCGTAGATGTCGTCTTCCGAGCGATACCCGCGCGAGCCGAGGCGCATCAGCACGCGGCTGGCGATGCGGCTGTGCAGGTTCACGGCATACGCCGCACCCTGCGTGCCGAAGAAGTGCACGCCACCCGGCACGGTGCGGCCCACCTCGAACGCGGCCAGCTCATCCACCTCCGGGCGGATGGCGATTTCGGCCAGTTCATCGGCCAGCGCCTGTTCTAGCCCACGGGGGCATGGCGCGAAGTAAGCAGTTGCCATCGGAACACAAAATAGTTAGAGATCGCTGCAAAATGAAGCGAAGCGGTTCTGACGGGTCAATGCCGACGCAGACAGTACAAGTCGTACGGCAAGGAGGGGTTGGGCCGTCAGAATCATTTTGCAGTGATCTCAGAACGGCTTGACGACCACCAGGATCGTAATCGCCAGCAACAACAGCACCGGCAGTTCATTGAACCAGCGGTAGAACTTGTGGGAGCGCTTATTGGTGCCCGCCTCGAACTTGCGCAGCAGCACGCCACAACCGTGGTGATATCCGATCGTCACGAGCACCAGCGCGAGCTTCGCGTGCATCCAGCCATTGGGCGGATACAGCCCGATGCGATATCCCAGGAACAGCCACAGCCCCAGCAGGATCGCGACAATCGCCAGCATCGTCGTGAAGCGGAACAGCTTGCGCGCCATGATCAGCAGGCGCGTGATGGCCGCACGCTCGGTTTCCATCGCAAGGTTCACGAAGATGCGCGGCAGATAGAACAGCCCGGCAAACCACGACGCGATGAAGACGATGTGAAAGGCTTTGACCCAGAGCATGCGAACAGTCCCGTGAATGGTATGAAGCGCGATCGATGAAAACGCGTCGCGCCGCTCGTGGCGGCGCAAAACGTGCAAGAAGCGATATCAGGTGCGAATCTCGCCGTGCCCGAACACGACGTACTTCAGCGAGGTCAGCCCCTCCAGCCCGACTGGCCCGCGCGCGTGCAGCTTGTCGTTTGAGATGCCAATCTCGGCGCCCAGGCCGTACTCGAAGCCATCGGCAAATCGCGTAGACGCGTTGATCATCACGCTCGCCGAATCGACCTCGCGCAGGAAGCGCATGCCGGTCGAATAGTTTTCGGTGATGATCGAATCGGTGTGTGCAGACCCGTAGGTGTTGATGTGCTCGATGGCGGCGTCCAGGCCGTCAACGGTGCGGATCGACAGGATCGGCGCGAGGTACTCGGTGTGCCAGTCGGCCTCAACGGCATCCTTCAGATTGCCGAGGCCGGCAGCTTCCAGCGTGGCGCGCGTGGCCGGGCATACGCGCAGTTCAACGCCCTTGTCCTGGTAAATCTTCGCCAGAGGCGGCAACGCGCGCGCAGCCACATCGCGCGATACGAGCAGCGTCTCCATCGTGTTGCACGGCGCATAGCGCTGCGTCTTGGCGTTGTCGCACACGCGCACGGCCTTTTCGATGTCGGCATCGGCGTCGATGTAGACGTGGCAGATGCCATCCAGGTGCTTGATCATCGGCACCCGGGCTTCTTCGATCAGGCGCGCGATCAGGCTCTTGCCACCGCGCGGCACGATCACATCGACATACTCCGTCATGGTGATGAGCTTGCCTACCGCCGCGCGGTCTGTGGTGGCCACCACCTGCACGGCGTTGGCAGGCAAGCCCGCATCGGCCAAACCTTCCTCGATGAGCGCGGCCAGCGCGCCGTTCGATTCGATCGCCTCGGAGCCGCCGCGCAGAATGGTCGCGTTGCCCGACTTGATGCAAAGCGCCGCGGCATCCACCGTCACGTTCGGACGCGACTCATAGATGATGCCGATCACGCCCAACGGCACACGCATCTGGCCGACCTGGATGCCGGTCGGGCGGAACTTCATGTTGCTGATCTCGCCGATGGGGTCCGGCAGCGCGGCGATCTGCTCCAGGCCAGCGGCGATGGTATCGATGGCGCGGTCGGTGAGCGTGAGGCGGTCGATGAAGGCAGCATCCTGGCCGTTAGCGCGGGCGCGCTCGACGTCGCGGGCGTTGATCTCTTTGAGCTTGGCAGCATCGCGACGGACGGCGGCTGCAATATGCAACAGCGCGCGGTTCTTCTGCGCGGTGCCGGCACGTGCCATGCCGCGCGAGGCGGTGCGCGCCTGACGGCCGACCAGGGCCATGTATTCGTTCACGTCGAGCTGCTTCATGATGATCGCGACCGGCGAGCTGCCGGCAATTCAGAGTGAGGACAATTCGGAGGCTTGCGCCAATGGCGCGGATCAGGCCGGCACCGGGAGGCTGCCGGGCCGCGCGATGCGCATCGCCAGTTGCAGCAGGCCATCCCATGGTTCAGCCGGTAGCGATGGTTCGCGCAATCCCTTGACCTGCCGATCCAGCTTGGCAGCCATGGAGAGTGCTCCCTCCAGCTCGTGCAGCGACAACCGCTGCGCCGCCTGCGGCACCAGCCGCTCGCGCGGGCCCCACACCCGAAGTTCCCGCAGCATCGAGGCCACCGGCTTGCCTTGGGCCGCACCCGAGGCGATTTTTGATAGTACGCGAATTTCTTCGGTCAACGTCCAGAGGACCAGGACCGTGGCTTCGCCCTCGCCGCGCAGGCCTTCGAGCATGCGGACCAGACGCGGCACATCTCCCGCCAGCATGGCTTCGGACAGCTTGAACACGTCGTAGCGCGCCACGTTGAGCACCGCATCGTGCACATCGTCGAACGTCAGTACGCCCGCCGGATGCAGCAGACCGAGCTTCTGGATTTCCTGATGCGCGGCCAGCAAGTTGCCCTCCACACGGTCGGCAATGAACTGCAGGGCGCGTCGGCCAGCCTCACCAGGCTCCGCACGCTGCTGCTGGCGTGCCAGGCGCTCGCCAATCCAGCCAGGCAGCTTGGTGCGGTCCACCGAATCGATCTTGATCGACACGCCCGCGCCTTCCAGCGCCGCGAACCACGCCGACTTGGCGGTCGCAAAATCCAGCCTCGGCAGCGTAATCAGCGTGAGGGTATCGGTGGCGGGGCCGGACGGCGTGCCCGCAGCCAATGCGCGCAATGCCTCACCGCCATCCTTGCCGGGCTTGCCGGACGGAATGCGCAACTCGACGATCTTGCGATCCCCGAACAGCGACATCGATTGCTGCGCCTCGGTCACGCGCGACCACGAGAAACCGCGCTCGACGCTCATCACCTCGCGCTCGCTAAAGCCCTGCGCACGGGCGGCTTGGCGCAGCGCATCGACAGCTTCCAGTGCGAGCAGGTGCTCGTCGCCGTGCACCACATACAGCGGCGCGAGCCCCTTGGTGGTGGCCTGCTTCAGATGACCTTCGAGCGCATCGAGCCGCAATTGCATGCCAAACCTTGCCCTGATCCGCCGCTTACGACGGCAGCTTCACGGCACCCAGACGCCGCACGAGCTGATTGATCGTATCGCCCTGCATGTCGCGGTAGAGCGCCGCTTCTTCGTAGTCCTTGGCGAGCACCTGCGTCTCGTTGTACGAGAGATCGCGGAACTGCGTGATTTCCGACGGCGGGATCAGCAGGTTGTCGTGCGCATCGCGCAGCTGGAAGCGGAAGCGATACGTAATGCGGTATTCGCGCACCACACCTTGCGGCGTGAGCGACGAGATGGTCTTCACGCGATCTTCGGCCAGCACGTCGAGCAGCGCATCGGCGTCTTTCTTGTCCGACACGATGACGGTGTCAGAGCCGTTGTCGATTAGCCGGCGCAACTGCGCGCGCATCTGCGAGTTCTGCGGCAGATTGATGTACAGCCGCTTGAACGCAAAGTCGGTATTGCCCCGCATGTGAAAACCGCAGGCGGACAGCGCCGGAAGCGCGATCGCCAGGGCAAGGACAGAGCGACCAAAGCGGCGGCGGGACAAACCTCGGGACAACGACATAACCATGCGTTCCTTGAGTGGGATGGCCGATCAGGCCACCACGTTCACCAGACGGCCCGGCACCACGATGATCTTCTTGGGCGGCTTGCCTTCAGCAAATTTCTGGACCGCTTCATCCTTGGCGGCAATCGCTTCGATGGCGGCGCGGTCGGCATCGGCCGGCACGACGATGCTGCCGCGCACCTTGCCGTTGACCTGCAGCACAAGTTCGATCTCGCTCTGCACCAGGGCGCCTTCGTCGACCTGCGGCCACGGGGCGTCGAGCAAGTCACCATACGCGCCGGCGTAGCCCAATTCCGTCCACAGCACGTGCGTGATGTGCGGCACCACCGGATACAGCACGCGCAGCAGCAGCCCCAAGCCTTCGCGGCGCGTATCGGCACCCGCGTCCTTGGCGCCTTCCAGCGCGTTGAGCATCTTCATCGTCGCCGAGACAACGGTGTTGTACTGGAGGCGCTCGTAGTCGTAGTTGGCCTGCTTGAGCACGGTGTACAGCTCGCGGCGCAGCGCGCGATCGGCATCCGTTGCACCCGCCACGACGCCATTGCCGTGACCGGCGCGAATGGCGTCACCATGCGCCACGCCAAAATTCCACAGACGGCGCAGGAAGCGCGAGGCACCTTCCACACCGGCGTCGTTCCACTCGAGCTGTTGCTCGGGCGGCGCGGCGAACATCGTGAACAGGCGCGCCGTGTCGGCACCGTATTGGTCGATCAGCGCTTGCGGGTCGATGCCGTTGTTCTTCGACTTCGACATCTTTTCCACGCCGCCAATCACCACCGGCTGGCCATCGGCTTTGAGCGTGGCACCCACCGGGCGGCCGCGTTCGTCGGTCTGCACGTCAACATCGGCCGGATTGATCCACTGTTTCTTGCCCGACGCATCTTCGCGGTAGTACGTCTCGTTGAGCACCATGCCCTGCGTGAGCAGGTTGGTGAACGGCTCGTCGAACTTGACCAGGCCCAGGTCACGCATGACCTTGGTCCAGAAGCGCGCGTACAGCAGGTGCAGGATCGCGTGCTCGATGCCGCCGATGTACTGGTCCATCGGCATCCAGTAGTCGTTGCGGGCGTCGACCATGGTGTCGCCGTCCGGGCACGTATAGCGCATGTAGTACCAGCACGAATCGATGAACGTATCCATCGTGTCGGTCTCGCGGCGCGCGGGCTTGCCGCACGACGGGCACGGGCACTCCAGGAAGCGGGGGTCCTTGGCGAGCGGGTTGCCCGTGCCATCCGGAACGAGGTCTTCGGGCAGGCGCACCGGCAGATCCTGCTCGGGCACCGGCACGACGCCGCAGCTCTCGCAATGGATCAGCGGGATCGGCGTGCCCCAGTAGCGCTGGCGCGAGATGCCCCAGTCGCGCAGGCGCCAGGTCGTCTTCTTCTCGCCAAGGCCCTTGGCGGCCAGGTCAGCGGATACGGCGTCGACGGCCTGCTGATAGTTCAGGCCATCGTACTTGCCGCTGTGGAACAGCACGCCGTGTTCCTTGTCGCCGTACCACTCGGCCCAGGTGGTCGTGTCGTACGGCTGACCCTTTACGTCGATGACCTGCTTGATGGACAGGCCGTACTTGTTGGCGAAGGCAAAATCGCGCTCGTCGTGCGCGGGCACGCCCATCACGGCGCCATCGCCGTAGGTCATCAGCACGTAGTTGCCGACCCACACCGGCACGGATTCGCCCGTGAGCGGGTGTGTGACGGTCAGGCCCGTCGGCATGCCCTTCTTTTCCATGGTTGCCATGTCGGCTTCCATGACGCTGCCGTGCTTGCACTCTTCGATGAACGCGGCGAGTGCCGGGTTGGTCTGCGCGGCGTGCGTGGCGATCGGGTGCTCGGCGGCCACGGCGCAGAAAGTCACGCCCATGATGGTGTCGGCACGCGTGGTGAAGACATACAGCTTGCCGTCGTTGATCAGCTTGCCGTCGTCACCGGAAATGTTGTGCGGGAATGCAAAACGCACACCCTCGCTCTTGCCGATCCAGTTCTGCTGCATCAGCTTGACGCGCTCGGGCCAGCCCAGCGGATCGAGGTCGGAGAGCAACTCCTGAGCGTACTTGGTGATGCCCAGGTAGTACATCGGGATCTCGCGCTTTTCCACGATCGCGCCCGAGCGCCAGCCGCGCCCGTCGATCACCTGCTCGTTGGCGAGCACGGTCTGGTCAACCGGGTCCCAGTTCACGGTACCGGTCTTGCGGTAGGCGATGCCCTTTTCGAGCATCTTCAGGAACAGCCACTGGTTCCAGCGGTAATAGTCCGGGCTGCAGGTCGCCACTTCGCGCGACCAGTCGATCGCCAGACCCATCGACTGCATCTGCTTCTTCATGTAAGCGATGTTGTCGTAGGTCCATGCAGCCGGCGCCACGCCGTTGTTGAGCGCCGCGTTTTCCGCCGGCATGCCGAAGGCGTCCCAGCCCATCGGCATCAGCACGTTGTACCCCTTCATGCGCAGCTGACGCGTCATCACGTCATTGATCGTGTAGTTGCGCACGTGGCCCATGTGCAGCTTGCCCGACGGATACGGCAGCATCGAGCACGCGTAGAACTTGGGCTTGTCCGAGCCGTCAGCAGCGCGCGCGTGTTCGGTCACCCGGTAGGCATCCAGGGCCTGCCAGTGTTGCTGCGCTTGCTGTTCGACTTCGGACGGGGAGTATTTGTCTTGCATGGTGATGGGTCGTCCGGGTGCCCCGGGCGATTGCAGCCGCACAACCAACGCGCGCAGCCGGATTGAATAACGGAAAAGGCCCGATTATACCGTCGCCACCCATCCCATCCGGGCGATCGCGAGCGGAGAAAAAAGGCGCCGGACAGGCCTGCCGGCGCCCTTTCCTGCCCACCTGATTTACAGGCCGAGCACGTCATTCATGTCGTACAAGCCTTTCTTGCCGGCCACGTACACCGCAGCGCGCACGGCGCCTTCGGCATACGACTGGCGCGTGTTGGAGCGATGCGTGATCTCGATGCGCTCGCCGTCACCGGCAAACAGCACGGTGTGGTCGCCTACGATGTCGCCGCCGCGCACGGTGGCAAAACCAATGGTGCCAAGCTCCCGCGGGCCGGTCTCACCTTCTCGGGCATACACCGCACGATCAGCCAGCTTGGTGCCCTGCGCCTCGGCCACGATCTCGCCCATCTTGAGCGCGGTGCCCGACGGCGCGTCGATCTTGTGCTTGTGGTGCGCCTCCATGATCTCGACGTCATAGCCCTGCGCCAGGATCTTCGCGGCGACTTCGATCAACTTGAAGGTCGCGTTCACGCCCACGCTCATGTTTGGCGCCCAGACCACGCCGATCGACTCGCCGTAGGTCTTGAAGCTGGCCTTCTGCTCGGCCGTGAAACCGGTCGTACCGATCACCACGGCAGTGCCCAGCTCACGCGCCACATTCAGATGATTGAGCGTCGCGTCAGGACGTGTGAAATCGATCAGCACGTCGGCCTGCGAGAGCCCCGCGCGCACGTCGTCGGTCACAATCACGCCAGTGGTCTTGCCAAGCTTGGCGCCGGCGTCCTGTCCCACGGCGTCGCTGCCGGCGCGGTCCAGCGCGGCGCCCAGCGTCACGCCCGGCGTGCGCAGTACGGTGTCGATCAGCATCTGGCCCATGCGGCCCGAGGCGCCTGCAATCGCAATTTTCATGTCGGTGGAAGCGAAAAGCTGCAAAAGAGAAAGCGGTCTGTAAAACGCACAAGCGGCGGAACCCGTCCGCCGCTCGCTCGAAGATGGTGTGCCGGTGCTCCGGCTACACGCGCCCCTGGGCGTTCAGGGCGACGTGGTGGCCGGCGGCGGAACGCTGGTGTCGGTACCGCCACCACCAGTGCGGCGCTCCGGCAACGTCACGTCAACACTGTTTTTGGAGCCGGTGGTCGACTGCACGCGGTCAGCTGCTTCAGCCGACGGAATCGACGGCGCGCGCGCTGCCGGTGCGGCACCCGCAGCAGCAGCGGCTTGCGCGGCATCCTTCTTCGGGCGCTTGATGCCATCGATCTCGGAGATCAGTTCCGATTCGGACGGCAGCTCATCAGCGCCTACCCACTTGGCAAGGCGATCCCCATCAAACCACACGGTCAGCTTGCGTTCCTGCACAACGGCCGTGTTGCCACGCTTGAACGAGAAGATGTAGTCCCAGCGGTTGGCATGGAACATATCCGTCAACAGCGGCGTGCCGAGTACGAAGCGCACTTGGTCGCGCGTCATGCCTTCCTTGAGCTGCGCTGCTTGTTCGCGCGAGACGAAATTGCCTTGGACGATATCGATGCGATACGGCGTGATGGCATTGGCGATCTTGCGCGTGGTGCTGTCATAGGTGCCGCATCCGGCCAGCAACGCCGACGCAGCGAGCATGGCACCCACCAACAGGCCGCCGCGACGGACGACGTGGGTAAAACGGACAGGACTGCGCGCAAAGGAAAAGGTCATGAGCGATCGGCCTTCAAACGGTTCCGGACATGCCGGTACGGGAGGAATCGGCGACGGCGGTGCAAATCGTGCACGCCCGTCAATAGGACTTTTGCCGCCAAAACCCTTATGATTGGAATCCGAACATTGTACTCTAGGGAGCCTGGCGCATGCCGAGTCCTGCAGACCTCAAGAACATCGGTCTGAAAGCCACGGTGCCGCGGTTGAAGATCCTCGAGATCTTTCAGACCAGCGAAGAGCGCCACATGAGCGCCGAAGACGTGTACCGCATCCTGCTCGCCGAGCACATGGACATTGGCCTGGCCACGGTCTATCGCGTGCTGACGCAGTTCGAACAGGCGGGGCTGCTGTCACGCAACAACTTCGAATCCGGCAAGGCGATCTACGAACTCAACGAAGGCAAACACCACGATCACCTGGTGTGCCTCGATTGCGGCCGCGTGGAAGAATTTTTCGATGCCGAGATCGAGCAGCGCCAGCAGAGCATCGCCCGTGCGCGCGGCTTCGCGCTGCAGGAGCACGCGCTGTCGCTCTATGGCAATTGCACGAAGGAAGCCTGCCCGCATCGGCCAAAGCGCTGAAGCGTCATCGCAAAAGAAAACGGCCGCATCGTCTGCGGCCGTTTTTCATTGGAGCGGCGAGATGGCGGATGTCAGGCAGACAACCGCGTCTCGCCCTCCTTTTCTGCGTCGCCCTGGCCGCCCTTCTCGGCCTTGCCATGCTCATTGGCCTGTACGGGCGGATGGGCCGGCACGCCCGACGCCTGCCCGGTGTATTCGGCCACGACCTGCTTGAAGAGCTGACGCGCCCACACCAGCATCGGGTGCGTGTTGCGGCTACGGTGCCACAGCATGTTCAGCCCCAGCACGGTTTCAAGCTCTGCGGGCAGCGGGAACGCGTTGAGGTCGTACATCTTGCAGACCATGTCCTTCATCAGCGAGTTGACCGTGAAGATCATGTCGGTCTGGGCAGCCACTTCGCCCTGCGTGCGCCAGCTATGCACGGTCATGGTCGAGTTGCGCTTGAGGCCACGCTGCTGCAGGGCGTAGTCCAGCGGAATGAGCGACGGCGCAACGCGGCTGCCGGGGCTGCCCTGCGCGATGAAGATATGCTCGCAGTCGAGGTATTGCTCGAGCGTGCAGCGATCACCGAGGATCGGGTGGTCCTTGCGTGCACAGACCCACATGTTGAAGGAGGTCACGACCTCTTCCATGATCTCGGGGTGGCGCGTGGGAAACGGCGAGAACGCCAGATCCAGCTCGTTGGCGCGCATGGCGGCCACATCGGCCTCCCACGAGGACGACTCGGTCAGGCGTACCTGCAATGACGGTGCCAGCCGCTTGATGCGCAACAGGAAGCGATCGAACAGCGCATCGCCCAACGTGCCGGCAAAGCTGACGTTGAACGTACCGGTGGCTTCGGCCGGGTCAAACGTGGCGATATCGCCTTCGTTGATGGCAGCCCACAGGTCAAGCATCTCACGCACCTTGGGGCCGAGTTCGAGCGCCTTGGGCGTGGGTGTCAGACCGTGCGGAACACGGATGAAGAGGGGATCGTCGAAAATTTCGCGTAGACGGCCCAGCGAATGCGAGACAGCCGGTGCGGTCATGTGCATCTTTTCAGCCACGTAGGTGGCGTTGCGCTTGCTGAGCAGCTCAACAAAAATCACCAGCAGCTTGGTATCGACGTTGACCATGGGACGCCTTGGCTCGAACACGTTGGGAAACTGGAAAGGCAACCATTGCCGAGGCAACGGGTCAGATGCGGCGTAAAAGCCCGCCACATCACAATGTAGTATTTGTTCAGTGTACGGACTGCAACCCGATTTTCAAAGCGAATTCCTGTTGCGCGAATTCGAAACTTGCCCATCCGCAAACGTTTCTTTTCAGTTCTTAACAAACTGGTATCGAGCGTGCGCCGAGTGGCGCGTGGCTGTGACGGCTGCTGCGCTTCGCCCGCCTATGAAAAACGCGCCCGAAGGCGCGTTTTTCTGTGCCGTTAAGCAGGATTACTTGCCCACCACACGCGCCATTTCCAGGCACTTGTTCGAGTAGCCCCACTCGTTGTCGTACCAGCTCACGACCTTGATGAACGTGCCGTCCAGTGCGATGCCGGCTTCGGCGTCGAAGATCGAGGTGCGTGCATCGCCGCGGAAATCCGTAGCGACGACCTTGTCTTCGGTGTAGCCCAGCACGCCCTTCAGCGCGCCCTCGCTCTGTGCCTTCATTTCGGCGCAGATTTCAGCGTACGTGGCAGCGCTTTCCAGCTCGACGGTCAAATCGACGACCGACACGTCCGAGGTTGGCACGCGGAACGACATGCCGGTCAGCTTCTTGTTCAGTTGCGGGATCACCACGCCCACGGCCTTGGCGGCGCCAGTGGACGACGGGATGATGTTTTCCAGGATGCCGCGGCCGCCGCGCCAGTCCTTGTTGGACGGGCCGTCAACAGTCTTCTGCGTGGCGGTGGCAGCGTGCACGGTGGTCATCAGGCCGCGCTTGATACCCCACTTGTCGTTCAGCACCTTGGCAACCGGTGCCAGGCAGTTGGTCGTGCACGAAGCGTTGGAGATGATCGCCTCGCCCTTGTACGTTTCGTGGTTCACGCCGTACACGAACATCGGGGTGTCATCCTTCGACGGAGCCGACATGATCACCTTCTTGGCGCCCGCGTCGATGTGCTTTTGCGCGCCTTCCTTGGTCAGGAAGATGCCGGTCGATTCGATCACCACGTCGGCGCCGACTTCGCCCCACTTCAGCTCGGACGGATCCTTCACGGCGGTCAGGCGGATCTTCTTGCCGTTGACGACGAGCGTGTTGCCGTCGACCGACACTTCACCGTCGAAGCGGCCGTGCACCGAGTCGTACTTGAGCATGTACGCCAGGTAGTCGGGCTCGAGCAGGTCGTTGATGGCAACGACTTCGATGTCCTTGAAGTTGGCGGCGGCGGCGCGGAACACCATGCGTCCGATGCGGCCGAAGCCGTTGATGCCGATCTTGATGGTCATGGTCAGTCTCCTGATAGCAGAAAAGAAATCGACGGTGCGATAAAAACCAGCGCGGCACCTCGTGGGTGCCGCGTGCGCAAATTCAGTTAAGCAATGACGCTCTTGGCGGTGTTCACCACGTTTTCGACGGTGAAGCCGAAGTGCTTGAACAGCACGCCTGCCGGGGCCGACTCACCGAACGTGTCGATACCGACCACGGCTTGTACCTGGTACTTCCACCAGAAATCGGTCACGCCCGCTTCCACCGCAATGCGCGGCACACCGGCCGGCAGCACGCTCGCCTTGTAGGCAGAATCCTGCTTGTCGAACACGGTCGTGGCGGGCACCGATACCACGCGCGCATGAATACCCTCGGCAGCAAGCTGATCTGCTGCACCCACCGCCAGGCCAACTTCTGAGCCGGTGGCGATGATCACCACGTCCGGCTTACCGTTAGCGGCATCGCGGAGCACGTAGCCGCCGCGCGCGATGGCTTCGCGCGTGACCGGGTTGCGCGCCTGGAACGGCAGGTTCTGGCGGCTGAAGATCAGGCAGCTCGGGCCGTTCTGGCGCTCGATGGCAGCAGCCCAAGCGACGGCGGTTTCGGTGGTGTCGGCGGTGCGCCAGACGTCCATGTTCGGGATCAGGCGCAGGCTGGCAACGTGCTCGATGGACTGGTGCGTCGGACCGTCTTCGCCCAGGCCAATCGAATCGTGCGTAAAGACGAAGATCGAGCGGATCTTCATCAGCGCGGCCATGCGCAGCGCGTTGCGGCTGTAGTCGGAGAACGTCAGGAACGTGCCGCCATACGGAATGTAGCCGCCGTGCAGCGCGATGCCGTTCATGATGGCGCTCATGCCGAACTCGCGCACGCCGTAGTTGATGTGGTTGCCCCAGGCATCCACACGCACGGCTTTGCTGCCGCTCCAGTTGGTCAGGTTCGAACCGGTCAGGTCGGCCGAGCCGCCCAGCAGCTCACCCAGCACCGGGCCATAGGCTTCGAGCGTGTTCTGGCTGGCCTTGCGCGTGGCAATGGTCTCGGCCTTCTGCTCGCACTTCTCGATGAACTCGGCGACGGCCTTGTCGAAGGCTTCCGGCAGTTCGCCACGCATGCGGCGCTCGAACTGCGCGGCTTCGGCCGGGTGGCGCTCGGAATAGGCATCGAACAGCGCGTTCCAGGCCTTTTCCAGTGCCTGGCCCTGGCCCTTGGCATCCCACGCGTCGTACACGGCTTGCGGCACTTCAAACGGGGCGTGCGGCCAGGCCAGCGCTTCGCGCGCGGCAGCGATTTCAGCGCCGCCCAGCGGCGCGCCGTGCACATCGTGACCGCCTTCCTTGTTGGGCGCACCCTTGCCGATGAGCGTGCGGCAGCAGATCAGGGTCGGCTTGTCCGACTTCTTGGCTTCGGCAATGGCGGCGTCCACGGCGGCAACGTTATGACCATCCACGGCGCGGATCACGTTCCAGCCGTAGGCTTCGAAGCGCTTCGGGGTGTCGTCGTTGAACCAGTGGACAACGTCGCCGTCGATCGAGATGCCGTTGTCGTCCCACAGCGCGATGAGCTTGTTCAGCTTGAGCGTGCCGGCCAGCGAGCAAGCCTCGTGGCTGATGCCTTCCATCAAGCAGCCATCGCCCAGGAAGACATAGGTGTGGTGGTTGACGATGTCGAAGCCCGGGCGGTTGAATTCCTGGCCCAAAAGGCGCTCGGCCAGGGCCATGCCGACGGCGTTGGTGATGCCTTGGCCCAGCGGGCCAGTGGTGGTTTCCACGCCCGGGGTGATGCCGTATTCCGGGTGGCCAGCGGTCTTGCTGTGGAGCTGACGGAAGTTCTTCAGTTCCGACATCGGCAGGTCATAGCCGGTCAGGTGCAGCAGCGCGTAGATCAGCATCGAGCCGTGGCCGTTGGACAGCACGAAGCGGTCGCGATCAGGCCAGCGCGGGTTCAGCGGGTTGTGGCGCAGGTGGCGGCTCCACAGTGCCACGGCGATATCCGCCATGCCCATCGGCGCGCCGGGGTGGCCCGAATTGGCTTGCTGGACGGCGTCCATGGCAAGCACGCGAATGGCGCTGGCCATCAACTGGGTAGGCTGGGTGGTATTCGAGTGGAGGGCGGGGGCGGTCATGCGAACCTGCGGCAGGAGATAGGCGGGAAAACCGCGATTTTACCAGACGGGGATGACCCGGCTGGGGTGATCGCGGTCAGTAAAACGTGCTACGACTTCCCCCTCCCCCGCCCGGCTTACCACTCCGCGACGGAACCGTCGGCATGGCGCCACACTGGGTTGCGCCAGTCGGGGGCTTCCTTGCTGCGTTCGATGACCAGCGCCTCATCAATGTCGACGCCCAGGCCGGGCAGGCGCGGCGGGCGGATATAGCCGCCTTCCAGGGCGAAATCGGCCTTGTTCCGCACGTAATCAAGCAGTTCGGCGCCCTTGTTGTAATGGATGCCCATGCTCTGTTCCTGCAACGTGGCGTTCCAGCTCACGAAATCGACGTGCAGGCAGGCCGCCAGAGCGATGGGGCCCAGCGGGCAATGCGGCGCCAACGCCACATCGTAAGCTTCGGCCATTGCGGCGATCTTCACGCATTCGGTAATGCCGCCGGCGTGAGACAGGTCCGGCTGCAGAATCGATACCCCACCCGCTTCCAGCACGCGCTTGAAGTCGAAACGCGAGAACATGCGCTCGCCGGCGGCGATGGGCAGATGCGTGTGGGCGGCCAGGCGGGCGTAGGTTTCGGCCTGCTCGGCCAGCACCGGTTCTTCGATAAAGAGCGGGCGATACGGCTCCAGCTCCTTGATCAGCACCTTGGCCATCGGCGCAGAAACGCGGCCATGGAAATCGAGCCCGAATTCGACGGTATTGCCAAAGGCCGAGCGAATTTCTGCAACCTTCGCCACCGCGGCATCCACGGCGCGGGACGTGTCGATGATGCCCATCTCTTCGCAGCCGTTGAGCTTGAAGTGATCAAAGCCGCCGGCCTGCAGCGCCTTCATGCCGGCAATCACGTCGGCCGGACGGTCGCCGCCGACCCAGCTGTACGTGCGCATCTTGTCGCGCACGAGGCCGCCGAGCAGTTCGTACACCGGCACGCCCAGCACCTTTCCCTTGATGTCCCACAGCGCCTGGTCAATGCCGGCAATGGCGCTCATCAGAATCGGGCCGCCGCGGTAGAAGCCGGCGCGGTACATGGTCTGCCAGAGGTCGTTGATGCGGCTCGGGTCTTGGCCGATGAGGTAGTCGGACAGCTCATGCACCGCCGCTTCCACCGTGCGCGCACGGCCTTCGATGACGGGCTCGCCCCAGCCGGTGACGCCCTCATCGGTCTCGACTTTCAGGAACATCCAGCGCGGCGGCAGGCGGTAGGTGGTCAGACGGGTGATTTTCATGGATCGATGATGCGTTCAGGTGCGGACAGATTGGGCGGTGCGGTAAGCGGTGACGAAGGCGCGTGCGCGTTCGGCGGTGCGCTCGACGGGCTGGCCTGGGCGATACAGGTCGCTGCCGAGGCCAGCGCCAATGCAGCCGGCGGCAAGGTAATCGGCGAGGTTCTCCGGCGTGATGCTGCCCACGGCAAATACCGGCACCTCGGGCGGCAGCACGGCCTTGAGCGCGCGCACATAGCCGGGGCCGAGCGCGCCGGCCGGGAAAATCTTCAGTGCCTGCGCGCCCGCATCGAGCGCGGCAAAGGCTTCGGTGGCGGTCATGCAGCCAATGCAGGTGACGAGGCCGGCGTGGGCGGCGGCGCGGATCACCGGCGCATGCGTGTTGGGCGTGACGACCAGCTTGCCGCCCGCCGCGACCATCAGGTCAACGTCTTCGGGGCGCAGCACGGTGCCTGCACCGATCAGGGCGCGGTCACCGAAGGCGCGAGCGGCCAGTTGCACGCTTTGCGCCCAGTCGGGCGAATTCAGCGGAATTTCGATGGCATCGAAACCGGCATCGACGAGCGCCTGCGTGTGCGCCAGCACCTCGTCGGGCCGGATGCCGCGCAGGATGGCGATCAGCGGAAGGTGGGTTGTCCAGGTCATTCGTGATAGAGCTGCGAGCGCCCGCCATCGATCAGGATGTCGGTCGCGTTGATGAAACGCGCCTCGTCGGAAGCGAGGAACAGCGCGGTGTAGGCCACCTCTTCGGGCTCGCCGATGCGCTTGCACGGCAGCAGCTCAGCCTGGCGGCGGCGTTCGGCTTGCGGATCGGGGGCGGCGGCAAAGCCGGCCTCGGCAATCGGCGTAAGGATCAGCCCCGGCGAGATCGAATTCACGCGGATACCCCGCGCCGCATATTCAATGCCCAGCGCCCGCGTGAGCCCGATCAGCCCATGCTTGGCCACCGGATACGGAAACGCGCCCGGAATGATCTTGTGCCCATGCACCGAGGCAATGTTGACGATGCTGCCCGCGCCGCGCGCCAGCATGTGCGGCAGCACGGCGCGCGCGCAGTGCCACGCGCCTTCCAGATCGACGGAAAGACAACGCGCCCAATCGTCCTCGCTCAACTTGAGGGGATCGGCAAACACGTTGATGCCGGCGTTGTTGACCAGCACGTCAATCCCGCCAAAGCGCTCGACGCCTGCGGCGACCATCGCGTCGATCTGCGCACGGTCGCGCACGTCGGCTTGTACGAGGAGGATGTTGTCGTCGCTGCCGACGCTGTTGCCAATTTCGGCGGCGAAGGCCTCGGCGCGCTCGTCACGCACCAGCGCGTTGACGATCACACGTGCGCCGTGTTGCGCGAACAGCTTGGCAATCGCGCCGCCAATGCCTTGCGTGGCGCCCGTCACCAGGGCGACCTTGCCTGCGAGACGCGGCGGAAAAGACATCGGAGAAGCAGTCATGCGTCGGGTTGATTCACGGTGAATTGATAGCTGCGTTGCAGGCTCTGGCCGGTGCCGAGAATGGTCAGGCCGTGGTCTTGCGGCAAGCCCGGCAGGTTGTGCGCGTTGATCGCGTGGTCGATCGGCTCGAAGCAGAAGAAGTCGTACGCAACCGGCGTGTACAGCACATAGCGTGACGTGTCGGCGGCAATCTGCACGGACATGCGGCGGCTGGGCCAGACGATCTCGGCGCGGCCATCCCAGCCTTCGAAGCTGTGATTGATGGCGGCGCTGGCCTCCAGCTTCCGGAGCTTTCGAAAATCTGCGTCGGAAGATGGCGCCTGCAAGACCGTCGGCAGATAGTCCGGCGCGGATTGCCACATGGCCGTTGCGCCAGCGCGCAACCGAACATCGGGTGTGCGCGGAAAGAACGGATGCACGCCAAGCCCGAATGGCAGCGTCGCACCTTCGTTGCGCACCGTCAGCGCGATGTCTAGCGTGTTGCCTGCCAGCGTGTAGCGCTGCACCGCCAGATAGCGGAATGGGCGGCCGTGGTCGACCATCACGGCGAGTTCAACGGACGTATCTGTTTGCGACACTGCATGCCACGGCATCAGCCAGCCGTGGCCATGCAGCGGATACGGTTCGTCGTCACGCGTGCGCGGCACTTCGATGGTCTGCCCCTGGAACGCGAAGCGCCCGCCGCCAATGCGGTTGGACCACGGCACCAGCGGATAGCAGGCCAGCGTTCTCGGATCGCGCAGTGCAGCGTCTGCCTCGCCCTGCCGGAAGATGGGTGCAACATCACCGTCTCGCAGCAGATCGAAACGCAGCAATCCGGCTCCCGCCTCGGGCAGCACCTCGGCGCGTAGCACGCCGTTGTCAAGCCGCAACGTAGGCATGGCCGAAACGGCTCTCCGGCAATCCGCGTACGTCGGGCACGGCAAGCTGCAGCGTCGCGCCGGCGTTCACGTCTTCTGCCAGGCGGTGCGACGACAAGCCGTCGCGCGCCGTCGTCAGATACAGCGTGTCGAGCGCCTCGCCGCCAAATGCGGGGCACGTGGGCTGCGATGCCGGTACGGACATGCGCGCCAGCACGCGCCCATCCGGTGCGTAGCGCGTCAGGCGGTTGCCGCCCCACTCTGCGTTCCAGAGGCAGCCGTCTGCGTCGACGGTGGAGCCATCGGGCGAGCCTTTGTGGGCACCCTCGGCATCCTGGTCGCGCAGATCGGCGAAGACGCGAATATTGGCGACTTCGCCGGTCTGCCCGTCGTAATCGCACGCGTGGATACGGCGGCTGTGCGTATCGCACCAATACATGGTCTCGCCGTCGGGGCTGAAGGCAATGCTGTTGGCGATGGCAATGTGCGGTAGCGCCAGACGCTGCAGCGCACCCATCGGCGTGAAGCGATAAAAACTGCCGGTGGGTTCGGGGCCGCCTTCGTGCATGGTGCCGAAGACGTAATTGCCGGAGCGATCGGCGCGGCCGTCGTTGACGCGCGTGGTCGGGTTGTCGGGCTCAACCTCGGCCAGCAGCGTAAGCGTGCCGGTGTGCGTGTCGAAACGGGCGATGTTCTTGGCAAGGCCCAGGATGAGCACGCCGGGTTCGTCCGTCAGCACGAAAGAGCCCACGCGTTGCGGCAGCGGCCATTGGCGCTCCTGCCCCGTCGCCGGATCGTGCTGCCACAGCAGCGATTCCTGGATGTCCGTCCACCAGAGCAGGCGCTGGGCGTCGTCCCAGACAATGCCTTCGCCCAGCGTGCACCGCAGATCGGAGAGCGTGGTTGCGGTTGTCATCTGCGCAGCCTCACTCACGGCCGCCGCGGTTCTTCAACTGGTCGACCAGCACCGCTGCCAGCAGAATCGCGCCGCGCACGAGGTACTGGTAGAACGCGTCGATATTCAGCAGGTTCATCGCGTTCTGCACGGTGCCCATGATGAGCACGCCGACCAGCACCCCGCTGATGGTGGCGCGGCCGCCCAGCAGCGACACGCCGCCCAGCACACACGCCGAGATCACGTTCAGCTCAAAGCCTTGCGCAGCATTCGGCTGGCCGCTGGTGATGCGCGCCGCCAGAATCACGCCCGCCAGCGCAGCAACCACGCCCTGGATGAGGAAGATGACGATGCGCGTCATGTTGACGTTCACGCCCGCCAGCCGTGCCGCTTCCGGATTGCCGCCAATCGCCAGCGTATTGCGGCCGTAGATCGTCTTGTTGAGCAGCACGCCAAACACCACGAAGCACAGCCCCGCCACCCACACCGGCGTCGGCACGCCAAAGACGATGGTGTTGCCCAGGTCGAAGAAGTCCATGTCGGACACGCCCACCGCCTGCCCGTGCGAGGCAATGAAGGCGAGGCCGCGTACGATTTCCATCGTGGCCAGCGTGGTGATCAGCGCGTTGATCTTCAGCTTGGCGATCACGAAACCGTTGACGCCACCGATGATCGCGCCCGCCACCAGGCTGCCGCCGATGCCGAGTGCGATGCTGCCGGTGGCGTTGATGATCATCGCGCACAGCACGCCGGCAAACGCCACCGTGGAGCCGATCGACAGGTCGAAATCACGCGACGCCAGACAGAACATCATCGTGCAGGCGACCATGCCGATCTGCGAGACGGAGAGCGCCAAGCCCACCATGTTCTGCCACGAGAAGAAGTACTCGACCGAGAACGACAGCGCGGCAAACAGAATGGCGAAGATCAGCGGCAGGCTGAAATCGTCCAGCAGGCGAAGTAGGCGCGTCTTGTTCATGGCAGAGCGTGCCGATGCGGCGAGCGCATCGGAATGTTGCAGGGGTTGAGACTGGGACATCTTGGACTCCGGGGTTCTCAGGCAGCCAGCGGCGGCATGGGTGCAGACGGCAGCGGCGCAGATTCAGGGCCTGACTCGGGACGTAGGGCGAGCTTGAGCACGGCCTGCTCATTGGCCTGCTCGCGCGGCAGTTCGCCGGCGATGCGGCCTTCGCTCATCACGAGCACGCGGTCGGCCACACCGAGGATTTCCGGCAACTCGCTGGAAATCATCAGCACGGCCACGCCACGTTCGGCCAGCTCGTACAGCACCTGGTAGATCTCGTTCTTGGCACCGACGTCGATGCCGCGCGTGGGCTCATCGATGATCAGCACACGCATGTCGTCTTCGGCCAGCCAGCGCGCCAGAATGGCCTTCTGCTGGTTGCCGCCCGACAGCAGGCGAATCGGCTGCTCGCGGTTGGGCGTCTTGATGCGCAGGCGCGTGATGTAGTGGTCAGCCGTCTTCGCTTCCTGCTTGTCATTGACGAACAGGCCGAAGCGACGCTGGTTGCGCCGGCAGCTGATGTTGATGTTTTCCGACACCGAGCGGCAGCCGATGATGCCCTCTTCCTTGCGGTCTTCCGGGCACAGGACGATGCCTTGGCGGATGGCATCGGCCACATCGCGGATGCGGATCGGCGCGCCGTCGAGCGTGATGCTCCCGGCCGTCTTGCGATCGGCCCCGTAGATCAATCGCGCCAGCTCCGATCGCCCCGCACCCACCAGCCCGAACAGGCCGACGATCTCGCCGCGGCGCACGGACAGGCTTGCCGGCTCGGCCAACTTCGGGCCCACCAGGCCATCCACCTGCAAGCGCACGTCGCCCAGCGGGCGCGCGCGGTAATCGAAGATATCGTCGATCTGGCGGCCGACCATCTGCGCGACCAGCTCGTCGCGCGTGACGTTGGCCATCGACGGGAAATCCGCCACCTTGCGGCCGTCGCGGAAGATCGTGCAGCCGTCGCACAGCTCGAAAATCTCATCCAGCCGGTGCGAGATGTAGATCAGCGCACGGCCCTGCGCGCGCAGGTCTTTCACGAGGCGGAACAGGATGTCGGTCTCGCGGATCGACAGCGAACTTGTCGGCTCGTCCAGCGCAATCACGCGCGCATCGCGCAGGATCGCCTTGCAGATCTCGACCATCTGGCGCTGCCCGATCGACAGGTGTTTCAGCTTGGCGCGCGGGTCCAGATCGACACCGATGCGCCCGAGCTGTTCGCGCGTCCAGGCCATCGCCTCGCGCTGGCGGATGAACCCGCCGCTGGCCGGCAAATGGCCGAGCAGCAGGTTGTCCATCACCGTCAGTTCGGGCACCGTCTGCAGCTCCTGGTGGATGACGGCAATGCCGGCATCCAGCGCCGCCCGCGTGGTCGGGAACGCCGTCGGCTGGCCCTCGACGACGATCTGCCCTCCGTCGGGCTGATAGTCGCCGCCCAGGATCTTCAACAGCGTCGACTTGCCCGCGCCGTTCTCGCCCAGCAAGCCGTGCACGCGGCCGCATTCGATGCCAAACGACACATCGGACAGCGCCCGCACACCCGGAAACACCTTGCTGATGCCACGAAACTCAAGAAACGCCGACATGGCAAGTCTCCTTCAACAACGTTGTCCGCAAGATCACAAACCCATTTCCTGGCGGACTTGCTTCTCGTTGTCGCGTGTCATCAGGCGGCCGCTGGTCAGGGTAAGCGGGTCCGGTGCCTTGTTGTTCTTGATCCACTCGTACATGTTGATCGAGGTTTCGTAGCCGTGGCGCTTCGGGCTGATCAGCACGGTGCCGAAGAAACCGGTCTTCTCGGGCTTGGAGAACTCGTTGAGCGCCGACTGGCTGCCGCCGATGCCCACACCGATGATGTCTGCCGGCTTCACGCCGTGGCCTTCCGCTGCACGCACTGCGCCCAGCACGGCTTCGTCATTCAGGCCGAAGGCAATCCAGTGCTTGAACTTCGGGTTCTTGGTCAGGGTGATGTTGGCGGCGTTGAACGCGGCTTCGGTATCCGTCTTGGCCTGCGGGCTGGTCAGCACGTTCGCGGCCGGGAAGCCCGCTTTGGTGAGCGCTGCGACTGCGCCGTCGGTGCGCTCCTTGGCGGTCGGCAGTTGGTCATACGCAATACGGATGGCACCGACTTCCGACAGATTCCAGCCGCGCTTTTTCATCTCCTGCGCAATCGCATCGCCCACCTGTTCGCCGATCTTCGTGGCCGAGATGCCCATGTGCGGCACGGATTCGATCGGCTTGCCAGCACCGTCGACCAGGCGGTCATCCACCGTCATCAGCTTGAGGTTGTTCTGCTTGGCCTTGGCCACGACTGCCGGTCCGAGCTTCACGTCGGGCACGCAGATCACGAAACCCTGCGCATGCTGCGCGCCCAGGTTGTCGATGGCCGTCAGCACTTCGCCGCCGCTGGGCACGCCGATCTTCACCAGCTTGAAGCCCTTTTCCTTGGCGGCCTGGTCTGCGAACTTCCATTCGTCCTGGAACCACGGCTCTTCGGGCTGCTTGACCAGGAAGCCGATCTTCACGTCATCGGCTGCATGGGCAAACACCGAAAGGCCGCCGGCCATGGCGAACAGCGTGGCGGCAGCAATGGCCTTGAATGTCCCGCGTCGTTGTTGTTGCATGTTGTCTCCTTGCGATGCCGTCTTTGCGGCATCTGTTCTGCGTTGGATGAAAGATGGGATGGCGTGGGCGCCGGGCTTACGCCACCTTCAAGGTTTTGACCAGGCCGCGTTCGCGTGCGATGGCGATCGCGCCGCTGCCGGCCAGGTGTTCCTGCTGTTCACTGCTCGTAACGGTGACCTTGCCCGAGAAGAAATCGTCGTCCGACACCAGCACGGCCAGCGCCTCGCGCAGCAGCGGCTTGCCGGTGATGACGAACTGCGTGCCGGGGTTCATGCGGATCGCGCTGCTGTTCTTGAGCGTGAGCAGATCCGCGCCCAGCACCGCGCCCAGCAGGAAGTTGGCCCGCGCATTGCGCTCGTAGATCGTGAACTGACCCAGCGTGCGCACCATGAAACAGGCGCGCCCCAGTCCGATGCTGCTGGCGCTGCGCGCGCCGGACAGCAACATTTCCGAATCGACCTCGGTGGCAAAGTCGGAGTCGAGCGCGTCGGCCAGGATGGTGTTGTGCGTGATCACGTGCAGCAGCTCGCCAGCCAGCGTCGTCACACAGCCGGTGATGCGCTGATCCGCGTCCAGATGCACAAACTTCGAGTGCGAACCCGGCAGCACGATCACCGCCGGCTCTGTGATGCCAAGGCGAGCGACCAAACCCATGGTCTCGACTTCTTCGCCGCGCATCATGTCCATCGACTCGATGTTGTGCAGGCCGAGGTTGTCCACCGGATTGCGCACGCCCGGCACAAACCAGATTGGCTGGGGGCACACCTCGGGAATGCTCGCCTGCACCATCCCCGCGGCCAGGTCGCGCAGGCCGGCTGGCGCCACCAGGTGCGGTACTTCATGCAGGCCAACGTTGGAGGTGATCATGCCGGACGCCAGCACCAAGTCGACCTGGCTCATGCCGAAACCGGCCTTCTGCAGCGCAGCTTCAATGGTGTCCTGCACGCCGCGCTGCAGCGTCGTCCGGTTGCCGGTGATGGCGGTGTCGCGCACGCCAACCTGGCGCGCAGCCTGGCAGAGCGCAACGTCATCGCGCCAGACCGTGACGCGTGTGTTGGTGGTACCGGTATCGATGGTGAGGATGTTCATGCGTGGCATTGCTTGGTGTGACGTGGGACGGGCCCTGGGTTAAAACCGTTTCATGATCCGCAGCGAGCGGCCCGTGGTTGACTTGGAAGGCGCCGCCGTCCATGAAGACGTCGTCGAGAAGCGGCAACGTCGCACAGTCGAGTTCGGGGCGCGCAACAGGATCATGAGCGGTTTTTTAGAACGAGTGAACGATACCGGTGTAGGCACCCAGTTGGTTCTTACCCGGCGCCGGGTTGTTGTTGGTTGCTTCCACCGAGAAGTTGGCGGTAGCGCTGTTCTGCACCGTGCCCACGCTCGCGTACAGCATCGTGCGCTTGGACAGGTTGTAGTTGGCACCCGCCATGAACAGGTTGGCGTTACCGCCACCGTGGTTCACGTTGACGCGATAGGCCGCGCCGATCAGCGTCAACGCCGGCGTGACTTCATAGTTGATGCCCAGCCAGTAATGATTGGCCTTGGTCGGGGCGCCCGCTGCCGCATCCGGTGCAGACAGGTTTTCATACGCGGCAAACAGCTTCGCCTTGCCGATGGTGTACGTGCCGCCGATCGTCGCTTCCTTCGAGAAGTTGAAGATGTCGCTGAACTTGCCGTTGCCGTCGCGGATCACGTCGTAGATCGCGCGCACTTCCAGCGGGCCGGCGGTGTAGACGGCGGACACGCCATCGCGACGGCTGTTCGTGAACGAGCCGGGTTGTTCACCCAGGCCGGTCTGCAGGCCGATCTGGAAGCCGCCCCAGGTCGGGCTTTGGTATTCGACGACGTTGTTGGCGCCCGGCCAGTTACGCCCGCGCACCAGCGTGGCCGAGCCGATGAACTGCTGGCCGGTCGGGTCCAGGAACCAGACGTCGTTGCTGATGAAGAGGTTCTTGCCAGCCGTCAACGTGCCCCAGGTCGGGCTGGACAGGCCGACGTACGAACGGCGATTAAACAGCGCGTCACCGTTGGTTTTGCCTTGCGCCGCGCCAAAGCCGGACTCCAGCCGGAAGACCGCCTGCAGGCCACCGCCCAGATCCTCCTTGCCCATGAACCCGAACATGCTGGTCCCCCACTGGTTGTCGGCGGCGCGCCAGAGGCTGCCGCCCGGGGAGGTCGCGGTGGGGGCGACGTTGTTCTGGTAATCGATGCCGCTGGCGACGCGGCCGTACAGCGTGACGTTGGTTTGTGCGAGGGCGGGAGCGGTCCAGCCAGCGAGCGCAAGGCTGCACGCCAGCATCCCGCGAACAGCGGTGGTTCGATTCATGACGTCTCCTGAATGTTTTTGTAGGCGGGGTCCGGTGCGTCGCGCGGTTTGAGATCGCTGGAGGCACACACCAAGCATCGTCACCGGCCCCAGGCGCATTTGTAGTCGGGGCGGCCTTAACGTGGCAAACTACAAATTCTTCGTTGTACGTTAAATTTTTCTTAACGAGAACGCATGGCACGACGCCTCCCTCCCCTTAATGCATTGCGCGTCTTTGAAGTTGCGGGCCGCCATTTGAGCTTCAGCCGGGCTGCGGACGAGCTTTGCGTGACCAACGCTGCCGTCAGCCATCAGATCAAGCAGCTCGAAGATCATCTGGGCAAAAAGCTCTTTGCGCGCCGCAACAACCAGCTCTCGTTGACCGACGCCGGCGACAACTACCTGCCTCGCGTGCGCGACGCGCTGCGTGCCCTCGAACAAGCCACCGACCTACTGATGGACACCGCCGACGCGCCGCTGCGCGTGGCCGTGCCGCCAACCTTCGGCGCCAAATGGCTGGTGCCGCGGCTGTACCGTTTCTTCAACCAGCATCCGCACGTGCGCGTCGAAGTCTCGACCGCCGACGTGCAAGATCACGGCCAGTTCGATCTGTGCATCGACGACCGGCAAGTCAACGCGCCCAACCTGCGCGTCGAGTGGTTCACCTCCACCGATTTTTTTCCCGTCTGCAACGCCACGCTGCAGGCGGCCATCCGCATGCCGCAGGACCTCGCCACGCAAACGCTGTTGCACGAGCGCGGCGGCCGCCATCTCGCGCACCATCCGACGTGGCGGCAATGGCTCGACGAGGTCGGTGTGCCCCACATCGATGCCACGCGCGGGCCGGCATTTTCTGAGGCCCTGATGGCGCTGCAGGCAGCTATTGACGGCCAAGGCGTGGCGCTCGGCCAGGGCATCCTTGTCGAATACGACATCGCCGCCGGACGTCTGATGCGACCGCTGGCGACCGAAGCCTCGCTGCGCCTGTCGTACTACCTGATCCATCCACACCAGGCAGCCGAGCACGCGGGCTTTGCATTGTTCCGCCAGTGGCTCGTCGATGAAGTCGCGCGCGGGGGCGGCCGTGCACGCAACCAGCCCCCGGCAAGCGAGGTGTTTTGATTTCTTTTTGATTGTGGCGTGGCGGGCGCTCTACACTACTCGTCCCTGGCTGCATTGCGCCGAAGAAGGAGCCCGCCATGAGCTTCCCCCGCCCCGCCAACACCCCGTGGCTTGTCCCGTACCTGACCGTGCACGACGCCTCAGCCGCCATCGCCTTCTATCGCAACGCGTTCGGTTTCGATGTGCAGGATGAAATGCACGACCATGGCCGCCCGATCCACGTCGAGATGACCTACCAGGGCCAGCTCATGCTGATGTTTGCGCCCGAAGGCGTCTTCGGCTCCACCGCCAAAGCCCCTGCCGCCGCGGGCTTTGAATGCCCGCAGAGCTTCCACCTGTATTGCAACGACGTCGACACCGCGTATCAGAACGCGCTGGACCAGGGCGCCACGTCCATCATGGCGCCGCACGATGCCTTCTGGGGCGAGCGCTACGCCGCCGTGCGCGATCCCGACGGTTATCGCTGGGGCCTCGCCTGCCGCCCGGCGGCAGCCTGATCGCCTGACCCGATTCACCACAAGGATTGCTGTCATGGGGCTTCCCCGTTTTTTCGTCGATACGCCGCTCGCCCCCAACACAACCGTCACGCTGCCCGAGGCCGTCACACGCCACATCCACGTGCTGCGGCTGGCCGTCGGCGATGACGTCTGCCTGTTCGATGGCTCCGGCCACGAATTCCGTGCTCGGCTCGCCGCCATCAACAAGCGCGATGCCACCGCCAGCCTTGCGGATGCCACACAGCCCGACACAGAGGCCCGCTACGCCATCACGCTCGCGCAAGGCATTGCCGGTGGCGACAAGATGGATTGGCTGATCGAGAAGGCCATCGAACTGGGCGTGAATGCGGTGGCTCCGCTGCAGACCGAGCGCGCCGTGGTGCGCCTCTCCGGCGAGCGTGCAGCCAAGCGCGTGCAGCACTGGCAGTCACTGGTGCAGGCCGCCTGCGAGCAATGTGGCCGAGCCCGCGTGCCGGTTGTCGCACCGGTCGCCACGCTGCGCGAATGGCTCGCCGCCGCCACGTCGACCGAGGCGCCGCGCGTGCTGCTGTCACCGCGCGGCACGCAATCGCTTACGCAATGGGCGGTGCAGTCGCGCACGCGCATCGAAGGCAGCGGCATCGTGCTGCTGATCGGCCCCGAAGGCGGTCTTTCGCCCGACGAAGAAGCGCTTGCCGAGGCTGCCGGTTTCTTACCGCTGACACTCGGGCGACGTATTCTCAGAACGGAATCGGCGGCGCTTGTTGCCGTGTCCGCGCTGCACGCCGTGCTCGGCGAGTTCTAAGTTCTGACAACGAAACACTGACCGCTTGATCCCCCCGGCGGGCCTTTCCCCCATGCCCGCCACTGACCAAAGGAGCTTCATCATGGGTCTACTCGATTCGATTCTCGGCGGCGGCAATGACGCCAGCGGTGCGCAATCGTCCTTGCTCGGCAACAAGAAGGTGTTGCTTGCCGTGGGCGTGCTGGCTTACCTGGCGATGAAGCACAAGTCGCAAGGCGCGGGCGATGCGGCCGCGCCGCAAGGGCAGGAAGATCAGGGCGGCGGCCTGTTCGGTTCGCTGGGTGGCTTGCTGGGTGCGGCAGGCGGTGCCGGCGCACTGGGCAGCCTGCTCGGCGGCGCAGGCGGAGCGGGTGGCCTTGGTGGTCTGCTCGGCGGTTTGCTGGGCGGTGGCAACGGCAATGCCGATCAGGCGGCCGTCGGAGGCCTGGGGCCGCTGCAGCAGATCCTGGAGCAAGCCGGTCTGGGCGAACAGGTCAAATCGTGGATCGGCAATGGCCAGAACCTACCGGTGTCAGGCGAGCAGATTACGCAGGCACTGAGTGGCACGGGTGCGCTGGAGGAGGTATCGAAACTGGCCGCCCACTTCGGCATCAGCGAAGGCGACCTCGCCAACCAGCTCGCCGAAGGCCTGCCCGAAGCAGTCAATCACCTCACGCCGCAAGGCGCAGTGCCGGCGGCCTGAACGTTTATCGCCGCACAGAAGAAAGCCCGCAATTGCGGGCTTTTTTTGCGCCGACGGTCAACCCTCGCCGTAGGCCGTCCGGCCCGCGTCGCGCAGCGCCTGCACCACATGCAGCGCCGCCGGAGACAACAACCGGTCCGTGCGCGTGATGATGCCGAAGTCGTCCATCTGGCACGGCATCGGCAACGGAAGAATCGCCAGCATCCGATACGACGCGTAGTACTGCGCGACGTCGGTGCCGATCACGGCCAGCATGTCGCTCTGCTCGAGGATGCGCGTCAGGAACAGCAGCGCTGAAGTTTCCACCACGCTCGACGGCGCTGTCAGGCTCTCCCGCTGGAACATCAGGTCAAACCGGTGACGCAGCACGCTGCCGATGGGCGGCACCACCCAGGTGGCCGGCTGCACATCGGCCAGCGTCAGCGATGGTTCCGCCAGCAAGGGATGCCCCGGCCGCGCCACCGCAACCACCGGCTCGTCGGCCAGCGGCTCGTAGCGCAGATGCAGTTTGTCGTGCTCAGCAAACAGGCGGCCGACCACGAGGTCGAGCTTGTCTTGCGCCAATCGCTCCAGCAACACATTGCTGCTTTCGATTTCCAGCGACACCCGCAGCCCCGGATGCTCGCGCGTGATCTGCGCCACCACCGGCGGCAGCAGCCGCACGCCCGGCGACGTGATCGTGCCCACCGCCACGTGCCCGAGGTGTCCGGCCTTGAGCCCGAGCACTTCCTCCTGGGCCTGGTCCAGGCTGCCGACCACCGCACGCGCGTGGCGGATCAGCGCATCGCCATAGCGCGTGGGCCGCATGCCGCGCGGCATGCGCTCGAACAGCTGCACATCAAGCATGGCCTCCAGCTCGCGCAGCAGCTTGGAGGCGGCGGGCTGCGTCATGTTGAGCGCGGCGGCCGCCCGGTGGATGTTGCCCTCCTCGGCCAGGGCAATCAGCAGCAGCAGTTGTCGCGTCTTCAGGCGCGCACGGACGTACCAGGGGCTGTTCGACATCGGGTCTTCCTTGAGATATCAAATTGGATATCGGTCACGGCCAATATTTCATTGGAAGGATATCAGGGCGCTCCGTACACTCGGTCCGATCAAAAAACCACAACCACACCGGAGACAACGGACGTGCCGCGCGGCCCGCAAGTGCCACGCAGCCGATCGATGCGCGCGCGCCTCGACCTCCACGTCCGTGACACACGCACCCATGTCGGAATCGAAACCCAAGCTGCGCTCGGCCCAATGGTTCGGCACCGCCGATAAGAACGGCTTCATGTACCGAAGCTGGATGAAGAACCAGGGCATCCCCGATCACGAATTCGACGGCCGCCCGATCATCGGCATCTGCAATACCTGGTCGGAACTGACGCCGTGCAATGCGCATTTCCGCAAGCTGGCGGAACACGTCAAGCGCGGCATTTACGAGGCGGGCGGGTTCCCGGTGGAGTTTCCGGTGTTCTCCAACGGCGAATCGAACCTGCGCCCGACTGCCATGCTCACGCGCAACCTCGCGGCCATGGATGTTGAAGAGGCGATTCGCGGCAACCCGATCGACGCGGTGGTGCTGCTCACCGGCTGCGACAAGACCACGCCGGCCCTGCTGATGGGCGCGGCAAGCTGCGACGTACCGGCCATCGTCGTGACGGGCGGGCCCATGCTCAACGGCAAGCTCGACGGCAAGAACATCGGCTCCGGTACTGCGGTGTGGCAGCTGCACGAATCGCTCAAGGCGGGGGAGATCGACCTGCATCGCTTCCTGTCGGCGGAAGCGGGGATGTCGCGTTCGGCCGGCACGTGCAACACGATGGGCACGGCGTCCACCATGGCATGTATGGCCGAAGCGCTCGGCACATCGCTGCCGCATAACGCGGCCATTCCGGCGGTGGATGCGCGGCGCTACGTGCTGGCGCATATGTCAGGCATCCGCATCGTCGAGATGGCGCTGCAAGGGCTGACGCTGTCCAAGATCCTCACGCGCGCCGCGTTCGAAAACGCCATCCGCGCCAACGCAGCCATTGGTGGTTCGACCAACGCCGTGATCCACCTGAAGGCGATTGCCGGGCGCATTGGCGTGCCGCTTGAGCTGGAAGACTGGTCGCGCATCGGCCGGGACACGCCGACCATCGTTGACCTGATGCCCTCGGGCCGCTTCCTGATGGAGGAGTTCTACTACGCGGGCGGCCTGCCCGCCGTGCTGCGCCGCCTGGGCGAGGCGAACCTGCTGCCGCATCCCGATGCGCTGACCGTCAACGGCAGGACGCTGTGGGACAACGTCAAGGACGCGCCCATCACCGACGACGAAGTCATCCGCCCGCTCACCAACCCGCTGATCGACGATGGCGGCATTCGCGTGTTGCGCGGCAATCTGGCGCCGCGTGGCGCGGTGCTCAAGCCATCTGCGGCGAGCCCAGAGCTGCTCAAGCATCGCGGCCGCGCAGTCGTATTCGAAAACCTGGAGCACTACAAGGAACGCATCGTTGACGAGTCCCTGGAGGTGGATGCCAGCTCCGTGCTGGTGATGAAGAACTGCGGGCCCAAGGGATATCCGGGCATGGCCGAGGTCGGCAACATGGGCCTGCCGCCCAAGCTGCTGCGCCAGGGTGTGAAGGATATGGTGCGCATTTCCGACGCACGCATGAGCGGGACCGCCTACGGGACAGTGGTGCTGCACGTGGCGCCCGAAGCTGCGGCGGGCGGCCCGCTGGCCGCGGTGCAGGACGGCGATTGGATCGAACTCGACTGCGAGGCCGGCACGCTCCACCTGGACATTGCCCCCGAAGAACTCGCGCGCAGGCTGGCGGCCTACCAGCCCCAGCGTTCGCATGGCGAGGCCGGCGGCTACCAGCGCCTGTACGTCAACCACGTGCTGCAGGCTGACGAAGGCTGCGACCTCGATTTCCTGGTCGGTTGCCGTGGCGCCGCAGTACCGCGCCACTCGCACTGAATCGACACACGCGTAGGAGACTGGCTTTGCCGATTGCTCAACCCGCCGCGCACGCACCACGCTATCGCGGCATCTTTCCGGTGGTGCCCACCACCTTCACCGAAACCGGCGAACTCGATTTGCCGAGCCAGAAGCGCGCGATCGATTTCATGATCGATGCCGGCTCGGATGGCCTGTGCATCCTGGCCAATTTTTCCGAACAGTTCTCGCTGTCCGATGACGAGCGCGAAGTGCTCACCCGCACCGCGCTGGAACACGTGGCTGGCCGTGTGCCCGTGATTGTCACCACCTCGCACTACAGCACGCAGGTCTGCGCGCAACGCGGCCGCCGCGCGCAGGACATGGGCGCCGCCATGCTGATGGTGATGCCGCCCTACCACGGCGCCACCTTCCGCGTGCCCGAAGCGCAGATCTACGAATTCTTTGCGCGCGTGTCGGATGCCGTGGGCATTCCGATCATGATTCAGGATGCGCCGGCCAGCGGCACGGTGCTGTCTGCGGCGCTCCTCGCGCGCGTGGCCCGCGAGATCGAGCAAGTGGCCTACTTCAAGATCGAAACGCCCGGTGCGGCGGCCAAGCTGCGCGAGCTGATCCGCCTCGGCGGGGACGCCATCGAAGGCCCCTGGGACGGTGAAGAAGCCATCACGCTGCTCGCCGATCTGGATGCCGGCGCCACGGGCAGCATGACCGGTGGTGCATATCCCGACGGCATTCGGCCGATCATCGAGGCGCACGCGCAAGGGCAACACGATCTCGCCTTCGATCTGTATCAACGCTGGCTGCCGCTCATCAACCACGAGAACCGGCAGGCCGGCATCCTGGCCGCCAAGGCACTGATGAAGGAAGGCGGCGTGATCGCCTGCGAGGCGTCGCGCCATCCATTGCCGCCAATGCACCCAGACACGCGCCGGGGCCTGATCGACATTGCCCGGCGGCTCGATCCGCTGGTCTTGCGCTGGGGGCGATAGCCATGCACGGTGAACGTACCCCCGTTTCGATCGGCATTGTCGGCGTTGGCAAGATCGCGCGCGATCAGCATCTGCCGGCGCTTGCCGCGCAGCCCGGGTTCAAGCTCGCGGCCTGTGCCAGCCCGCATTCACGCGTCGACGGCCTGCCGCACTACACGACGCTCGACGCCATGCTGGCAGACGAACCCGCACTGCAGGCGGTGTCGCTGTGCACGCCGCCGCAGGTGCGATTTACGCAGGCCCGCGCGGCACTCGCCGCCGGCAAGCACGTGATGCTGGAGAAGCCCCCGGGCGCCAGCGTGTCGGAAGTTGCGATCCTGGCTGAACTGGCACGGGAGCATCGCAGCACGTTATTCACCTCATGGCACTCGCGCCATGCGCCCGGTGTCGAGGCCGCACGCGAGTGGCTTGCAAACGGCGCCATCGTCTCAGTCGATGTGCAGTGGAAAGAAGATGTGCGCCGCTGGCACCCGAACCAGGCGTGGATCTGGGAACCCGGCGGTCTGGGCGTGTTTGACCCGGGCATCAACGCGCTTTCGATCCTGACCCGCGTGCTGCCGCATGCGTTCTTTCTGACGGCGGCCGACCTGTGGGTGCCCGCCAATCAGCAGACCCCGATTGCTGCCCACCTGGCATTCACCGATGCGCACGGCACGGCCATCCAGGCGGAATTCGACTGGCGCCATGACGCAGGCGAGCTATGGCAGATCGACGTGACCACGCGCGACGGCACCTTGCGGCTAGCACAAGGCGGCAAGCAATTGACCATCGACGGCGTTGAGATCGACGTCGGCCCCGAACGCGAATACCCAAGCCTGTACACACGCTTTCTCGAACTGATCGCCAGCGGCGAGAGCGATGTCGATGTCCGCCCGCTTCAGCACGTGGCCGACGCCATGCTGCTCGGTCGGCGCCATCTGATTGATCCGTTCGTGCCGTGAAGCACGCCCGATTCACGTAGTGCCATAAGAGCCATTCCAACGAGGAGACAACCATGCAACGCAAACTTCGCCGCCTGACCCTATCCGCCCTGGCAGCCACCCTGTGCCTGGGGCCGCTGGCCGCCGCCCTGCCCGCCCACGCCGACGATCCGCTCAAGATCGGCTTCCTGGTCAAGATGCCCGAGCAGGCGTGGTTCATCAACGAACAGAAAGCTGCCACCGCGCTTGGCCAGAAGGACGGCTTTTCGGTGGTGAACATCGGCACGCCCGATGGCGAGAAGGTGCTGTCCGCCATCGACAACCTGGGCGCACAAGGTGCCAAGGGCTTCGTCATCTGCGCGCCGGACGTGCGCCTGGGGCCGGCTATCTCGGCACGCGCCAAGCACTACAACATGAAGTTCGTCACGGTTGACGATCAACTCGTCGACTCGTCCGGCAAACCGCTGGCCAACGTACCGCACCTGGGCATGTCGGCATTCAAGATCGGCAACCAGGTCGGCCAGGCCATCTCCGACGAGATGAAGCGCCGTGGCTGGAAGCCCGAGGAAGTGGGCGCGCTGCGCATCACCAACTACGAGCTGCCGACCGCCAAGGTGCGCACCGACGGCGCCACGCAGACGCTGCTGGCCGGCGGCTTCAAGAAGGAAAACATCTTCGACGCGCCACAGAAGACAACCGACGACGCCGGTGGCTTCAATGCCGCGTCGCCGGTGCTGGCACAGCATGCGGGCATCAAGAAGTGGGTCATCTTCGCGCTCAATGAAGAGAGCGTGCTGGGCGGCGTGCGCGCAACCGAGCAGTTGCACATTCCGGCAGCCGATGTGATCGGGGTCGGCATCAACGGTGCCGGCGAGGCGTTTGCCGAGTTCCAGAAGAAGGAGCCGACGGGCTTCTTCGGCACGATTGCCGTCAGCTCGACCAATCACGGCAAGGACAGCGCTGCAAACCTTGTCGATTGGATCAAGACCGGCAAGCAGCCGCCAGCCGATACGCAAACCACCGGCAAGCTGATGGTGCGCAGCAATTGGCAAGAGGTCCGCAAGGAACTGGGCATTTGATGCAACGCGCGGCGCGGGCCAGTCCCGCGCCCCACGTGCATCCGCAGAGAGCAACCGATGACAGTTCAATCACTTGATGAGAGTGGCCCGCCCGACGCTTCCGCAGGCGCCTATCTGAAGCTCGACGGCATCACCGTGCGCTTTCCCGGCGTACTGGCACTCGACCACGTCTCGCTCGACATCCGCCGCGGCGAAGTGCACGGCCTGATGGGCGAAAACGGCGCGGGCAAGTCGACGCTGCTCAAGGTGCTGTCAGGCGTCAACCAGCCGGAGGACGGCACGCTGTCGCTCGACGGCGTGCCGCAGCAGTTCACGAACACCCGCGCAGCCATCGCGGCGGGCGTCGCGATCATCTATCAGGAACTGCACCTCGTACCCGAACTGACGGTGGCAGAAAACCTGATGCTCGGCGCGCTACCCAATCGCTTTGGCGTGCTCGACGAGAAGACGTTGATCGCGCGTGCGCTGCGCGAACTCGAACGGCTGGGCGAGAAGCTCGATCCGGCCCAACCCGTCAAGCATCTGTCGATCGGCCAGCGCCAGATGATCGAGATCGGCAAGGCGCTGATGCGCGACGCGCGCGTGATCGCGTTCGACGAACCGACGAGTTCGCTCTCCTCGCGCGAGACGACGCAGTTGTTCCGCATCATTCGCGCGCTCAAGGCCGAGGGCCGCGCGGTCATCTATGTCACACATCGCATGGAAGAGGTGTACGAACTGTGCGATCGCGTGACGGTGTTCCGTGACGGCCGGCATATCGACACGTTCAACGCCGGCGCGAGCCTCGACCGCGAACGGTTGATCCGCTGCATGGTCGGCCGCTCGATCCAGGACGTGTATGGCTACAAGCCACGCCCGCTCGGTGAGGTGAAGGTCGACGTGCGCGGCCTGATGGGACCCGGCTTGACCGAACCCGCATCGTTTCGCGCGCATGCTGGGGAAATCGTCGGCTTCTTCGGGCTGGTCGGCGCGGGGCGCTCGGAACTGATGAAGCTTCTCTACGGCGCGGTCAAACCCACAGCGGGCGAGGTTCACCTCAAAGGCAAGCGCGTCCAGTTCAACACGCCGCGCGATGCGGTGCGCGCGGGTGTCGCGCTCTGCCCGGAAGACCGCAAGCAGGAAGGCATCGTCGCGATCGCCTCGGTGTCGGATAACCTGAACATCAGTTGCCGGCGCCACTTCAGCCGCTTCAGCGTGCTGAACAACCGGCAGGAAGCGCGGACCACCAAGTCGTTCATCGACAAGCTCGCCATCAAGACACGCAACGGTGAAACACCCATCGGCAAGCTGTCGGGCGGCAATCAGCAGAAGGTGATCCTCTCGCGCTGGCTGGCCGAAGACATCGACGTCTTCCTGATGGACGAGCCCACGCGCGGCATCGACGTCGGCGCCCGCAGCGAAATCTACAGCCTGCTCTACGGCCTTGCCGAGGCGGGCCGCACCGTCATCGTCGTGTCGAGTGATCTGGCGGAAGTCATCGGCGTTGCCGACCGAGTGCTCGTCATGAAACAGGGCCGCATCGTCGGCGATCTGCCCAGAGAGCACGCCTCGCCCGACACCCTCATCAAACTCGCGCTGCCACGCTAGCGCGCGAATCACGCCCTCATGGAAACCGATCCTATGCAAACGCCATCCACCGAATCCGTGCCGGGCGGCCCGCCATTGGCAGCCCCGGGCATCCCCAGCCGCGCAGCCCTCACGTGGGAGCTGGTCAACCGATCGGGCATCGTCGTGGTGTTCCTTCTGCTGTTCACCGCGCTGGCGTTCACGGTGCCGGGCTTCATCAGCAGCCGCAATATCCAGGGCCTGCTGCTCTCCGTCACCTTGATCGGCTCTATCTCGGTCACGATGATGTTCGTCCTCGCACTCGGCGAGGTCGACCTTTCCGTCGCCTCCATCGTGGCGTTCGCCGGCGTGGTGGCCTCCACGCTCATCACCGCAACCCATAGCGTGGTGCTTGGCGTCGGGGCCGGCGTGCTGGCGGGCGGCTTGGTCGGGCTCGTCAACGGCGTGCTGGTGGCGCGCTACCAGATCAACTCGCTGATCGTCACGCTGGCCATGATGGAAGTCGTGCGCGGCCTCGCCTTCATCACCTCCAACGGCGACGCGGTGATGATTTCCGAAGAGAGCTTCTTCGACCTGGGCGGCGGGTCATTCCTTGGCATCTCGTACCCGATCTGGAGCAATATCGTCGGCTTCGCGCTGTTCGGTTTCCTGCTCAAGAAGACGGTGTTCGGCAAGAACGTGCTCGCCGTCGGCGGCAATGAAGAAGCCGCGCTGCTTGCCGGCCTGCCCGTGACGCGCATCAAGATCGCCGTGTTCGTCCTGCAAGGCCTGGTGACCGGTTTTGCGGGCGTGATGCTCGCCTCGCGCATGAGCCTGGGCGATCCGAAAACGTCGGTCGGGCTCGAACTGGGCGTGATCTCAGCCTGCGTGCTGGGCGGTGTTTCGCTCACAGGCGGGGTGGCAACCGTGTCCGGTGTGCTGGTCGGCGTTCTGATCATGGGGTCGGTGCAGAACGCGATGAGCCTGATGAACGTGCCGACGTTCTATCAGTACCTGATTCGCGGCGGCATTCTGCTGCTGGCGGTGTGGTTCGACCGCATTCGCCGCAACAAGCGGGTAGGCTGACACGTCGGTCGGCCTTCGCACGGCAACAAAAAAGCCCGCATTTGCGGGCTTTTTCATTCCAACGCCGATCAATCAGCGGGAAAGTCAGTTCACGCGAACGAATAGAACACGCGGAACTGAACCTTGCGCTCGCCCCAGAACTCTGCCGCGTCGCGGAACACGTCCAGCAGCACTTCGCGCGCTTCCTTGTCGAACTTGGGCTGGCACGGCAGCCCCTCGAGCACGATGACAAAACCCGGCTGCGGGCCGGCCTTGTAGATCATGTCGGTCAGGCAGTCAGCCAAGGCGTCGAAGTTCTTGCCGAAATGCTTCGGGAACAGGAACTCGCGTGCGATCACGTCGAGCACTTCGCTCTTGGTGGTCGCGGCCGCGCAGTTGGCGTACAGGAAATGCTGGCCAAGGCTGGCCGCCGACTCGGCCAGATCCGCCACGCGAAACGCGCGGATCGACTGCACGATATTCGGACGCACCGTCTTGAACAGGTTCATGGCGTCTTCGCGGCCTCCGTCGTCGTCCGTCTGAATATTGTCCTGCGTCATGATGTTCTGCGGTGCGCTTTGAGGCAACTTGGCCGCTCCCCCGACGCGTGCGCCCAGAGCTTGCATTCCGACCACACCGTCGTACAGATTTTGCGCCTTGTGCCACGCCTCGCGGGCCACGCGCTCATCGCGTGCGGTGAGCGAGTCGTCCAGCCCAAACATGTTGGTCGTCATCGCTGTATCCGTTGAAAACTGTTGTAGTGATCTTCCGTGTAGTAGCAGTCGTTGGCCGCTTGCTGATCGCCACCGCAAATAATGCGTCGGGCGCCACGGTTGCGTGCCCCTCGCGTCTTCACGGTGTACTCGTGGTAATAGCCACGCCGCTGTGCAGGCAAACGCCGTTCATAATTGCCGAACGTGGTGCCATCTTTTGCATACGGAAACGGGCCGCCCTGCTCAATCAGTGCCAGCGTGCGCTGCGCCTCGTTGGGCAGGTCTACCGGGCGAATGGTTCCCACGGCGGCAGCCATGCCGGTGGTGTCCCGAGCAACCGCATTGGCCGGCAGGCCGGCCACCGACAACGCGAGCGTTGCCATCAGCGCGCCACGCGCCATCGCCTGAGATACGGAGCGGCCGATCCACGCTCCAAGTCGCTTTGTCATCAGCAGGCCCTAACGGGAGAATCGCGCCGACCGGAGCCCGGCGCAGGTCACAAGCGCAGGTGGCCGTCCAATAACGATCCGGACAGCCGGTTTGCAGCTGAAAGCGAAGCGGCTCAATGCGTGAGAGGCCTGGCAGGGAATGACAAGTCGGGCGACTGCCGAAGACTTGGGGAATCCTTCCGCCTGCAAAAACCACCCATTGCGCGCACCGAATAAGGCGAGCCAGTCAGACGTGTGTACGGAAAACCGCATTTTTTGAAACCCGTCCGGCCCGGTTCGGACCTCATGTGCTCAGAAGCACCCCTTCAGCCCGTAAGGGTACGCTCATCAATGACAACAATCAACCGACGGTGGAAGTCTGAAGGGTTTTTTGATATAGCTATTTAGTTTGCGTAAATGTAAGTACACGCAAACTTAGTGAATAAAAAAAGGGAGCGCAGCATCGTGCGCTCCCTTTTTGGTGCAGTCGCGATCAGCGTTGCGCTTGCGCAGCGGCATCCACGACGGTCAGAGCCGTCATGTTGAGGATACGCCGCACCGTAGCCGATGGCGTGAGGATATGCACCGGCTTTTTCGCGCCCAGCAGGATCGGACCGATGGCGATGTTGTTGCCGGCGGCCGTCTTCAGCAGGTTGTAAGCGATGTTGGCGGCGTCGATGTTCGGCATGACCAACAGGTTCGCTTCGCCTTTGAGCGGCGAATCCGGCACCAGCGAGTCACGCAGCTTCTCGTCGAGCGCGGCATCACCGTGCATCTCACCGTCCACTTCCAGGTTCGGGGCACGTTCGCGCAGGATTGCCAGCGTTTCGCGCATCTTGACGGCCGAAGGCGCTTCCGAGGAGCCGAAGTTCGAGTGCGACATCAGCGCGACCTTGGGCTTGATGCCGAAGCGGCAGAGCTCCTCAGCAGCCATGATGGTGATCTCGGCGAGTTCCTCGGCAGTCGGGTCGACGTTGACATGCGTATCCGCCAGGAACACCTGGCGGCCCGGCAGAACCAGGCCGTTCATGGCCGCGTACACGCAGTTCGTGCCACCCAGGATCTGGTCGATGTAGCGCAAGTGGGCGGCCGTGTTGCTGATCGTGCCGCAGATCATGCCGTCCGCTTCGCCCTTGTGGACCATGACGGCGCCGATCAGCGTATTGCGGCGACGCATCTCCAGCTTGGCGTACTGCGGCGTCACGCCCTTGCGCGCCATCAGCTTGTAATACGTCTCCCAGTAATCGCGGAAGCGCTCGTCATGCTCGGGGTTGACCACGGCGAAGTCCACGCCTTCGCGCAGACGCAGGCCGAAACGCTCGATGCGGTGGGCGATCACGCTCGGGCGGCCGATCAGGATCGGGCTGGCGAGCTTTTCGTCCACGACGATCTGCACCGCGCGCAGCACGCGCTCTTCTTCGCCCTCGGCAAAGACGATGCGCTTGTTCTCCATCGGCACCTTGCGGGCGGCCGAGAAGATCGGCTTCATCAGCGTGCCCGAGTGGTAGACGAACTGCTGCAGATGCTGGCGGTAGGCATCCATGTCTTCGATCGGACGCTGCGCCACGCCCGAGAGCATGGCGGCCTGCGCCACGGCCGGCGCGATCTTGACGATCAGGCGCGGGTCGAAGGGCTTCGGAATCAGGTATTCGGGGCCGAACGACAAGTCCTGGATGCCGTACGCGGAAGCAACGATGTCGCTTTGCTCCTGGCGGGCCAGTTCAGCCACGGCGTGCACGGCGGCAACTTCCATCTCACGCGTGATGGTGGTCGCGCCCACATCGAGCGCGCCGCGGAAGATGAACGGGAAGCACAGGACGTTGTTGACCTGGTTCGGGTAATCCGTGCGGCCGGTGCCCATGATGACGTCGGGGCGCACTTCCTTGGCCAGTTCGGGCAGGATTTCCGGATTCGGGTTGGCCAGCGCGAAGATGATCGGCTTGTCGGCCATGCGCTTGACCATGTCCTGCTTGAGCACGCCAGCGGCGGACAGGCCCAGGAAAATGTCGGCGCCGTCGATGACTTCAGCCAGCGTACGCAGATCGGTCTTCTGTGCGAAGTGCGCCTTGTCCGGGTCCATCAGTTCGGTGCGGCCTTCGTAGACGACGCCCGCCAGGTCGGTCACCCAGATGTTTTCGCGCGTCAGGCCCAGATCAACCAGCAGGTCAAGGCAGGCCAGCGCCGCAGCGCCCGCGCCCGAGGCCACCAGCTTGACCTTCTTGATGTCCTTGCCGACGACCTTCAGCGCGTTTGTAATGCCAGCGCCCACCACGATGGCGGTGCCGTGCTGGTCATCGTGGAAGACGGGGATCTTCATGCGCTTGCGCAGTTCGCGTTCGACGAAGAAGCACTCCGGCGCCTTGATGTCTTCCAGGTTGATGCCGCCGAAGGTCGGCTCCAGCGAGGCGATGATATCGACCAGCTTTTGAGGGTCTTTTTCGTTGATCTCGATGTCAAACACATCGATACCGGCGAACTTCTTGAACAGGCCGGCCTTGCCTTCCATGACCGGCTTCGAGGCTTCCGGGCCGATATCGCCCAGGCCGAGCACGGCCGTGCCGTTGGTCACCACGCCGACGAGGTTGCCGCGGGCGGTGTAGCGGAACGAGTTGGCGACGTCTTCGACAATCTCTTCACAGGCTGCGGCAACACCCGGCGAATATGCCAAGGCGAGGTCGCGCTGGTTCGACAGCGGCTTGGTCGGCGTGACGGAAATCTTGCCCGGGGTCGGAAACTCGTGGTACTCCAGCGCGGCCTTGCGCAAGGCGGCGCGCTGCTGCGCCTTGAGTTCTTCATCCGTGCGGGCGGGCTGCTGAGGCTGGGTATCCACCGTGGTCATGGGTCTCTCGTATCGGGTGGCCAGCGCGCGCGCCGGCCGTCGCATCTAGCGGGCCACCGGGATACCCTCACGAGCGCCACGGGAATACGGTCCGCCTCCTTGGGCCCGTCATTTTATATAGTGAAAAGCGATCTCACAACGGGATTTTGGGTGGGGGTGACATGCGTATTCGCTACAATATTCCACCGCCCTGTCACGGCACCATCGGGCTTGCCCCATATCTTTCCATCGCCGCCGCCGTGCCCAAGCCCGAAAATCCCAACAACTTCGCAGATCCAGCGGCAAATTTATCCGAATTTGACCTGATCAGGCGCTATTTCACCCGGCCGACGCCAAAAGCAATATTGGGCGTGGGCGACGACTGCGCCCTCCTCGCGCCGCGCCCCGGACACGAGTTGGCGATTTCCACAGATATGCTGGTCGCCGGCCGTCACTTTTTTCCGCATGCGGAGCCGCGCGCACTTGGACATAAAGCGTTGGCTGTCAACCTGTCGGATCTGGCTGCCATGGGTGCGGAGCCGCGCGCTTTTACGTTGGCCGTGGCGCTGCCTGAAGCCAACCCTGCGTGGCTTAAACCGTTTTCCGAAGGCCTGTTCGCCCTGGCGGATGCCTTTCACTGTGAACTCATCGGCGGCGACACCACGCGCGGGCCGCTCACGCTGAGCCTGACGGTCTTCGGCGACGTCCCCACCGCTGCGGCACTACGCCGTGACGCTGCCCGGCCCGGCGATGACCTCTGGATCTCGGGCACCGTAGGCGACGCGCGGCTGGCCCTCGGCGCCCTGCGCAACGAATGGGCGCTTACGCCCGACGCACTCGGACACGTGCAGCCGCGCATGGACATGCCCACGCCGCGCGTCGCACTCGGCCTGGCATTGCGCGGTGTCGCCCGGGCAGCGCTCGACATATCAGACGGCTTGTTGGGCGATCTAGGCCACATCCTCACACAATCCCGCGTCGGGGCGACGATCACGGTCGACGATGTACCGCGCTCGGCGACGCTCGCGGCGCAGCCCCTGGCACTCCAGCTGCAATGCACGCTGGCCGGCGGCGACGACTACGAACTTTGCTTCACTGCTCCTGCCGATGCGCGCGATGCCGTGGTCGCGGCGGGGCAGCGTGCGGGTGTGGCTGTCACACGCATCGGCCGCATCGACGCCGAAACCGGCTTGCGGCTCGTCGATGCCCACGGCATGCCAGTCCTCTTCACGCACGGCAGTTTCGATCATTTCTCTTCCGCCTCATGATGTCTTCCGCTCCCTTCCCGCCCTCCAATCCGCCGGGCCAGCCTGAAACCGTCGTCCTCGAGGCGGGCCAGACCGCGCAGGTGCGGCGCCCGACGGCGCGCTTCATGTTCGGCCATCCGGCACGCATCCTGGCGCTCGGCTTCGGCTCGGGCTTGTCGCCCATCCTGCCGGGCACGGTCGGTACGCTGTACGCGTGGCTGATCTACGTGGTGTTTGCACGGTGGATTTCGGGGCCGACTTGGCTGCTGATCGCGGCGGTTGGCTTCGTGATCGGCATCTGGGCATGCGCCCGCACCGCACGCGATCTGGGCGTGGCCGATCATGGCGCCATGGTCTGGGACGAGATGGTCGCGTTCTGGCTCGTGCTAGCGTTCGTCACGCCCACCACGCTGGGCGGGCAGTTCGCCGCGTTCCTGTGGTTCCGCTTCTTCGACATGGTCAAGCCCGCGCCCATCCGCTATTACGACCGCACGCTCAAGGGTTTTGGCGTGCGCGGCGGCTATGGCGTGATGGTCGATGACATTCTCGCGGCGTTCTACACGCTGCTCGTGTTTGCGCTGTGGCGCTCGTTTTAACGTCTGACGTCAGAAGCTTCGAAGGCATTGCAATGGCTGAATCCCGCGCCCTGGCCCAACTGGCCGAACTTGTGGCTGACACGCTGAACAAGCGCAGCCTGATGATGGCGTCCGCCGAGTCGTGCACAGGTGGGCTGGTGTCTGCAGCCATCACCGATGTATCAGGCTCGTCCGCGTGGTTTGAGCGCGGCTTCGTCGTCTATTCCAACGAAGCGAAATCGCAGATGTTGGGCGTTCCGGCGGCGCTGATCCGCGAACATGGCGCCGTGAGCGAGCCCGTGGCGCATGCCATGGCCGAGGGTGCAGTGCTCAACAGCCGCGCGCAGGTGGCCGTCTCGATTACCGGTGTGGCGGGCCCAACCGGCGGCACGCCCGACAAGCCCGTCGGCATGGTGTGTTTCGGCTGGAGCAACCGCCTGCAGACGCGCGTCGAAACGCGCCACTTCAAGGGCGATCGCAAGCAGGTCCGCCTGCAGGCAGCCGAGCACGCACTGCGTGGCCTGCTCGACTTCCTCGACTCGGCTGAGTCGTGATCTAAATCTCGCTGGGATGATCCGGCCGGCGACGATCTCCGTGATCGTGTTCCGGCTGGTGCTCGTGGTCGTGCTCGTGGCGACGGTCACGATCATGATCGCGGCGCGTCGTCTCGTGCTGATGGGTGTCGTCGCGCTCTTTCTCGAGCTTGCGGTCCGGGTCCTTGCCAGTCTCTTCTCGGTGCGTACCGGCAACGGGGCGGTGCGGATGCGTGGTCATGGTGTCCTCGCTCTCACCGCAACCGGACCGACAAGGCGGATCAGTTGCGGAACTGGTTGATCTGGTCCCGAGTGGCTAGCGCCACGCGGCGCGCGGCATCGGCGAAATCGCTGTCGGTGCTGGCGTAGAGAATGGCCCGCGACGAGTTGATCATCATGCCGGTGCCGTCGGCCGTACGGCCTGCGCGCACCGTGGCTTCGATATCACCGCCCTGGGCGCCCACGCCCGGAATCAGCAGCGGCATGTCGCCGACAATTTCTCGCACCTTGGCAATCTCTTCGGGGAAGGTCGCGCCCACCACCAGGCCCATCTGGCCGCTGGTATTCCACACGTCGCGCGCACGTTCCGCCACGACCTGATAGACAGGGCGGCCGTCGGTTTCCAGAAACTGCACATCGCTGCCGCCGGCGTTCGAGGTGCGACACAGCACGATCACGCCCTTGTCGGCATGCGCGAGGTACGGCTGCATCGAGTCGAAACCCATGTACGGGCTGACGGTGACGGCGTCGGCCTGATAGCGCTCGAAGGCTTCCTTGGCGTAGTGCTCGGCAGTCGAGCCGATATCGCCTCGCTTGGCATCAAGAATGACGGGGATGCCCGGATATGCCTCGTGGATGTAGTTGATGAGCTGCTCGAGCTGGTCTTCGGCGCGCTGCGAGGCGAAGTAGGCGATCTGCGGCTTGAAGGCGCAGACCAGATCGGCGGTCGCGTCCACAATGGCGCGGCAGAACGAGAAGATCGCTCCGCCCGTGCCCGTCAGCGACGCCGGCAGGCGCGACGGGTCAGGATCGAGCCCGACGCACAGCAGGGAGTTGTTGCGCTGCCAAGCGGCAGCCAGTTGTTCGGTAAATCGCATGGTGTCGGGAATGTGAGAGCGGCCGGCCGGCCGCGTGACTTGTCTGCATTTTACCCGTCGGGCGGCCCGGTGGCGGCATCTTCCGGGCGTGGCGCCTGCCCCACGCGTGTGCGCCAAGCCACCGCTTGTGGCTGAACCTGCCGCCTCTTTACGCTACACTCGGCGCGATTTTTTCGCCGCCCGTTCAACGCCTGCTTCAAGGAAACACCCATGATCAACCTGTTCGTCGTGCAAAAAGGCCGTCTCGCGCAGGAACAGGTCGAAGAACGCAGCGAACTCCTGCAGCATAAGCCGATCTGGATCGACGTGATCGACCCCGACGACGAAGAGCTGGCGTGGATCAAGGAAGCCTACGGCGTGGTCCTGCCCGAACTGGAGCAATTGGGAGACCTGGAAGCCTCAGCCCGCTACTTTGAAGGCGAGGACGGCCACATCCACATCCGCACCGATTTCCTGCTCGACGAAGAAGCCACCTCCCGTAACGTGCGCGTGGCCTTCGTCTTGACCAAGGATGTGCTCTTCTCCATCCACGACGAGGATTTGCCCGCATTCCGGCTGGTGCGCATGCGTGCGCGGCTTCGCCCGGGCTCGGTGCGCAACGCCAAAGATGTGCTGATGGATCTGTACGCCACCGACGCAGAATACTCGGCCGACTCCATCGAAGAAGTCTATGAACGCCTGGAAGATGCCAGCAAACGCGTGCTGGCCGATGAGGTGACCGACGCCGCCGCCGCCGATGTGCTGGAGATCATCGCCCGCGTGGAAGACTTGAACGGCCGGATCCGCCGCAACGTGATGGATACGCGCCGCGCGGTGTCGTTCCTGCTGCGCAGCCAGTTGCTCTCGGCTGACCAGCAGGACGAAGCGCGCCAGGTGTTGCGCGACATCGATTCCATCGAGAACCACACGGCATTCCTGTCGGACAAGGTCAACTTCCTGATGGACGCCACGGTCGGCTTCATCAACATCAACCAGAACAAGATCATCAAGCTGTTCTCGGTGGTGTCGGTGGCGCTGATGCCGCCCACACTGATCGCCTCGATCTACGGCATGAACTTCAAGGTGATGCCGGAGCTGGACTGGGCAGAAGGCTACCCATACGCGATCGTGATGATGGTGGTGTCGGCGGCGATTCCGCTGGTGTACTTCCGCCGCAAGGGCTGGCTGAAGTAGCCCTACGTCAGGTCAATCCGGCAGCGTGGCCGAGCCCATGCGGTTGGCGATTACGGTGGCCTTGCGTGTGAAGTTGACGTGCACGTTGGCGCAGTAGCTCTTCTTGTCGAAGCACTTCGGCGCGGGCAACGCTGCAGCCAAGCGGGCCGCCTGACCTACGGTGAGCTGCGAGGCCGGGCGCTTGAAGTAGTGCTGCGCTGCCGCTTCGGCGCCGAATACGCCTTCGCCCCATTCCACCGAATTCAGATAGATCTCGAGAATGCGTTCCTTGTCGAGCCAGAACTCAAGCATCCACGTGATGACGAGTTCTTCACCCTTGCGCAGATAGTGGCGCTCGCCCGAGAGGAAGAGGTTCTTGGCCAGTTGCTGCGTGATGGTCGAACCGCCCGCGACCACGTGGCCGCGCCGCTTGTTTTTCTCCCACGCGTCGAGCATGGCGTCGACTTCCCAGCCGCTGTGCGAGACAAAATCTGCGTCTTCACTGGCGATGACCGCACGCTTGAGGTTGCGTGATATCTGGTCGTAATTGACCCAGCGGTGGTCGACCTTGCAGGTAAAGACGTTGGCGCCGCACAGGCGCATGCGCTCGGCGCGCATGAAGCTGGTAGACGACGGATCAAACACCTGCCAACTCGCGATGGCGGCAAAGAAGTACAGGTTGAGCGCGACCACGCCCGCGACGAAGCAGCCGATCACGTAGCCGAACCAACGCATCATCGCGGGACTCCGCTCCAGGTTCAGCGAGGCGCGCGAGCCGCGACCGCGGCTTCGCCCTGCAACCCCTCGCGCATGGCGAGCAGCACCGGAGCGGTGTCCGGACGCACGTTGCGCCAGACGAAGAACGATTCCGCCGCCTGCTCCACCAGCATGCCCAAGCCGTCCCATGCGCGGGCGCCGTTGCGCCGGGCGAACTCCATGAATACCGTCGGCCGCGGTCCGTACATCATGTCGTAGGCCAGTGCGTTGGGGCCAAACACCGTGGTCGGGATCGGCGGCACTTCGGCCTGGAGGCTGCTCGCCGTAGCGTTGATGACGACGTCGAAAACGTCGTCCGCAGCAAGCTCGTCATAACCGCCGCCCACGAGTTCGACCTCGTGCAGCTTGGCCGAGACCTCGAAGCGCTCGACCAGCTTGTTGGCGCGGTCGGCCGTGCGGTTGGCAATAAACACGCGCGCGGGCTTGTGTTCCAGCAGCGGCAGCAGCACGCCACGCGCCGCACCGCCCGCGCCCAGGAGCAGCACGCGTTCGCCTTCGAACGAGTTGCCGATGTTGTGGGTGATGTCGCGCATCAGGCCGACGCCGTCGGTGTTGTCGCCAAAGATCTCTTCGCCGTCGAACTTGAGCGTGTTGACCGCGCCGGCAGATTCCGCCCGCAGCGACAGCGACGTCGACATGGCATACGCATCGAGCTTGAACGGCACCGTGACGTTGAGCCCACGCCCGCCTTCGCGCACGAAGGCCATCACGGTTTCGTCAAACGCGATCAGCTCCGCATAGATGCGGTCGTAGCGGATGAGCTGCCCGGTCTGCTGCGCAAACGCAGCGTGGATGGTGGGCGACTTGCTGTGCGAGATCGGGTTGCCGATCACGCCATAGCGATCTGTGGGCGGCGCGCTCGCAGCTGCGAGGATGGCCTCTTGAAACGACGACATGGACGACGAAATCAGCGGGTCTGCAGGTGGGTTTCCAGGCCTGCTCGGGTGAACTTGAAGGTGGCAACGACATCTTGGATGTCGACGCGCTTGCGCATCTCGGCCGGGAAGCCGCCAAACGGTGAAGACGAACGCACGATTGCGACGGCCTGCCGATCCAGCACGGGGTTGCCCGAGCTTTTGGCGATCTCGATGCCTTCGATCTTGTAGCCGTCCTGGTTGTAGCCAAGCTGGCCTTCGCGGTTGATGCTGATCACCACGATCAACTCGCCGTACAGCGGGCGGCCGTTCTGGCTGGGAAAGTTGGCGGTGCCGCGCGCTTCGATCTTGCGGCGCACGGCATCGTAGTAGCGGGCGTAATCGACCTGACGCGCGCTGGCGGCCGTCAGCACATTGCGGCGCGGGCGCTTGGCGTAGTTTTCGAGGTTGCGGTCAATCTCGGCCTGCAGACGGGCGATTTCGTCTTGCGTGGTGCGGTCGTCGGTACCATTGGTGGGCGATGGCTGCGGACGCTCGCCGGGCTTGACCTGACGATCGTTGACCAGCGGTGCGCGGTCAGTCGATTGCGTGAGCAGGCGACGCTGCTCTTGCTCAAGATATTCAACGCGGCGCTGCGTGAGCTTGATGGCATCGCCGGTCTGCTCGTTGGTGTCGGCGGGCAGCGGCGTGGTGGCGCGCTGTTGGTCGTATTCACCACCGCCGTTCAGGTTGACCTGGGCTACAGCCGTCGCCTTGGACGGCGCCGTCGACGACTTGGCGTTCACCAGCACCACATCCAGGCCCGGATCTTCGCGCTTGATATCGAACGCCTCGGGGGCCACCACACGCACGAACAGCAGCAGAACATGCACGGCCAGCGACACCACCAGTGCCTTGGTGAGCGTGCTGCTGCCGGACCAGTCCGGACGGTTTGCAAGGGCGGCCATGGGGCGATTCCTGGTCGATGCGCGAAGAATGAAGGTCAGGTTGCGATTGTAGTTAGGCAGGGCCAGGCGTTCCACCGCTCTCGCCGTCTTGCGGCGGCGGCGCCACAGCAGCGTCGGCTTCTGCGCGAGCCTCTTCCTCATCGGCCGCCGGTTGTGGTTCAGCCGGCACATCCGCTTCGTTCTCTGCCTCGGCCAGTTCCTCTTCGATGGCTTCGGCTTCAGCTTGCGCGTCCGTCGCGGGTGTAAGGATTTCGACCACGCGGCACGATACTTCCAGGCTGATCTCGTCGGTGTCCAGGATATCGAGCACGACATGCGTGCCGCGTGGCGTTTGCGCCAGTTCCGGCACCTTCGTCACCAGCGGAATATCGGCGAAGCGCACGGCGCCTTCCTTGAGCACCACGGCCTGCATGCGCGTGCGATTTTCCTGCTTGAGCCAGCGCAGGCACCAGTAGCGCTCCATGGTCGACTGATGGTCGGCATAGGCAGCGTAGGTGGCCTCGAAGTCGGCCACGGCAGCCAGCAGGTCGGCATCTTTGGGCTTGAACGGCGCGATCAGCTTGGCTGTCACGCCGTGCTGCGCCACCGCGGCAATCTGCCATTGGTTGACCAGATCGACATAGCGGCGCAGAGGCGAGGTGCTCCACGCGTACTGCGCCACGCCCAGGCCTTCATGCGGCGCCGGATACGTCTGCATGCGCGTGCGGTGCATGCCCCACGCCTTCTGCGTGCGATAGATGCCCGGCACCCCGGCGTCGGCCAGCATGCGGCCCCACGTGCTGTTGGCCAGGATCATCAGCTCGGCAACGATCTTGTCCAGCGGCGAGCCGCGCTTGCGCTGTTCGATCCGCACGCGCTCGCCGCCGCCTTCCGCTTCCGGAATCGCATCGATGTAGAACGAATAATCGCCCTTCTGCGCGCCCTCGGGCTTCAGGCCGCTGGCGATGCGTGCCTGCTGGCGACCGTCGTACAAGGCGCACACAAACGGCCACAACACCGCCAGTTCGGCCTTGAACGGGTAGTCGCCCGAGCCATCGGCCAGCGCGTCGGCGGTGATCACGTCGTCGAGCAGGTTGTGGCGCAGGTTGGCGGCCACGGTCACGGATTCGCAGCGCGTTTCGCTGGCGGTGACCGTCCAGGTGGCGCGGTCGACCGTCGCATACAGGGACAGCGCCGGGCACGCGCGCCCTTCCTGCAGCGTGTAGCGATCCACCACCGACTCCGGCAGCATCGTGATCTTGTCGCCGGGGAAATACACGGTCGACAAGCGCTGGCGTGCAATCACGTCCAACGGTTCGCCGCGCTGGATGCCAAAGCCCGGCGCGGCAATATGGATGCCGATGCGCACGGTGGCGTCATCAATCGGGGTTACGGAGATGGCGTCGTCGATTTCCGTGGTGGTCACGTCGTCGATCGAGAAGGCGCGCACGTCGGCGGCCGGCAACTCCATCGCCGGTTCCGGCACGGTCACATCGGGAAAGCCGGTGCCCTTCGGAAAGCATTCCGACAAAAAGCGCGCCTCGTGCAGCGCGCGGGCGTTGGCGATGCCGCCCACCGCCACCATCAGGCGCATCGGCGACAGGCCCAGCGCCGTGCACGCCGCGTCGAGCGCCTTGTATTCGAGACTGTTCTTGTCCGGTTTGAACAGCAGTTGCAGCGTCTTCCCGCGGAAGGCCTCGGGCAGGCGCATCGCCTTCAACTCGGTTTCGTATTCGGCCTGCAGTGCGGCTTGCTGCTTCTTGCGCTCCAGGCCCGCGAGCGCGGCTTTCAGTTGATCTTCGGGTGCGCGCTGGTAGCGGCCGCGGCCCTTGCGGCGGAAGTAGATCGGCGAGCCATGCAGCGCGATGGCCAGCGCGGCCTGCTGCGTGGCATTGGCGCCAGCGCCAAAGTATTCCCCGGCCAGATCGGTAAAACCGAATTCATCGGCCGAAGCGCATTCCCAGAGGAAATCCAGGTCGATCTCTGCTGACAGAGCCTGGGCGGCCTGCGACAGCTCCCCTGCGGACGGCTGCGCGAATTGCAGCAACACGTCGCGCGATTTGACCTTGGTGCGCTTGGCGCTCGGCAACTCGACCTGATAGGCCTCGCCCTGTTGGGACAAGACGGTGCCCGCGCGGATCTCGCCGCCTTCTTCAAACAGCAACTGCATGGATTTGTATGGATTGCGGCACTCGCACGACCGAGCATCGCTTTGAATGAGATGGAATGGCCGCGCACCCTGACGTCACAACGTAATACGCGGCGATAAAAAGTTGGGGGCGATGATACCGCACTGGCTCAACGCCTGGCCCGCCAAATACGCTTAACGCGGCGGCTGGAAGCCAGCCAGCGCGGGCAGGAAAACCTCCGTCACCAGCATCGCGCTCGCGCCACGCCGGAACACCGATCTGCGGGCCGGCAACCGGGCGGTGCCGGCAACAGGCGCATCGCCCAGTGCCCCGTGCGCACGGCGCACCAGCGGGTGGCGCGCGTCCAGCAAGGCGAATTCGAAGTCTCCGCGCTCGACACGCGGATCGGCAAACAGCGAGTGCCCCAGCGGCTGCGTCCCCAGCGCTTTCAGGAACGGCCAGTCAAGCGCCACGCTGCGCGGATGCACGATGGTGTGGGCATAGACCACCGGGATATCGTCGCAGATCAGCAAAACCTCGCGGACCAGCGTATCGGCAGGGCCGGCCATGCCGAGACAACGCCACTCGTCTCGCAATGGCATCGCCCGCCGCTGGCCGAGTAATTGAACGCGGAAGCGCGACGATGCCGCACGAAGCCGCGCAGTCAGCGAGTCGGCGCCGACTGCCCAGCGCGCCCAGTGCCGGTCATAGACCACAGCCGGGGGCAACGCGCTGCGCCAGAGGCTGCGCGGGTAAGACGGGGAATCGGTCATGCGGCGCTAAACGGATGCGCGGCCAACAGGTCGGCGGGAACGCCGCAGAAGACGAGCACTTCGTCCATGTACTGGGCGAAATCGCTGATGCCATGGTCGCCGCCCTCGATGATGCGGGTGGTCGCGCCAGGAAAGTGGCCAAGCATTTCACGGTAGTCGAGCACCTCATCGCCGGTCGCGGCGAGCAGGTAATAGCGCTCGGGTTGCGTGATGGCGGACACGGCGAGCGCTTGCAGCTCGTCCAGGTGATGCGGCTCGACGCGGATCGTGCCACCGCCATGCCACAGCGGCTGTTCGCCGACGTATTTGGCGAGATCCCGCTCTGGGCGGGTAGCGGGATTGAGCATTGCCGCGCGAAGCCCATGCCGCTCAGCCAGCCAAGTGGCGTAAAAGCCCCCCAAAGAGGAGCCGATAAGCACAGGTTTGATGCCGTCACGCGCACCCAACTCAGCGATCAGCGCCTCCATTTCGGCCATCGCTGCGCTGGGGGATACAGGCAATGTCGGGCAAACGTATTGATCTGCCAGCCCCACGGAAGCCATCCGCTTGGCCAACAACTGCGCTTTGAACGAGCGGGGCGACGAACGGAATCCGTGCAGGTAGATGATGGATGCCGGCATATACAGATCAGCTGGCGGTACCGACGCGTTCAGCCAAGGCGTTCAGCAGCTTCTGATGTACGCCGCCGAATCCGCCGTTGCTCATGACAAGGACATGGTCGCCTGGGCGCGCTGTAGCAGTGACGTCTGCGACTAGAGCGCCTAGATCAGAGAATGCCTTCGCGCGCTCCCCCAGCGGCGCCAACGCGCCAGCCAGATCCCAACCGATTGCATCGCGGCCATCGGCTGCCCCGTAAGCGAAGACTTGATCGGCTCCAGACAAGCTGTCCGGAAGCGCCTGTTTCATCACACCCAACTTCATGGTGTTTGAACGCGGCTCCAGTACCGCGAGAATGCGCCCCCTCCCTACGCGACGGCGCAGTCCCTCGATCGTCGTGCGAATGGCGGTCGGATGATGGGCAAAGTCGTCGTAGACGGTCACGTCATTGACGGTGCCGCGTACTTCCATACGGCGTTTCACATTTTCGAAACGAGCCAGGCTTTCAATGGCTTGAGCAGGCGACACGCCGACGTGACGAGCGGCGGCAATCGCCGCCAGCCCGTTCATGCGGTTGTGATCGCCCTGAAGCGCCCAGCGGACCCGACCCTGCGGTTGGCCATTGAAAACCACGTCGAAGCTATCGTCTTCACCCAGGTTCGCGATTTCCCAACCAAGGTCGCCTTCTGCGCCGAATTGCTCGACTTCCGACCAACATCCGCGCTCAAGTACACGCTTCAGACTATCTTCGCGACTATTGACGAGCAGGCGGCCTTGACCGGGCACGGTGCGCACCAGGTGGTGAAATTGGGTTTCGATTGCCGCAAGATCGGGAAAGATGTCGGCGTGATCGAACTCCAGGTTATTCAATATGGCAGTACGGGGGCGGTAATGGACGAACTTGCTGCGCTTGTCGAAGAAGGCCGTGTCGTACTCGTCGGCCTCGATGACGAAGAAGTCGGATTCCGTGAGCCGCGCCGACAGCCCGAAGTTGCACGGCACACCGCCCACCAGGAAGCCAGGGTTATAGCCTGCGTCCTGCAGAATCCAGGCGAGCATCGACGTGGTGGTCGTTTTGCCATGCGTGCCTGCCACGGCAAGCACCCATTTCTGACGCAGGACGTTGTCACCCAGCCATTGCGGGCCGGAAATGTAGGGCAGATTGCGATCCAGGATGGCTTCCATCAGCGGATTGCCACGGGAGATCACGTTGCCGATGACGTACAGATCGGCGCCGATGGAGAGCTGTTCGGGGTCGAAGCCCTCAATCAGCTCGATACCTTGCGCTTCGAGCTGGGTGCTCATCGGCGGGTAAACGTTGGCGTCGCAGCCGGTGACGCGGTGACCGGCCTGGCGGGCAATCAAGGCAATGCCGCCCATGAAGGTGCCGCAGATTCCAAGGATGTGGATATGCATGGGAGCCATCTCAACTTCGTTGCGCCGCATTGTACCTGCGGCTTCAGGCCGGCCCGCGCGCTTCAGTAAAATAGAGCCATGTCCAAACGCCCCACCCTCGACCCCGCCCGCGTGCGGGAGGAAATTGCCATCACCGCCGCTCGCATGATCGCGGAAGACGGCGCCGACTACGCCACCGCCAAGCGCAAGGCTGCGCGCCAAGTGCTCGGTACGGAATCCCGCGCGCCCGGCGAATGGCTGCCGGACAATGAACAGGTCGAAACGGAAGTCCGCGAATACCAGGCGCTGTTCCAGGCCGAATCCCAGCCGCGCGTGCTGGCGTTGCTGCGCCGCATCGCACTGCTGCTGATGGAAGGGCTGGCAGTCCATCACCCGTACTTGGCGGGCGCGGTCTTCAACGGCACCGCCAGCGAGCACTCCGACATCCACCTGCAGGTCTTCTGCGACAGCCCGAAGGATGTGGCGATCTTCCTGCTCAACGCCGGCGTGGATTTCGACACAACAGAGAGCGCTCACTTCGCCGGCCGCGACGAAGTGGAAACGCTCAGCTTCCTATGGCGCGGCCAGTGGCCCGCGGGGGCCGAATCCCGGGAGCTTGCGCGCGAGCTGCGCGCTGAAACAGGCACGCCTGTCGGCGTCCACATCGCCTTATACGACATGAACGATGTGCGCGGCGCGCGGCGCGCAGACGCCACCGGCAAGACCCAACGTGGCGACGCGGCGGCGGTGCGTGCCCTACTGTCGCAGGGGTGACCGGCCGACAGGAGTACAATCCCGCACGCTCCGCCTCTGTCTATATATAGAGACCTCCGCAAAACCATGTCCCGCCGTACCACTCTGATTGCCCTGTTGATCGCTGGCCTGCTTGCCGCGGCGGCGGGCGTCTATTTCGGACATCGCGCCACCGAGCCCAAAACGCCGGCTGACAATGCCGTCACCGCGTTCTACGGCAGCAAGCTTCCAGACGCCAATGGCGCGCCCCTGGATCTGGCAGCTTTTCGTGGCCAGCCGGTGGTGATCAATTTCTGGGCACCGTGGTGCGGTCCTTGCGTGGACGAAATGCCAGAGCTGTCCGCGCTGGCGCAGGAGCAGAAGGCCAAGGCAAAGTTTGTCGGCATCGGCATTGACTCGGCATCCAATATCCAGACGTTCTTGAGCAAGGTACACGTCACATACCCGATCGCGGTGGCGGGCTTTGGCGGGACAGAACTGGGCCGTCAGTTCGGTAACGAAGTCGGCGGCCTTCCGTTCACTGTGATTCTCAATGCACAAGGCGAAATCACGTTCCGAAAGATGGGCCGCGTGCATCCGGACGAACTGCGCGAGGCTTTGCAGCGCACTTGAATGTACAAAAACGTCATATGACGTTCATGTGCACGCAACTCCCCTTCTTCTGCGGCCAAAGCGTAGGCAGCGCCCTCAAGATCGGTGAAAACACCGATTTCTCAAGACTTTTTTGACAAAAACTAGACAAAGCATTCTAAGTTGCTGTAAATTGCGCCCAACTTCGCTCAACCGGTCAAAACCGTGGCTGATAAACCCATCGCCAAAGCGCTTCGCAACGTGCTCGTACTGCACGGCCCGAACCTCAATTTACTGGGGACGCGCGAGCCGGAAGTCTATGGTGCAACCACCCTTGCCGACATCGACGCCGCCTTGGTCGAACGTGCCACGGCGCGCGGCGTGACGCTGGCGCACTTCCAGTCGAACCATGAAGGTGCGCTGGTTGACCGCATCCATGCCGCCAAGCGCGAAGGCATTGAATTCATCATCATCAATCCGGCCGCCTACACGCACACGAGCGTGGCCCTGCGCGACGCGCTGGCCGGCGTGGTGATCCCGTATATCGAAGTACATCTGTCCAACGTGCATCGTCGTGAGCCGTTCCGCCATCATTCGTATCTGGCAGACCAGGCGGTGGGCGTGATTTGCGGACTGGGCTGGCGCGGCTATCTGGCGGCGCTGGACTTCGCAATTGACCAACACGGCGGCTGATCAGCCGTCTTCTTCCTTTTATTTCAACTACTTAACCAACGCAACGACGCCAGCGCCTGGAGCGCCTTTGACCGATGCGCGGCTGAAGAGCCATTCGCGCGCATCCACTGCCCCAGACCGCCGACGCTGCAGGAGAACGTTCATGGATTTGCGCAAGCTGAAAACGCTGATCGACCTGGTAGCCGAATCGGGCATTTCGGAACTCGAAGTGACCGAAGGCGAAGGCAAGGTCCGCATCGTCAAGTCGGCGCCACAAGTGATGGCGCCGATGCAATATGCGCCGATGCCCATGCAGGCTGCACCGGCCGTCGGCGCACCCGCCGCCGCTCCGGCTGCCGTCGGCGCCGAAGCTGCTGCCCCGGCCCTGCCGGCTGGCCACATCGTGACGTCGCCAATGGTCGGTACGTTCTATCGCTCGCCCTCGCCGGGCGCGGCCGAGTTCGTCAAGGTGGGCGACACCGTCAAGGAAGGCCAGACGATCTGCATCATCGAAGCGATGAAACTGCTCAACGAAATCGAAGCGGACAAGGCCGGCGTCATCAAGGAGATCCTGATCGACAACGGCCAGGCTGTGGAATACGGCCAACCGCTGTTCGTGATCGGCTGATCTTCCGGCATCTCACCGACTCTCATCGTGCGGCGCGCAGCGTGCCGCATCCGAGCGCGAGCCGGCGCACCCGGGCTGCCACTGTGCGCGGCCCAGCCACAGCGCCCTCGCCTCTCCTTTTTGTAGCGAGAACACGATGTTCGACAAGATCCTGATCGCGAATCGCGGCGAGATCGCTCTTCGCATCCAGCGCGCCTGCCGCGAACTCGGCATCAAGACCGTGGTGGTCTATTCCGAGGCGGACAAGGAAGCCAAATACGTCAAGCTGGCCGACGAAGCGGTGTGTATCGGCCCGGCACCGTCGCCGCTGTCGTACCTGAACATGCCGGCCATCATCTCGGCCGCCGAAGTCACCGATGCCCAGGCCATCCACCCTGGCTACGGCTTCCTGTCGGAAAACGCCGACTTTGCCGAGCGCGTGGAGCAATCCGGCTTCACCTTCATCGGCCCGACGCCCGAATCGATCCGCTTGATGGGTGACAAGGTGTCGGCCAAGCAGGCAATGATCAAATCCGGCGTGCCGTGCGTGCCGGGCTCGGAAGGTGCCCTGTCGGAAGACCCGAAGGAAATTCTGGCAACGGCCAAGAAGGTCGGCTATCCGGTGATCATCAAGGCGGCTGGCGGCGGCGGTGGCCGCGGCATGCGCGTGGTTCACACCGAGGCTGCGCTGATCAACGCCGTCAACATGACGCGCGAGGAAGCTGGCCGTGCCTTCGGCAATCCGGAAGTCTATATGGAGAAGTTCCTGGAGCATCCGCGCCACGTGGAGATCCAGATCCTGGCCGACCAGCACCGCAACGCCGTCTGGCTGGGCGAGCGTGATTGCTCCATGCAGCGCCGCCACCAGAAGGTGATCGAAGAAGCGCCGGCACCGCACATTCCGCGCCGCCTGATCGAGCGCATTGGTGACCGCTGCGCCGAGGCCTGCAAGAAGATCGGCTACCGTGGCGCCGGCACGTTCGAATTCCTGTACGAAAATGGCGAGTTCTACTTCATCGAAATGAACACGCGCGTGCAGGTCGAACATCCGGTCACGGAAATGATCACGGGCGTCGACATCGTGCAGGAGCAGATCCGTGTGGCGGCCGGCGAAAAGCTGCGCTTCCGCCAGAAGGACATCGTGCTCAAGGGCCACGCCATCGAGTGCCGCATCAACGCGGAAGATCCGTTCAAGTTCACGCCGTCGCCGGGTCGCATCACGTCGTGGCACGTGCCGGGTGGTCCGGGCGTCCGCGTGGACTCGCATGCTTACAACGGCTACTTCGTGCCCCCCAACTACGACTCGATGATCGGCAAGGTCATCACGTACGGCGCCACGCGCGAGCAGGCCATCGCCCGCATGCGTATCGCCCTGTCGGAAATGGTGGTGGAAGGTATCCAGACCAACGTGCCGCTGCACCGCGAACTGATGCTCGATGCCAACTTCGTTGAAGGCGGCACCGACATCCACTACCTGGAGCACCGTCTGGCGCAACAGGAAGTGGCCAAGGGTGGCGGCAAGTGACGTACCGCGAATGCGTGCTCGAAGTGGCGCGTGACGACGCCGAAGCGTTGTCCGAAGCCCTGTTTGATCTCGGCGCACTGTCGGTCTCGGTGGAAGACGCCGATGCCGACACGCCCGAAGAGCAGCCGCTCTTTGGCGAGCCCGGCCACGAGCCGACACGCCTGGCGTGGAACCGCTCGCGCGTGGTTGCACTGCTCGCCGACGACGCCGATCCGGCACTGCTGGTGGCAGCCGCTGCCAACGAGATCAACCTGACGCCGCTGCCCGCGTACACCGTACGCGAAGTCGAAGAGCAGGACTGGGTTCGCGTCACGCAGTCGCAGTTCGAGCCCATTCATATTGGCGAGCACATCTGGGTCGTGCCGTCTTGGCACGACGCGCCAGAGCCCGATGCCGTGGTGCTGGAACTGGACCCGGGCCTCGCGTTCGGCACAGGCAGCCACCCGACCACGCGCCTGTGCATGGAATGGCTGGAGCAGCACGTGCAGCCTGGCGAACGCACGCTCGACTACGGCTGCGGCTCGGGCATCCTGGCCATCGTCGCCAAGAAGCTGGGCGCCGGTGAAACCGTCGGTGTCGACATCGATCCGAACGCGGTGGAAGCCTCGCGCTACAACGCCGAGCGCAACCACGTCGAAGCCACCTTCGCTCTGCCCGACGACGCACCGGAAGGTACGTTCGATCTGGTCGTCGCCAACATCCTGTCGAACCCGCTCAAGCTGATGGCAGCCATGTTGTGCGCGCGCGTGCGCCCGGGCGGCCGACTGATTCTCTCGGGCGTGCTCGAGCGCCAGGCCGAAGAAGTGGCCGCCGCGTATGCCTCGGTCATTCCACTCACCGTGTGGCGTGCACGTGACGGCTGGGTCTGCCTGCACGGTGTGAAGCCCGCGTAATTTCAAGGTATTGCGCGCCAGTGTCGCCTGCAAAGGTCGACGCTGGCGCCGCTGTCTGCAATACTCGCGCGGTCGGCATTTTTCTCCTCGTCCCGCATGGCAACTGCGCCACAAGCTGCGCCACGTTTGGCCGCCCGCTGTCCCAACTGCCAAACCGCATTTCGCGTTGTCGCCGATCAGCTTCGGCTGCGCGGCGGGCTCGTCCGTTGCGGCCGCTGCAATCACGTCTTCGATGGCCGCGATCACCTGATCGAGCTTGGCGCCGTGCTCACGCCTGCGGCGCCGACCGCCGAAGCACCGCAGTCACAGCAATCGCCGGAACACGCCGCGCGCATAGCGCCGCTCTCAACGCCCGCCACCCCTGAACCGGAAACGCCCGCGGCGCCGCCTGCAGCAGAGGACGATCACGGCTTCGGCATGACGCTGATCTGGGAAGAAGACGTTCCAGAAGAAGGCATCGCCGAAGTGCATCTGGGGGAAGTTGAAGGCGCAACACCCGCGCCCGACGTGCAATCGACTGCGCCGGACACGCGCCCGCTACCGGACGAGGCGCCAATCGAGCACGCTGCCGAGCCTGCCGCCGAGCCCGCACAGCAGGCACCGCAACCCGAACCGCCCGCCGCAACCGCCGCTCCCGCCGCTCCCGCCGATCCGTTCCACGGCCTGCCGCCGATCCGCGACCTCGACGACGAGGAAGACGCGTTCGCCGCCGCCGTGCCCAAGCAGCCGTCGGCAGACCTGCCGGTAGAGCCGGCCATCGCGCCCCTGGCACCTCCGGCAGCGGCACCGTCCACGCCGGCAGCCGTCGCATCCCCGAAGCCCGAGGCGGAGAAGCACGATTCGGTCTGGATGCGCCACGAAACCGATCCGCACACGCTTTTTGCGCCGGTGCCGCGCCGCCATGGTCAAGCACGTCGCACGCAAGCCGAGCCGACCGGTCCGGCACCGCAGCGCACGCTGACCGGTGCTCCACGTCCGCGCAAGGCGCGTGGGCCGAATCATGGTGTCTCTGCCGCGACGCTGGATTTTCTGCGTGCCGCGCAGGCCCGCGAGCAGGCACGCAAAACCACCGGACGCCGTGCCCTCGCGCGCATCGCGATCGGCTTGCTGACGGTGCTGGCGGTGGCGCAGATGCTCTTCCTGGCGCGCGCGGAGATCGCGCGCCGCGTGCCCTCCACACGCCCGATGTTGGAAGCCCTGTGCCAGCCACTGCGCTGCACGATCGCGCCGCCGCGTGATCTCGATGCATTGCAGATCGAATCCTCGCAACTGCAGCGGCAAGAAGGCGATGCATCCGACCAGTACGTACTGACGGCCACGTTGCGCAACCGCGCCGGCGGCCCCATCGCCCTGCCGGCCATCGAGCTGGTAACAACGGACCTGCAAGACCAACTGCTCTCGCGCCGCGCGCTGCTGCCCACCGACTACCTGAACCCGACCGACAGTGCATACAGCAAGTCAGGGCTGCCCGCCCGCGCCGAATTACCGATTCGGGTACGATTCCAATCCCAGCGCCCGACGGCCAACTACCGGGTCCTGATTTTTTACCCCTGAATCTTCACCCCTGGCTTAGAGCCGCTAACAAGACCCTGCCGGCCCGGCGTGCCGACGCAGAGGCCAGAAGGGTCCTGTTAGCGGCTTTTCCCCAACATGTATCAAAGGAAGGAGTAACACCATGGCAAACGTGACCCTTGGCGGCAACCCGATCGAAGTCGGCGGCCAATTCCCGACCGCAGGCTCGAAGGCTCCGGCATTCACGCTGGTCGGCGCAGACCTGAAAGACGTCTCGCTCGCTGACTTTGCCGGCAAGCGCAAGGTCTTGAACATCGTGCCGAGCCTGGACACCCCGGTGTGCGCCACCTCCACGCGCAAGTTCAACGAAGCCGCTGCCAAGCTGGATAACACCGTCGTGCTCTCCATCTCTGCTGACCTGCCGTTCGCGGCCGGCCGCTTCTGCACCACCGAAGGCATCGCCAATGTGAAGCCGCTGTCGACCTTCCGCGACAAGGGTTTCAAGCAAGCCTACGGCGTCGACATCACGTCGGGCCCGCTGGCTGGCGTGACTGCGCGTGCCGTGGTTGTGCTCGACGCCAACGACAACGTCCTGTACTCGCAACTCGTGCCCGAAATCAAGGACGAGCCGAACTACGACGCTGCCCTGGCTGCGCTGAAGTAAGCTGAACTGATTGCATGGAGACCGGCTTCCGGTCTCTCGTTCATCACACGGCCGTCCACTGGGCGGCCGTGTCATATCTGGAGTGCTTCAATATGGCCAGCGTGATCTGCGGCTCGGTTGCCTACGACACCATCATGACGTTCGACGGACACTTCCGCGAACACATCCTGCCCGACAAGATTCACATCCTGAACGTTTCCTTTCTGGTGCCGACCATGCGCCGGGAGTTCGGTGGCTGCGCAGGCAACATCGCCTTCACGCTGAAGATGCTCGGCGGCGACCCCATCATCATGGGCACGGTCGGCCAGGATGCAGGCCCGTATCTGGACTATCTGCAGAAGCTCGGTATCTCGACAGCGCATGTCACGGAGGTTCCGGACACGTTCACCGCGCAAGCGATGATCACGACCGACCGAGACAACAACCAGATCACCGCGTTTCACCCAGGCGCGATGAGCCATTCGAGCATCAATTCGGTCAAGAATGCGCTGCCAGCCAGGCTCGGCCTCGTTGGCCCCGACAGCCGCGAAGGCATGCTCCACCACGCGACGCAATTTGCCGAATCCGGCGTGCCGTTCATCTTTGATCTGGGCCAGGCAATGCCGCTGTTTGACGGCGCTGACCTCCGCCACTTCGTTGAACTCGCCAGCTACGTGGTGGTCAATGACTACGAAGCGCAGGTCATGCTGTCACGCACGGGCTACAGTGCGGCAGAACTTGCGCAGCGCGTCGAGGCTTACATCGTCACGCGCGGGGAAGAAGGGGCGGAGATTTACGCCGGCGGCAAGCAGTACACTATTCCGGCCGTGCCGGCCGAACGTGTGGTCGACCCGACCGGTTGCGGCGACGCATTCCGCGGCGGCCTGCTCTACGGCATCGAGAACGGCCTGGATTGGGACACCACCGGCCGCCTCGCCAGCCTGATGGGCTCACTCAAGATCGCTTGCCAAGGCCCGCAAAATCACGGCCTGCCCGTCGACGAAATTGCGCGGCGCTTTGAATCCGCTTTCGGGTACCGGTATCAATAAGGAATCAACATGAAACCCATCTATCGCATCGGCGCCGCGACTCTGCTGGTCGCCGCCCTTGGCCTGCAAGGCTGCGCCATGGGCACCAACTCCAACAGCGCTTACACCTCGGGTCAGGCGCAGCGCGAGCAGACCGTGCGCTTCGGTACGGTAGATTCCGTGCGCAATGTCGTGATCGACCGTGAACAGACCGGCGTTGGCACCATTGCCGGCGGCGCGATCGGCGGCATCGGTTCGGCAGCAGCCATCGGGCGCGGCAACGGCTCGGTGGCGGCGGGTGTGCTCGGTGCGATTCTCGGTGGCGTTGCAGGCAGCGCGCTCGAGGGTCAGATGAACAAGCGTCCGGGCCTGGAAATCACGGTCAAGCTCGACAACGGCGAGTACCGCGCGATCACGCAAGACGCCGACGAGGCCTTCCGCCCTGGGGAGCGCGTGCGTCTGCTCTCATCGGGTGGCGTGACGCGCGTCACGCACTGATCGACAACGCTCGGCTGATAGGCCGAGGGCTTTATCGGAAACACCGCATCGGCATCGCGCCGGTGCGGTGTTTTTTTGCCTGCGAGAAACGTATGCGCGATGCTCGGGGCAAGAAAAAGCCCGCCGAGGCGTGAGCCGATCGGCGGGCGGTGCAAGACACTGAGGTCTTGCGGACCGGATACGCAGTATCCGATCAGGTGGGCGCGACTTGCGCGCCGCTGTGGTCCCGGAGGATCACCGTCGTAAGAATGACTTACGGACGGTTGCCGGTCGGGAACGGCCATGCCGCAGCCGGATTCAGCGCGGTCTTGGCAGCGGGTGCAGCAGGTGCAGCGGCCGGAGCAGCAGCGGGCTTGGCGACAGCCTTCTTCGCGGGGGCCTTCTTCGCAGCAGGCTTGGCAGCAGCCTTCTTCGCAGCCGGGGCCTTCTTGGCGGCAGCCTTCTTCGCAGCAGGCTTAGCAGCAGCCTTCTTCGCAGCCGGAGCCTTCTTGGCTGCAACCTTCTTCACTGCAGCTTTCTTGGCCGGAGCCTTCTTGGCTGCAACCTTCTTCACTGCAGCTTTCTTGGCCGGGGCCTTTTTGGCTGCAACCTTCTTCACTGCAGCTTTCTTGGCCGGAGCCTTCTTGGCTGCAACCTTTTTCACTGCGGCCTTCTTGGCGGGTGCCTTCTTGGCAGCGACCTTCTTAGCTGCAACCTTCTTGGCCGGGGCCTTCTTTGCGGCCGGAGCAGCCTTCTTTGCAGCAGCCTTCTTGGCGGCCGGAGCCTTCTTCGCAGCGGCCTTCTTGGCCGGGGCCTTGGCGGCCGGTTTCTTCTTAGCAGCAGTTGCCATGGGAAACTCCTTCAAGATTGGGTATCGAACTATCGAGATTGAGCAACCCGACCGGCCCGATCCCACGATGCATTGGCATCGCCAGACCAACCGAGCGAGCGATTCATCGGCGCACCACCAAACGGCAGTCGCACGCTAATGAATTCGGTAGGAAGATCTGCGACTTGCGCGGCGGAAACACGCAGCAAGTTACACGCCTCGATTGCGCACACAGGCGTAACCGCAGTCGGCCAGACATATTGCATCCGGCGAGTCTTCATCAATTGAGAGGACCGGGGCATCGTGGCCACACCGGTCGAAATCTGATCTTGCGCGAATCGCTGCGTGGACCGCAAAGCCGCGTGCAGCGTGACTTTGCACACAGCGAAAAACTGGAGAGCGCGCGTTTTCTTTTGGGGGTAGTACGCCCATCCCAACGGGGGGATCGCAGAGACGGCACCGAGTTCGAACAGCCCTGTCGGCGTGGCGTGCATCAAAGTGGTTACGCTCCTCGACTACCTTTCACTTGCCGCTTGGAACTTCATCGTCGTTGATCGCGCGAAGCTTCCTTGCATCGAAGTCAACGTCTTGTCAAGGCGAATCATAATTCGTTTGCGCGGTGATGTTAAGAGATTTATGCAAAAAGCGCGGTGAGTTTTGGTGAAGGATTGCGCTGCGTCTGTGCGTCGCTGCGATTCGATTCGCGCATGCACGCAGATCGACCTCGCGAAGGCGCATTTTCTTGCGTCGTGACATCACGTTACGGCGTTGCTCGACGTTGACACATGCGCCCCGCAAACCCAGTGGTCATGCCGGTTTACAGCAACACGCGATGTTGTGCGCGTGTGCATCGTGAACACACGCACGCGCCTCGCGCGCATTCGGCATCGTCGTGCGTACCGACGTGCGAGCTGCGCGATGCGTATCGAAAAAACCGATGCGTAGATGCGACAACGCGTGCGAATTTTTCGCGCTCAACACGTCGATACACACGCAATCGATGCAGTCGACACATGCGCATCGACGTGTTCAACGTGTCGACGACACTGCTGACACGCATCTCGAACACCGTCGATGCGCGCCGCGCGAAGTCGATGCGATTGCGATGGTCAACAGCGTGCATGCAGGTACCGCAAGTCGCGTGCCGCGCATCCGATGCGCGAGGTGTTGGCGATAGGGTCGACACATCGATGCGTGCGTGAGCGCGAATCGCATCGACGCATGCGATGTTGGTGCCAATGCATGCGACACCCGCGCCCAAGCGTGACGACGCCGAACTGCTGGCGAGCGCGACCGCGCGATCGCGACATGCGCTGCGCAAAACCAATCGTCGATTGCGGGAAAACCCTGCTCAGCAACCGCTGAAAAGTTCACGCAACTGCGTTTGAAACGAGGCTGTTTTACGACGATAGAAGGATTGTTCTACGGCGATCCACAGGCGATTTTTGCTGCGGATTTTCTACCCGAAGATTGGCTTCCGGTGTCGTTTCATTCGAAATCAAGTGCGTGAATTGCTGCAACCGCATATCTGGGTGTCAGGTTGACGCTGATTGTCATGCCATTCGGTTTCACTTCACGATCCGCTCACCACATCAGCACGGCATCGATCGGGCGGTGTGGCACGGGCCTCGCGCGTGGCACGTGACAAGACAGGGAGGTCGTCGCCAACGCCACAGCCTGACGAAGACAAACCCGACGAGCAAAGAGCGCAAGACAGAAGGGGTCCAACACAAGCGTTCTGTTCTGAGTAGTGGAGGCACAAGATGCGCGATCAAGCGTTCTTGTCGAAATCGAATCCGCCGAAGCGCGGAGTGTTCCTGCAGTGCGTGCTGGCGACGGCATCGCTCGTCGTGTTGGCCGGCTGCGCGAATTCGGGCAGCGGCGACATGGGTACGTCGCTGGGCGGCGGCAGCGATTCGCAATCCAAGCCGGCGATCGCAGCATCAAGCTCGCCCACGTGGTCGAACGACAACGGCAGCAATGCAACGGGTAGCACCGGATCGACCGGCAGCACGCCCATCGCGACGCTGACCGGCCCCGTCGAGCAGGTGACGACCGCCACCATCACCGCCATCGTGCCGCTCACCAGCACGCTGACTTCGACCACACAAACGCTGGGCGCCGCCACCGGTCTTGGAGCGCCGGTGAGCAACGTGCTGGCGACGCTCGGCAGTGCGCTAGGCAGCGAGGGCAGCACGATCACGACGGCCGGCAAGGGGGATGCGCTGGTGTCGACGTTGGGCAACACGGTCGGTGCGCTCGGTTCGCTCACCACCGGGTTGTCGACGATGGTTTCGCCGGCGACGCCATCTGCCGCGGGTGGTGCGCCGGGTAGTGCGCTAACCGGTGCACTCGGTGGTGCTCTGGCGCCGGTCACGACGGCAGTCGGTTCGCTGACGGCGGGCTTGCCTGGTGTCAGTGCGCTTGGTTCGGTCGGCGCCGTCAGCAGTGGTGGTACGGCCGCGACCGGTCCGCTGGGCGGATTGGGCAGCGTTGGTACAACGGTGGGCGGGTTGGTTGGCGGTGCGCTGTCGGGTGTGACATCCGGCGTGCATCACTAGCCACTGCTCTGTAGAACTTTCTTTGCATTCGACAGCAAACGCAGGCGGATGCTACCCGCTGGACGCCAGATGCGCGTTCTTCTGACCCGGCGGTGACACGCGGTACGGGCCGCGCTTACAAGGAGACTCACCATGAAGATTCAGAACCCGCTCCACACTTCTTCTTCCGCTTCGTTGTCCGCCGTTTCGGCGTCGCGCACCCTACTGGCAGCAGCTGCCGTAGCCGTGCTGACACTGGCCGGTTGCGCTTCGGGCGGCAACCCGAACGGTGATACGACGCCCTCATCGTCGGCCAACAACAATCCGGGCGCTGTGCCGGTCGGCAACGTGGCCAGCAGCGGCGGCAACGTGGTCACGCAGACGGGCAAGACCGTCAGCGACCTTGGCACGACGATCGGCACGGCGTCGGTGCCCGTCATCGGCGGCACGGCAGCGCAGAAGGATCTTGGCGCGACGGTCACCTCCACTGGCAATACGGTCCAGACGTTGGGTGCGGGCATCAGCAACGGGCTCGGCAAGATCGGCTCGACGCCCGACCCGGTCGGCACCACGGTGCAGAGCTCGGGTGACGTGATCCGCTCCGCCGGGGTGACGGCAGGCAACGCAGGGCAGACCATCTCGGATCTAGGTGCCGCTGGCAGCCCGCTGGCGCCGCTGAATCCGGTGACTTCGCCGGTGGGCAGCGGTGTGTCGGCGCTCGGGCAAGTGCTGCAAGGTGCGGGCGGCTTGGCCACCATCGCCACGTCGAGCGGCCCGGTCCAGCAGGTCACGCAGCAGACCAGCAACGCGATCGTGCCGCTGTCGTCGCAGGTGGTGAAGGGCACGCAGACGGTCGGCAGCACGACCATGCTCGGTGGCCCGCTGGCCGGTGCACTCAACACGGTCGGCGGCGGCCTGCAGAGCGGGGGGGCGCAAGTCGGCGCGGCCGGCGGCAACCCGCTCACGGCAGACGTTGGCGGTGTGGTCGGCGCCGTCGGCGGCACGGTAGCCAGCGCCGGTGGCCTGGTCAACGGCAGCAGCAGCGGTTCGACGAATCCTCTGGCGCCGATCACGGGCGCGCTCGGTGGCGGCCTCGGCGGTGGCAGCAATCCGCTGGCGCCGGTAACAAGCGCACTGAGCGGCGCAGCCGGCAGCAGCAACCCGCTCGCCCCAATCACGAATGCGCTGGGTGGCGTCACGAACGCCGCCGGCACCTCCGGCAGCAATCCGCTGTCACCCCTGACCGGTGCGTTGAGCGCGCATTGATCCCTGCGCCGACATCATCGATCAGCCCTCACCGATTTTTTGACTGACAACAAGGAGACTCCACAATGAAACATACCCCCCACTCTCTCGCGCGCCTGGCTGGCGCATTGGCCCTCGCACTGGCAGCCGGCAGCGCTTTCGCGCAAGTCAGCCCCGCCGGCACCTGGAAGACCATCGACGACAACACAGGCAAACAGAAAGGCGAGGTGACGATCGTCGATAACGGCGGCACGTTCTCGGGCAAGGTCAGCAAGATCCTGGTACCCGGCGACGAGAACAAGACCTGCACCAAGTGCACGGACGACCGCAAGGACCAGCCGATCAAGGGCCTGACGATCCTCACGGGTCTGAAGGCGGACGGCAACAACAACTGGGATGGCGGTCAGATCCTGGACCCGGAAAACGGCAAGGTCTACAGCGCCAAGATGTCGCTGTCGGAAGACGGTCAGAAACTGAATGTGCGCGGCTTCCTGGGCATCAGCCTGCTGGGCCGTACGCAAACGTGGATTCGCGAGCAATGATCGCCCACTGATAGCGAAACCTCCCAACGCGCGGCGGTGCCCCTCCTTGTGGATGGGCACCGTCTCTTCGGGCGCCGGTGCAAGCCGGCGCCTTCTTTTTGCGGAAATCCGCACACTGCGCGCACGGTATCTCCACTAAAGAAGACAACTCGATCGCCGTTACACCGTTGCGGAGTCGTCAAACAATAAGTGGAGAAAACGCGACATGCGACAGTGGACACTCAAAGCAAAGCTGCGCCTCGCGCTGGCCCTGATGTGGCTGGGGCTGATCGGCGTTGGCATCTGGAGCGCGATGGAGACCCGCGCGACCATGCTCGACGAACGTAAGGTCGGGCTGCAGAACCTGGTGGACGCCGCCGAAGGCGTCGCCAAGCTGTATCACGGCCGCGCACAATCGGGTGCCATGAGCGAGGCCGATGCCAAGAAAGCCGCGTTGTCGACGCTCGCCTCGATGCGCTTCGGCTCCACCGGCTACCTGTTCGTGGTCGATTCGCAGTTCATCCTGCTGATGCACCCGACGCTGGCCGACATGGTCGGCAAGAGCACCGCAGGCTTCAAGGACCCGACCGGCAAACCGGTCTACCCGACCATCGTCAACGCCGCCAAAGACAAGGGCTTCGGCTTTGCCGAATACCAGGGCCGCTTGCCCGGCAGCGAGACCGCATTGCCGAAGATCGGCTATGTGAAGCACTTCGCGCCGTGGGACTGGAACATTTCTAGCGCCGTCTTTCTGCAGGAAGTGGATGCGGCGTATCGCCACTCGCTCATCGCCAACCTGCTCGTCATTCTGCTGGTGGGCGGCGCGGTGTCGCTGGCCATGTCGCTCATCATCCGCAACGTGCAGCGCGGGCTGGGCGGTGAGCCCAGCTACGCCACTGAGGTCGCACGCCGCATTGCCGGCGGCGACCTGGCCGTGCACGTGCAAACCCACACCGGCGACCGCGACAGCATGCTGGTCGCCATGGCGCAGATGCAGCAGCAACTGACCGGCACCATCAGCCATATCAAGACGTCGGCGGACTCGATCGCGAGTGCCACCAAGCAGATCGCAGCTGGCAATGCCGATCTGTCGCAACGCACGGAAGAGCAGGCTTCGTCGCTGGAGGAAACCGCGTCGAGCATGGAAGAACTGACGAGCATCGTGCGTCAGAACGCTGACAACGCGCGCCAGGCGAGCACGTTGGCCGTCAACGCATCGGACATCGCGACCAAGGGCGGCGAGGTGGTCGGCCGCGTGATCGACACCATGGCGGGCATCAACGAAAGCAGCAAGAAGATTGCCGACATCATCGGCGTAATCGAAGGCATCGCGTTCCAGACGAATATCCTGGCGCTCAATGCCGCGGTCGAGGCCGCGCGTGCCGGCGAACAGGGCCGCGGCTTTGCCGTGGTGGCCGGAGAGGTGCGCAACCTGGCGCAGCGCTCGGCTGGGGCGGCCAAGGAGATCAAGGAACTCATCGGCGATTCGGTCGGCCGCGTAGAAAACGGCACCGCGCTGGTGGCCGAAGCGGGCAGCGTGATCGACGAGGTGGTGATCGCGGTCAAGCGCGTGACCGACATCATGGGCGAGATCAGTTCGGCCTCCGAAGAACAAAGCTCCGGCATCGAGCAGGTAAACCAGGCCGTGAACCAGATGGATGAGGTGACGCAGCAGAACGCCGCGCTGGTCGAGCAGGCTGCGGCCGCTGCGCTGTCGCTGGAAGAACAGGCGCAGGTGCTGCGGGACGCGGTGGCGTCGTTCCGCACCGCCTGATCGCCGAGACTTCACGCCCGATTCCCCAACGAGGGGAGGGGCGCCGCTCCGTTCTCTGGTGTGTCGCATGGTGCTATGCTGCGCGCCAGAGAATCGATAAAACCATGTTGGAATAGCCATGCCCGAGCGCAACCGGCCGCCATTCAGTGGCCCTTTTAGCGCGATTGCCGGGTCGACCACCAGCGCCTATGCCGCAGCAGGAGACACTGCCGGCGACGCCCATGAGCCGATGTCCGGCGGCCGCTCCAGTGCCGTGCGTGATGTCGCTGCACAGGATCTGGCCAGCGACACCGCGCTGTGGCGCTTTGCGCTGGCCGCAGAGCACGGCGGCCGCGCGCCCCACCCTGATGCCGCCTTGCGCGACGATCTTTCCGTCCTGCGCATCCTGCGCCACGCTGATGGCCTGCGCCTGCTCCGGCAAGGATTGCGCAGTGCGTTCCCGGGTTCAGCCCTGCGCTTGACCACCTTCTGGCCCGAAGAACAGCCGCACGCCTACCCGGCGCGCGCGGAAGCCCGCCCAGCGGAATTCGGCGATCTGCTCGTGCTGCTGCGCCTGCGCGGCGCGGTGCCGACGCTCGATTGCCGTGCGCTGTTTCTTACCAGCCGCCGCATCGATCAGCCCGACGATGCGCTCGACAAGCACCACGCGCTACCGCAGATCAACCTGTACGAAGGTTGGCCCGACTTCAACGTCTATGCGCGTTCGCCGATCAAGTCGCGCAACGCAACCTTTCTGGGCAAGTTTGCCCTGTCGGCCGAGCTGGACCCGCTGCGCCGCGTTGGCCGCGACCAGCGCCAGTGGCGCTACCTGACGCCCTGCACTGGCCTGCAGCAGTACGCGCAATGGCCTGGCGCACGGCCGGCTTCGCCGCTGCAATGGCGCTGGCCGTCGGGCGCGCAAGCCGCTGGCGCACGGCCCAGTTCCGGTTCGTTTACCGGGCTGCTGCGACAGCTCGCACGCCCGGAAGGCCCCGGCGAGGATTGCTCCGCGGGCACTGATGTGCCGACCTGGGGCCGCCTCATCAACAGACTGCTCGATCACAGTTGGGAAGTCGCCCCGAGCCACGCGCTCAAGAGCGGCAATATCAGCTCGCTGGCGTTCTGGACGCGACTGCGCGGCTTCCTGACGGCGGAGTACCTGCTGGGCTCGCATTCGTTGCAGAAGGGTTTTGGCGCGTCGTTGCAGTTCGAGATGGCCAACGGCCTGCAGGACATCGCCCGCGACGACTGGACGGCCACCACCGGCTTCGACCCGGAAGACCTCGACGTGCCCGGCGTGCGCGGCACGCTGCAGCGCATTGCGGCGTCCAGACTGGCCGTCTTCGGCATGAGCGCCGAAGACCCCGCACCGCTCGCAGCGCCGCGCCCGCAGCGCGGCGTGACCCCGCGCCCCGATGGCGAACGCGAAGGCCTGCGCGTGTTGCTGATCGACGTGATCCGCCCCAGCGCAGCCGCCCTGTAGGCACGCCAATTCGATAAAAAGCGACGCCCGCGCCGCAGAGAACGCAACGATTTCTCGGTGGTGCGCGGCTATGCTGTGGCGTTGCGCTGCTGCGCTTCCTGCCGCCCCTCCGCTGTCGCCCATGCCTTCCGCTGCTCCCGCCTCCGCCACTTCCACGACAACAGCCTCCCCCTGGATGCCCATCCTTGCGCTGATGGGTTCGATGGCCTCTGTGTGCCTCGGTAACTCATTTGCCAAGACGCTGTTTCCGGTACTGGGCGCTGCGGGCACGGTCACGTACCGCGTGACGATTGGCGCGGTGATCCTGCTGGCGTTCTGGCGGCCGTGGCGCCTGCACTTGAGCCGCGCAGATGCCGGCCGCATTGCCCTGTACGGCATCACGCTAGCGAGCATGAACCTGCTGTTCTACCTGTCGCTGCAGCGGTTGCCGATCGGCATTGCGATCGCCATCGAATTCACGGGGCCGCTGGTGCTGGCCGTGCTGCTGTCGCGCCGCGCTCTGGATTTCGTGTGGATCGGGCTGGCGGTGGTCGGCTTGCTCATGCTGACGGTGGCCGACAAGTCGGTCGGCCAGGTTGACCACCTGGGCGCGATGTATGCGCTGGCCGCCGGCGTGTGCTGGGCGCTCTACATCCTGACCGGCAAGAACCTCGGCGGCCTGCATGCGGGCCAGGCTACGTCGATCGGCATGCTGGTCGGTGCGCTGTTTGCGATTCCGTTTGGGGTGGCGCAGGCAGGGTCGGCACTGCTTGCGCCCTCGCTCATTCTGGCTGGACTGGGCATCGGGCTGCTGTCCAGCGCGATCCCGTATTCGCTGGAGATGGTGGCGCTCAAGCACCTGCCGGGCAAGACGTTTTCCGTGTTGCTGAGCCTGGAGCCCGCCATCGGCGCGCTGGCGGGGGCAATCGTGCTGCACGAGCAGCTGACCGGGCGCCAATGGGTGGCAATTCTGGCCATCATCGCTGCGTCAGCGGGGTGTGCGCTGACGGTGCGGGCACCTAAGCCTTCCCCTGATCCTGCCGGCGCCGCCTGACGTCGTTTAGCCGGAAAACCGCGCCAGCGCTTGCAGAACAGCCATGCGCGTCTGCGCGTAGACCATCCCCTTCCATTCCGGCGCGTCGCAATAAAACGCATCACGCAGCGCCTGGCGAATGCCGGTGCGCTGCGCGGCGCCCTGCTCCGGATGGCGATGCAGCCAATGATCGGCACGCAGCGCCTGCAGCACCGCCAGCGGTGCGAGCGTGCCGAACTCCAGCGTCACGCAGGTCTTCTCGATGCGGGGCAGCAGTTCGTATGCGATGCCGACCAGATCGCCCTTGACGACCGATGAGACCGAACCCGCTGCCGCAATCGGTCGAACATCGGCGCCCCAGGTGCGCATGGCGCGCTCCAGTTCCGCAGCGTCGGGGCTGTTGAAGATCTTCTCACCGTGGCCGTAGTGGCCGAGCCCGGTATGCAGGTCGATCCACACCAGGCGCGACATGCCGGCCGCATGCCGCGACACGATCCCGCGCATCTGCAGCGTGCTCCAGCACGGCGCGCTGCCGCCGTAGAACATGCCGTCCGGCACGCGGTATTGGCCGCTCGTTGCGGCGTCTTGCAGGGCCTTCTCGCCGCGCGTCACCATGTAGTGCTGCAGCGCTGCCTGATCCGCCTGGCTGGGCGGCCACGTGCGCGGCAGCAAAAGTGGATCGACTTCGAGATAGGCCGGGTTGGCAGAAGCGGCTTCGGCAAAGTCGACGCTGTTGCGGTTCAGGTCAACGTTGTCTTCATTCACGCGCCGCAAGTGTGCAAACCCGTACGGATTGACCGCGTGCACCAGCAGCAGCGCTACGTTGGCTGCCGCCAGCCGCGCGAATAGTTCTTCGTCTTGCAGCAGGCCGGTCTGGCAGCCGGAGCCGCAGAACCCCTCCACACCATGGACGCCGGAGGTGACGATCAGCAGCGTTTGCGCCTGTGCCGGCGCAAGCAGCGCGGTGTCGATGGAGAGCTGCTCGCCGGACGGCCCCGCCACATCCGGATGCAGATGACGCTCGATGCGGAGCCCGCGCGTCTGCGCGGCGGCGAGGAACTTGCCGCGCGCTTCATCGTAGGTCTGCGAGAAGAAAGCTTCGACCGTCATGGCGGGAATCCCGGGGGCAGTGGTAGCCGCAGCGTGCCATGCCCAACAGGCGCGGCGCAACCGCACAAACGTGAATCGACCGCCCCAAAACGCAAACAGGCGACGCATGGTGCGTCGCCTGTCTACGTTGATGCCGGGTCGAGCCGAGTGTCGAGCCGTTGGCTCAGATCACTCCCAAGACAGCGCACCGCCGGTCTGGTACTCGATCACGCGCGTCTCGAAGAAGTTGCGCTCCTTCTTCAGGTCGATCATCTCGCTCATCCACGGGAACGGGTTTTCTTCGTTCGGGAACAGCGCGTCCAGGCCGATCTGCTGGCAGCGACGGTTGCAAATGAAGCGCAGGTAGCCCTTGAACATCGGTGCGTTCAGGCCCAGCACGCCGCGCGGCATGGTGTCTTCTGCGTAGCGGTATTCCAGGTCGACCGCCTTCTTGAACAGCTCCGTGATCTCGGCCTTGAACTCGGCCGTCCACAGGTGCGGGTTCTCCAGCTTGATCTGGTTGATCAGGTCGATACCGAAATTGCAGTGCAGCGACTCGTCGCGCAGGATGTACTGGTACTGCTCCGCAGCGCCGGTCATTTTGTTCTGACGGCCCATCGCCAGGATCTGCGTGAAGCCGACGTAGAAGAACAGGCCTTCCATGATGCAGGCGAAGACGATGAGCGACTTCAGCAGCTTCTGATCGTTCTCGGGCGTGCCGGTCTTGAACGACGGATCGGTCAGCGTGTCGATGAACGGGATCAGGAACTCGTCCTTGTCACGGATCGACTGCACTTCGTGGTACGCGTTGAAGATCTCGGCCTCGTTCAGGCCCAGCGACTCAACGATGTACTGATACGCGTGCGTGTGGATTGCCTCTTCAAACGCCTGGCGCAGCAGGTACTGGCGGCATTCCGGCGCGGTGATCTGGCGGTACGTGCCCAGCACGATGTTGTTGGCGGCCAGCGAGTCAGCCGTCACGAAGAAGCCCAGGTTGCGCTTGATGATGCGGCGCTCGTCTTCGGTCAGGCCGTTCGGGTCTTTCCACGTCGCGATGTCGCGCGACATGTTGATTTCCTGCGGCATCCAGTGGTTCGCGCAACCGGCGAGGTACTTTTCCCAGGCCCACTTGTACTTGAACGGCACCAGCTGGTTGACGTCGGTGGCGCCGTTGATGACGCGCTTGTCGGCGGCGTTCACACGGCGGTTGCTCTGTGCGGCAGCGGCGTTCGGATTGTTACCGAGGATGCCCGTGCCGGCGGCAGCGGTGGCCGACGGAGGCAGCACGCCGCCCTGGTCAGCGGTGGCCGTTTGCAGTTGCGGCTGCGGTTGATACACCGGCTGCGGTGCAGCCGGAGGTTGTGCGGCAGGTTTGACGTCGTCGTCCCAGCTCAGCATGTGTGTTTCTCCTAATTCTTTGCTCGTCGCTCCCGCTCTTTTGGAGCGCGAGTCCAGTGTCGTTCAGGTCACGGCGCCCCCGCTTGCGCGGGAGCAACCTCAGACACTGTTTTGACTTATTGGCAGGCTTCGCATTCCTCGAAACCGGGGTCGCCGGGGCGCATCGTGCACACGGCGCCTTCAGCTTCCGGCATGGCCTGCGCGGTGGCAGCAGCGGCGTCCAGTGCGCTGGTCGGTGCGGCCGAATTCACGCCGGATGCACCTGCAGCCCCGGTTGCCGAATGACCACCCACATCGCTACCCGACGACACCGCATTCAGCGTGCCGCGCGACACGGTCGACTTCTCGACGTGCGTGGCGCCGATCGTGCGCAGGTAATACGTGGTCTTCAAGCCACGCAGCCAGGCCAGCTTGTACGTGTCGTCCAGCTTCTTGCCCGAGGCGCCGGCCATATAGATGTTCAGCGACTGTGCCTGGTCGATCCACTTCTGGCGACGCGAGGCAGCTTCCACCAGCCATTGCGGCTCCACTTCGAAAGCCGTTGCGTACAGGTCGCGCAGGTCTTGCGGGATGCGGTCGATGCGGGCCAGCGAGCCGTCGAAGTACTTCAGGTCGGCGACCATCACTTCGTCCCACAGACCGCGTGCCTTCAGGTCGCGCACCAGGTAGTCGTTGACCACCGTGAACTCACCCGACAGGTTCGACTTGACGTACAGGTTCTGGTACGTCGGCTCGATACAGGCCGACACGCCGATGATGTTGGAGATCGTTGCCGTCGGGGCGATCGCCACGCAGTTCGAGTTGCGCATGCCGTACTGCTTGATGCGGCCGCGCAGGCTGTCCCAGTCCATCGTCGACGACATATCCGTTTCCAGATAGCCGCCGCGCTCTTCGGCCAGCAGCTTGAGGGAGTCTTGCGGCAGGATGCCGCGATCCCACAGCGAGCCCTTGTAGCTGCTGTAGCGGCCACGCTCTTCAGCCAGTTCGGTCGACGCCAGGTAGGCGTAGTAGCACACGGCTTCCATCGAGGTATCGGCAAACTGCACCGCTGCATCGCTGGCGTAAGGCAGACGCAGCACATGCAGCGCGTCCTGGAAGCCCATGATGCCCATGCCGACCGGACGGTGGCGCAGGTTGGAGTCACGCGCCTTCTTGACCGCGTAGTAGTTGATGTCGATCACGTTGTCGAGCATGCGCATGGCCGTGCGCACGGTCTTCTTCAGCTTCTCGTGATCGAGCACCACGCTGCCGTCCGCCTGCTTGATCAGGTGAGCGACCAGGTTGACCGAACCCAGGTTGCACACGGCGATTTCGCTGTCGTTGGTGTTCAGCGTGATTTCCGTGCACAGGTTGGAGCTGTGCACCACACCCACGTGCTGCTGCGGGCTGCGGATGTTGCACGGATCCTTGAACGTGATCCACGGGTGGCCGGTTTCGAACAGCATGCCCAGCATCTTGCGCCACAGTTGCAGCGCCGGCATCTTCTTGAAGAGCTTGATCTCGCCGCGCGCGACCTTGTCTTCATAAGCCAGGTAGGCCTGCTCGAATGCCTTGCCGACCTTGTCGTGCAGGTCCGGGCAGGTAGACGGCGAGAACAGCGTCCACTCGCCACCTTCCATCACACGCTTCATGAACAGGTCGGGAATCCAGTTCGCCGTGTTCATGTCGTGCGTGCGGCGGCGGTCGTCGCCGGTGTTCTTGCGCAGTTCCAGGAATTCTTCGATGTCCAGGTGCCACGTTTCCAGATACGCGCAGACAGCGCCCTTGCGCTTGCCGCCCTGGTTCACGGCCACGGCCGTGTCGTTGACCACCTTCAGGAACGGCACCACGCCTTGCGACTTGCCGTTGGTGCCTTTGATGTGCGAACCGAGTGCACGCACGTTGGTCCAGTCGTTGCCCAGGCCGCCTGCGAACTTCGACAGCAGCGCGTTTTCCTTCAGCGCCTCGTAAATGCCGTCCAGATCATCCGACACGGTGGTCAGGTAGCAGGACGACAGCTGCGAGCGGCGCGTGCCCGAGTTGAACAGCGTCGGCGTGCTCGACATGAAGTCGAACGACGACAGCAGCTGGTAGAACTCGATGGCACGGGCTTCGCGGTCGATTTCGTTCAGCGCCAGGCCCATCGCCACGCGCATGAAGAACGCCTGCGGCATCTCGATGCGGGTTTCGTTGATGTGCAGGAAATAGCGGTCGTACAGCGTCTGCAGGCCGAGGTAGTTGAACTGGAAGTCGCGCGAGGCGTCCAGCGCCGCACCCAGGCGGGCCAGGTCGAACTGCGCCAGCTTGTCGTCGAGCAGCTCGGCGTTGATGCCGCGCTTGATGAACTGCGGGAAGTAGTCGACGTAACGCGTGCTCATTTCCGCTTGCGTGACTTCTTCGCCGAGGATTTCGCGGCGGATCGTGTGCATCAGGATACGCGCCGTGACCTGGCTGTACGCCGGGTCCTTTTCGATCAGGGTACGCGAGGCCAGGATGGCCGAGTCGTACACCTGCGTCATCGGCACGCCTTCATACAGGTTCTTGACCGTTTCCTTGAGGATCGGCTCCGGGTCCACCGCTTCGCCCAGGCCTTCGCAGGCCGAGACGATCACGTTGCGCAGCGCCGCCATGTCCAGCGGGCGGGAGATGCCGCCGTCGGTCACGTTCAGGCCGATGAAGGCCGGTTGCTGCTGGGTTTCGCCGGCTTGCGCGCGCTCCTGGGCGCGGCGCTCGCGATACAGCACGTAGGCGCGGGCCACGTCGTGCTCGCCCGAGCGCATCAGGGCCAATTCCACTTGGTCCTGCACGTCTTCGATATGGAACGTACCGCCGTTCGGGCGGCTGCGCAGCAGTGCGCGCACGACGTTCTGCGTTTGTTGGTCGACCAGCTCGCGCACACGCGCGGAAGCAGCGCCCTGCCCGCCATTCACGGCGAGGAAGGCCTTGGTCATGGCCACAGCGATCTTCGAAGGCTCGAAGCTGACCACGGCGCCGTTGCGGCGAATGATCTTATAGTCGGCAAGGTTGACGCCGGAAGCGATGCCGGTGGCCACGGCCGTGCCGCCAGCGCTTTGCGCAAATTGCGAGGGGTTGGCGGTGCCGGAGTGGATTTCGGATTGGGCCGTCTGCATGTGGACTCCTGTTGAACCGTTCGTTTTTTATTGGCTCGCCGAGCGGGTGACCCGTTGGCGAACCCTCGCGCTACGCGGAGAAATGAGACGGAAAAGACCCTTGCCTTTTCTCAGCTCCCAAGCGTCGGCTTGACCCGCCGTACGCCCGCCCCCGCGTGGCGCCGAAATAAGAATCCCGGAAAGTCACCACTATATCTAGTGTGTTACCCCGGGATTGACCCTAAGTATAGTGGATCGATCAAACAAGACCAGTCTTGACAGATGGCGGCGAAGGGGGGTTTTCTCAACCCAAATGCAGTGCCGCAAACCCGCCATCCCAGGCAGCACAACGGGTCGGCGGGACTGGCGTGCGGCGTCGCAATGACCGCCTCTTCAGAATAATTCTTTCTATCGACGTCGCAAGTTCAATAGACGTCACCTCATCCACGGTAGGGGCATGTGGGCCGCGCACAGCACTGGTGCAGACGTGCTGCGCTCCGCGCCCTCCTGGACATTCCCCCCGCTCAAGAAATCCGAATAGCCGCATCAGCATTCTTGCCGCGGCTGTCACTTGAGCGACAGGCCCCAACCCTACGCTTCGGTCGCATTGCAGGGAGCGCAATCACAGCGGTGGGACACCGAGCGCCGCACACAACGACCGAGGAAATCGACATGGACTGGAATCAACCCGCCCGCCGCCTGCTGACGGCTGCGCTGGGCACGACGGTGGCCGCCACGCTGGCGACCACCTTGACCGCATGCGGCGGCGGCGACAGCAGCCCCATCGCCAACCAGGGCAACACGGACGCACCGACCACCAGCGCCAGCAAGAAAGTGCTGGTGGTCGGGGTAGACGGTGCCACCTATGCGCAGGTGCAGAGCGCGCTCCTGCAGCGCAGCTTGCCGAACCTGGGCACCCTGGCAGTGATGCCGGCTTCGACGGGCGGCACGCTGGGTACCACCACCGCCCAGGCGCCGCTGGACACGCCAAGCTGGGCCACCGTGCTGACCGGCACCTGGCAGAACCGCCACAGCGTGACGGACGACACCGTCACCACCCTGGCCGCCCCGAGTGTCTTCAGCTATGCGCGCAGCGCCGCCAAGGCGGCCGGCACCACGCAACGCCTGGGCGCTGCCGTCAGCTCGGCCGTACTGCCGGCGCTGCTCAAGGCGGATCAGCAAGGCGGCAATCTCGACGCGCTCGTCGACTGCGCCCAGGTGGACACCTGCGTGACGCAGAACAGCGTGAAGCTGGTGCAGTCGGGCTACGACGTCGTCTTCGCGCAATACACCGCGCCGGCTGCGGCCGCGCTGGCTTCCGGCGTGCAGAGCGACGCGTACGCGGCCGCACTGGCCAACGTCGATCAGGCGCTGGGCACGCTGCAGGCTGCCATCGCCCAGCGCCGCACCGCCAACCCGAACGAAGACTGGCTTGTCGTCGTGACCACCAGCCACGGCCTGGACGCCACAGGCGCCACCACGTCGGCGCCGACGCTTGAAAACCGCACCGCCTTCATCGCGCTGAACAAAAGCGTCAATCCGGTGCTCGGTAAGAACGGCATGGCCGCGCCCACGTCGGAAGCCGCGCTCGCGGCCCTGCCGAGCGAGGCTGACATCGTGCCGACCGTGCTGGCGCAATTGAACGCCGCCGTGCCGGCGACCGCCCACAAGTTGGATGGCGCAGCGCTCACCGCCAGCACCATCGGCGTGCGCAACCTCCAGAGCACCGTGGGTACGTACAGCGCATCGCTGGTGCTGAACTGGCAGAACCCGACGTCAGCGAGCGGCCCCATCACCGTGCTGCGCGACGGCAAGCAGGTCGCCACGCTACCCACCACGGCCACGCAGTACACCGACAGCAACATCGCCACCGCAAGCGGCATCTACCGCATCAACTACACGCTGGTGCGCAACAACGTGCCGGTGTCGATGCTTGCGCAGATCGCCTACGTTGCACCGACGCCGCTGGCGACGTCGCTCACCAACGGCCTGGCCGCGTACTACAGCTTCGATCCGCTGCCGCCGACTGACCGTAAAGCCAGTTCGACGATCGGCCCGTGGGTGGCAGGCACCGACGGCGGTTCTGCGGTAACCGACCCCTTTGGCGGTACGGCGCTTTCGGTCGATTCGCGCATCGACGCCTACAAGCTCACCCAGAACGGCGCCGACATCGCGCAGAGCCCGCAGTTCACGATTGGCTTCTGGTTCAAGTCGGACTGCACGCAGGGCAACGGCACTGGCGAGCCCATCCTCGCCAACAAGGACTACTACTCCGGCTCCAATGCCGGCATCGCCATCGGCCTGTGGGGCGGCTGCGAAGTGCGCTTCAACCTGGGCAGCGGCGGCAAGCGCGACGACATCCAGGGCATGAAGTTCAGCGCCAACCAGTGGGCCTACCTCGCCCTGTCGGTCGATGCGCAGGCCAAGCTTTTCAGCGCTTACATCCTTGACCCGGTGCTGGGCGTGCAGAAGGTGGAAGACAAGGCCATCGCCAATACCGACGTCACCAAGCTCAATGGCCTGGCCACCAAGATCTGGGGCCTGAACGACGACGCCACGCACAACTACGTGCCCAACAACCCGGGCTCGCTCAAGGGCGTGATGGCCTACGACGACCTCGCCATGTGGACACGCCGGCTGACGCTGGACGAACTCAAGACGATCAACGGCTCGCACCAGCCGCTGTCGACGCTGAGCCCCTGATCCCCTCCCCCAACCCGAACGAGACAGCTCATGAAGCCTTTCATCAACCCTCTCGCGCGGCCGCACTGGCTGGCCGCCGTGCTGCTGTGCGCCGCCACCTTGTCGTTGTCGGCCTGCGGCGGCGATTCGAACGACGGCACGCCGAGCGCAGGCCCCGGCGCCGCTCAGCCGGATCAACCCGGCCAGCCGCCGGCCAACAAGCCGACCCTGCACTGCGCTCCGTAATGCGCGGCTTCCCATCGACTTGCGTTTGAGACCGACATGACTTCCGACACGAACCACGCCAACAACGGCAGCCGCCGCAACTTCCTCAAGATGGCCAGCACGGGCGCGATTTCCGCCGCTGCGCTCGCCGCCTTCCCGCCGTCGATCCGCCGTGCGCTGGCGATTCCGGCCAACAACGCCACCGGCACGATGCGCGACGTTGAACACGTGGTGATCCTGATGCAGGAGAACCGCTCGTTCGACAACTATTTCGGCACGCTGCAAGGTGTGCGCGGCTTCGGCGACCGCTTCCCCATTCCGCTGGCCGGCGGGCTGAACGTGTGGCAGCAGACCTACGTGCCAAGCAGCGGACCGAGCCGCACGGTGCTGCCCTATTACCTCGACAGCAGCGCCGGCAACGCGCAGCGCGTCTCGGGCACCCCGCACAGCTACCCCGATGCCCAAAACGCATGGGACCTCGGCCGCATGAGCAAGTGGCCGACCTACAAGCAGACGCAGTCGATGGGCTACTACAAGCAGGCCGAGCTGGACTTCCAGTTCGCGTTGGCCAACGCCTTCACGCTGTGCGATGCGTACCACTGCTCGTTCCACGGCGGCACCAACACCAACCGCCTGTTCCACTGGACGGGCACGAACGACCCGACCGGCGCTGCGGGCGGCCCGGTCATCGACAACAGCGGCGACCACCTCGACGCCAGCGTCACGTACAACTGGAAGACCTACCCGGAACGCCTGCAGGCTGCCGGCGTGTCGTGGAAGGTCTACCAGAACATGCCGGACAACTTCACCGACAACCCGCTCGCGGGCTTCAAGGCCTACCGCGATGCCAACGCCGCGCGTGGCAACCTGGCCGACGGCACCCCGTTCCCGCCGTACACGCCAGCCGACGAAACCGTCAGCCCGCTCATCAAGGGTGTCGGCAACACCATGCCCGACGGCGGCTTCCTGCAAGCCTTGAAGGATGACATCGCCGCAGGCCTTCTGCCGCAGGTGTCGTGGATCGTTGCACCGGCCACGTATTCCGAGCACCCCGGCCCGTCGAGCCCCGTGCAGGGCGCGTGGTACACGCAGGAAGTGCTCAACGCGCTCACCGCCAACCCGGCCGTGTGGAGCAAGACCGTGCTGTTCATCAACTTCGATGAAAACGACGGCTTCTTCGACCACGTGCCGCCGCCCGCAGCCCCCGCCTATGACAACGGCGTGCTGGCCGGCAAATCGACGGTCAGCACGGCCGGCGAATACCACACGGACCAACACCCCTATGGCCCCGGCCCGCGCGTGCCGATGTACATCGTGTCGCCGTGGAGCCGCGGCGGCTGGGTCAACTCGCAGGCGTTCGATCACACGTCGGTGCTGCGTTTCCTGGAGCTGCGCTTCAACGTCCAGGAGACGAACATCAGCGCATACCGCCGCGCCGTGCTGGGTGACCTGACCAGCGCCTTCAACTTCGTCAACCCGAACAACGAAACGCTGCCGACGCTGCCCAGCCGCGACAAGACCACTGCCGACGCCATCCGCACCGCGCAGGGGTTGCAGCCGCAGGTACCGCTGCCCTCCGTCACGGCGCAGCAAATGCCTACACAAGCCACCGGCACCCGCCCCTCGCGCGCCCTGCCGTACGAGCTGCACGTCAGCGCGCGCGAAGACGCCACCAACCGCGCGCTGCGCCTGATCTTCAGCAACACCGGCACGGCCGCCGCCGTCTTCCACGTGTACGACCGTCTGCATCTGGACCGCGTGCCGCGCCGCTATGCGGTCGAGCCCGGCAAGATGCTCGACGACACGTGGGACGTCTTCACCGCAGACAAGGGCAAGTACGACCTGTGGGTGCTCGGCCCCAACGGCTTCCACCGCGCCTTCTCGGGCGATGTGAGTGCCGTGTCGGCAGCGGGTTCGAGCGCGCCGGAAATCCGCGTGTGCTACGACCTGGCCAACGCCGAGGTCTACGTCACGATGATGAACACCGGCACCGCCGGCTGCACCTTCACCGTCAAACCCAACGCCTACCGCACCGACGGCCCGTGGACGTTCGACATCCCAGCCGGCAAGCAGCTCGACCAGCACTGGCCGATCGCGCGCCAGGGCAACTGGTACGACTTTACGGTGACGGTGCCGCAAGGCGGCTTCACGCGGCGCTTTGCCGGCCGGATGGAGACGGGCAAGGACAGCGTGTCCGACCCGGCGATGGGCAACTGAGGTGTTGAACTAGAAGGATCAGCTGGGAGAAAAACGCGGGCGGCCTTCGCAACGGGCCGCCCGTTTTCATTTCAGAGCGCGTACTGATACGGAAACAACGCCGCGTTGAACCCGCCGAGCGCACGCAGATGCGCCCAGTCGAAATGCGGCCCCGGATCGGTCTTGCGGCCCGGTGCAATGTCCGAGTGCCCGGCAATCGCCGTAATGGGATACGCCGCGCAGATCGCCCGCACGAGCGACGCCGTGGCGGCGTACTGCTCGGGCGCGAAGGGCAGATCGTCGGTGCCCTCGATTTCGATGCCGATCGAGAAATCGTTGCAGCGCGTTCGGCCGAAAAAGTCCGACGCACCGGCATGCCACGCGCGCGCGTCGCACGGCGCAAACTGCACGCACTCTCCTGTGCGACGGATGAAGAAATGCGCCGATACGCGCACGCCGCGCAACTGATCGAAGTACGGATGCGCGTCGCAGTCGAGCGTGTTGGTAAAGAAGTCGAGCACGTGATTGGTGCCGAAATCGGCAGCAGTCTGCGCGGGCGGCAGGCTGATGTTGTGCAGCACGATCAGGTCGATCGGCATGCCTTCGGGCCGCGCGTCGATATTCGGCGACGGATGTCGGTGCCCGCCATCGACCCATCCGTCAGCACCGATATGCAACCGTTCAGGCATCGCCGTTCAGCCCATTTCCGGCAGGTTCACCCACGCTGCCAGACGGCGCTTCAATGTCCCGCGGGTCACGGATGCCAAGTTGCTGCATGCGATAGCGCAACTGGCGGAATGACAATCCGAGCAGCTTGGCCGCTGCCGTGCGGTTGAAGCCCGTCTGGTCCAGCGCGGCCAGGATCACGTTGCGCTCGACCGACTCCAGGTAGGCCGGCAGATCGATCGGCAATGCAACGCTCGGCAGCGACGGCTCCGCCGGCTGCGCAACGGGCGCCGGCTCGGGCTGTGCCACTGGTTGCGGCATTCCCAAGGGGCTTGGCACAGGCGCCGGCATGTAGACGGCATCAGGCCAGTTCGCCATCGGCGGCGGCGACATCGGGTGATGGGCGGCTGCAGCAGCCTGCGCCTCGCGCGTGCGGTGGAACAACGGCGAGCGCTCGATCTCGGCGCCCAGCGCGCCAAGGTCGTCCACATCGATCGACTCGCCTTCCGCAAACGCGTAGGCACGCTCCAGCAGGTTCTCCAGCTCGCGCACGTTGCCCGGGAACGGGTACGCGCACAGTTGCTGCAGCGCCGGACGCGTCAGGCGCTTGGGGCGCGGATCGCCGTAGCGGCTGGCGAGCTGTTCGAGCAGCACCCCGGCCAGCACGGGCACGTCTTCGGCACGCTCGCGCAGCGTGGGCATGCGCAGCTCCAGCACGTTCAGGCGGTAGAACAAGTCTTCGCGAAAACGGCCGGCGGCCACCAACCGCGCAAGGTTCTGGTGGCTGGCGCAAACGACGCGCACGTCGACCGGATCTTCGCGGCTCTCGCCGATCTTGCGCACGCGGCGCTCCTGCAACGCACGCAGCAATTTCACCTGCATCGTGAGCGGCAGGTCGGCCACCTCATCGAGCATGAGCGTGCCGCCATTGGCCGCCTGGAAGAAACCCTGGCGATCGCTGTCCGCGCCGGTAAAAGCGCCTTTCACGTAGCCGAAGAACTCGGCTTCCATCAGGTTCTCGGGAATCGCACCGCAGTTGACCGCCACAAACGGCCGCGATGCACGCGCAGACAGGGCATGCACAGCGCGCGCAGCGCGCTCCTTGCCGCTGCCGGATTCGCCGCTGATCACCACCGGCGCCATGCTGCGCGACAGGCGCATCAGCGAACGGCGCACTTCCTGCATCGCGGCGGAATGGCCTGGCAGCAGGTCGTTGGTGCGCTCCACCAAGTCGGCATTACCGGGATCGGGATCGCGTTGCTGGCGACCCAGCGCGTTGAGCACGAGGCTGCGCAACTGGTCCAGCGAGAGCGGCTTGGCGATGTAATCGAACGCACCGGCCTTGAGCGCTTCGACCGCGTTCTCGGCGCTGCCATAAGCGGTGATGACGGCCACCGGCGTGCGATCTGCCGTGGCAGAGAGCTGGCGCACGAGCTCAATGCCCAGGCCATCGCCCAGGCGCATGTCGGTCAGCACGAGTGCGAAACGCTGGCGCGAGAGCGCCTCGCGCGCTTCGGCCAGCCCGCTGGCGAGCACGACGTCGTGCCCCATGCGGCGCAGGGATATCTCCAGCAGCTCGCGCAGGTCGGCTTCGTCATCGACGACGAGAATGGGTTCGCGAACGATGGCGGCTTTGGACATGAATCAGCAGAAGATCGGCGGAAATTCGCGGCCAGCGGATCATTCCGCTACGGCCAAGGCAGGTTGGTCAAACATCAGGGTGATGACGAAGGCGCGGCGCGGCAATGTGTCGCGCGCCTCCATGGTCAACGCTCCGGTGCGATCGAGCAAGGATTCCAGTGCGATGGCACCGTAACGGATCTGCGCATCGTTGGCGCTACACAACTCGCGGGCCATGTAGAGGCCCAGACCAGTGCCTTGTGCGTCATTCGTGAAGAACGGCTCGAACAGGCTGCGTTGCTGTTCGGTCGGCACTTCCGGGCCGTCGTTCCAGATCACGAGTTCGGCGTGGGTATCGTCCAGCGCGTAGGCGGCCAGCTGGATCGAACCCGGCACACGGCGGCAATAGCGCAGCGCGTTGTCGAGCATATTGCCCACGACCTGCTGCAACTGCGCCGGGTCGAACAGCACGGGCTTGTCCAGGTCGACCGCCACGCGTACGAGGTTCGGGTTGATCTCGGTGGCTTCACCTGCGCGGCGCAGGGCCTCGGCACGCCAGCGCTCGACCACCTCCGGCAGCACCTGCGCCAGTTGCACGCGCACGCGTTCGCCACGCGGGCGGCGCGAGAGCATCAGCACGTCGGCGACCACCTGATCGAGCCGGCGCACGTTGTCACGGATGATGCGCAGCAGGCGCGTCTCCACGCCGGAGCTTTCCGGACGCACGTGTGCGCCGCCATCCTGGCCGTCGCCCGGATCGTCCAGCAGTTCCGCGGCCTGGCTGATCGCGGCCAGCGGGTTGCGGATCTGGTGCGCGACGCTGGCCACCAGCCGCCCCATCGAGGCCAGCTTTTCCTGCTGCGCCTGCTCCGCCACACGCTCCCAGCTTTCCACATGGACCAGCACGGTGTCATGCAACTCGTGGCGCAGAAACGCTTCGTCGTCCACCGACCAGCCCTGTGCGGTAGCCTCGGCCGATGGAATACGTGGACGCATCTCGCCGCCCTCGCCCGGCAGGCCCCGGCCGATCGAGCTGACGAGGCTATCCATATAGACGCTGCGCAGGTTGGCCAGGCTCGGCAGGATGAAGCGCAGGCGCAGGCGAGCGCTCAACATGGCGCGGCCACCCCGCCCGCCCGAGGCAACGGGCAGCAGGTCGAGGATGCGCGGTGCATCGTCGTCACCGGTGCCATCGGTGGGACGGCTCTTGCGGCGCAGCCACTGGCGCAGCATTTCGAGCAGCGGGCGCAGATGCGGCACGTCCTTCAAGTCAAACAACATCGCACCGCTGCCGACAAACGCGCTCTGTGGCACGCCCAGCAGCATGGCCGCAGCCGGGTTGGCTGCAACGACACGGCCATCGGCACGCACCAGCATCACGCCGTCCTGCATGTCGTAGACCATCAGGCGGTTGACGAGCTGTTGCAGACGCAGCTCGCGCTCGCGGGCCATCGTCAAACGTTCCTGCGCGATCTGGCGATGCGACAGGCCGTACATCATCGACGCGGCCATCATGTAGACCAGGCCGTACAGCCCGGCAGATGCCAGCCCCGGCGCAATCACTCCGTCGCTCATCATCTGCAGGAACGGATCGGCCAGCACCACGATCGAGGCCACGGCCGCCGTGAACAGCGCAAACAGCAGGCTGGTGAGCGCGCCGGCGGCCAGCACAGGCACCAGCAGCACCATCGCCACGCTGGCCGACAGGCGCGAGAGCGTGGCATACACCAGCCCCAGGAACAGCAGATCGAGCACCACGTCCAGTCGCACGCGGAATTGGAATCGCGTGCGCCACCAGCCGGCCGCCGCCAGAATCAGCAGGGCCATCGCCAGATACGGCAGCGTCAGGCTGAGCAGGGCATCGCTATTGGGCAGGCCGACTGCGTCGTTGTGCTCGCGCGGCACCATCACGAATAGCAACAGCACCAACGCCACGGCTGCGCGGCTGAAGGCGAAATAGCGCAGCAGGCGCCATTGGAATTCAGGCGGATCGGGCTCCAGCCAGACCGAACGGAGCGCGCGCCAGGCGTTCAGGCGCGAGAGCAGGCTACGCGCGGCGGATGGCGTTGCCCGCACGGCACCCGACGCTTCGGGCGTCACGTGTTGCCTCGGTCAGCATGCTCGGGGCAGCGATAGCGGCCGCCCGGCAGCGCGATCATGCCGGTGCGCGGTGCATGCACGCCGCACACGGCACATTGCTCGATGGGTTGCGAGGCCTGGGGCTCAGGCGTGCGATTGGCCGCGCCCTGCCCGCGCGAGGCTGCCTGGCCCTGCCCCGAAAAGCGGGAGGAACGCGTCCCAAGGCGGCTCAACCACCACCAGCCGGCGAGCAGCATCAGGATCAGCAGGACAGGACGGGACATGGAGAACAGACAAGGGCAAGTAACGGCGCAGGCGCCAGGGGCGCACTAGGCGCGATGCAGGATGACTTCGAGCACGAAGCGGCTGCCCACGTACGCCAGCAGCAGGATCGCAAAGGACGCCATCACCCAGCGCAGCGCTACACGTCCGCGCCAGCCGCGAAAACGCCGACCGATCAGGATGCCACCGAACATCGCCCAGGACAGCACGGCAAAGATGTTCTTGTGATCGAAATGGAAGGCGCTGTGGAACAGTTGCTCGGAGAACAGCACGCCCGATGCGATCGTCAGCGTCAAGAGCACGAAGCCCGCGCCGATCAGGCGGAACAGCAGTTTCTCAAGCGTGAGCAGCGGCGGCAACAGATCCAGCCAGCGGCTGAACCAGCTTGCCTCCGGCCGGTTGATCGTATGCAGTCGGCGCTCTGCAGCCAGCATGAGGATCGCGTGGAATGCCGCCAGCGTGAACAGCCCGTAGGCGACGTTGGCAATAGCGAAGTGCAGCTTGAACAGCGGGCTAGCCGCATAGCCGAGAATCTGCGTGCCAGGGAAGACCACCGGCAACAGGCTTCCGACCAGCGCCACCGGCATCACGAGCAGGCCGAGGCCGGCAAGCGAGAAGAAAAGGCTTTCGATCCAGAAAATGCCCACGCCCAGCCACAGCATGGCCGACAGCGCATAGGCAAAGCCAAATACCATGGCGCTGGCCGGGAAAATCGTCTCGTGCAACAGGAACCCGTGCGCGATCAAAGCGGCCAGCAAACCCCAGCGCCACCAGGCCGGGACCGTGTCGGCGGCGCCCGGAGGCGGCGGAACGAGGACCGTGGCACCCGGCGACGGACCACCTGCCGCCATGGCTCCCGCCGGGGCCTGGGCACCCAGCCCACCGCGTCGCGCCCACGCTACCGAAGCGAGGATGCCGTAGAGAAGCGCCGTCAGCGCATACAGTACAATTGCCATTTGCACAGTTTACCGCAGCGCACCCCGGTTTTGGCTGGGGCCTGCCCCCGCCGAAAGCCTCGTTGGGCGGGAACGCAACATGCGCGCATTAAGTACATTCCCTGCCGGTGCAAGCCAAATGCGCGCCGGCCTCCTCTTCATCCCGTCCCCAATTCCGGATCTCTGTCACTGTCATGCTGGATAACCTGACCCAACGGCTTGCGCGCGTGGTCAAGACCATGCGCGGCGAAGCGCGCCTGACCGAAGCCAACACCGCCGAGATGCTGCGCGAAGTCCGCCTGGCACTGCTCGAAGCCGACGTGGCGCTGCCGGTCGTGCGCGAGTTCATTGCCCGCGTCAAGGAAAAAGCGCTCGGCGAAGACGTCATCACGAGCCTTTCGCCTGGCCAGGCGCTGGTCGGCATCGTGCAGCGCGAACTGACGGCCATCATCGGCGGCCAGGAAGCGCTGGAAGGCGTCGGCAGCAACATCATGGGCGGCCGCGCGGCGGAGCTGAACCTCAACGTCACGCCGCCCGCGATCATCCTCATGGCCGGTCTGCAGGGCGCGGGTAAGACCACCACGGTCGGCAAGCTCGCCAAGTGGCTCAAAGAGAACAAGAAGAAGAAAGTGCTGACGGTGTCGTGCGACGTATATCGCCCCGCCGCCATCGCGCAGTTGAAGACTGTTTCCGAGCAGGTCGGCGCGGACTTCTTCCCCTCGCAGCCGGACCAGAAGCCTGTAGACATTGCCGCTGCAGCACTGGATTGGGCCAAGAAGCACTACCACGACGTGCTGATCGTCGATACCGCCGGCCGCCTTGGCATCGACGAGGCGATGATGCAAGAAATCGCCGCGCTCCACGCCACGCTCAAGCCGGCCGAAACGCTGTTCGTGGTCGACGCGATGCTCGGCCAGGATGCCGTCAATACCGCCAAGGCCTTCAACGACACCCTGCCTCTGACCGGCGTGGTGTTGACCAAGCTCGACGGGGATGCGCGCGGTGGCGCGGCGCTGTCGGTGCGTCACATCACGGGCAAGCCGATCAAGTTCGTCGGCGTGGCCGAAAAGCTCGACGGGCTGGAGCCGTTCTATCCCGACCGCATGGCCCAGCGGATTCTGGGCATGGGCGACATCCTCGCGCTGGTGGAAGAAGCCCAGCGTGGTGTCGACATGGAAGAGGCGCAGAAGCTTGCCGCCAAGATCAAGAAGACCGGCGGCTTCGACCTCGAAGACTTCAAGGCCCAGATTGGCCAGATGAAGAAGATGGGCGGCCTGGGCGGCCTGATGGACAAGCTGCCTGCACAGTTCGCGCAGCAGGCGCAGGGTGCCAACATGGACCAGGCCGAAAAGCAGGTCCGCCGCATGGAAGGCATCATCAACAGCATGACGGCCGCAGAGCGTGCCAAACCCGAACTCATCAAGGCGAGCCGCAAGCGCCGCATTGCCGCCGGTGCGGGCGTGCAGGTGCAGGAAGTCAACCGTCTGCTCAACCAATTCGAGCAGATGCAATCCATGATGAAAAAGCTCAAAGGCGGCGGCATGATGAAGATGATGCGCGCCATGGGCGGCATGAAAGGCGGCATGAAGGGGATGTTCGGCGGCCGCTGAGCGGGCTACCCTCCTTCCTGAATCGCACCTTTGATCGACACACCGAACCGTTTCACCGAACTGACACGATGCTGAGCGCAGAACAGGCCCGCGAACTCTGGGCCAACTCCGAAGAAATCGTCAGCGAAGACGCCGTGCGCGGCTCGCTGGACCGCATGGCCGAACAGATCACCGAGAAGATCGGTGACACCTTTCCGATGGTGCTATCCGTGATGGGCGGCGCGGCCGTCTTTACCGGCATGCTGCTGCCCAAGCTGGCTTTCCCGCTGGAGTTCGACTACATCCACCTCTCGCGCTACAACAACAAGACGGTGGGCGGCGAGATGCAGTGGCGCGTGGCACCGCGCGAATCGGTCAAGGGCCGCACGGTGCTGGTGCTGGACGACATTCTCGATGAAGGCGAGACGATGGCCGCCATCCGTTCGCGCATCATCGACATGGGTGCCGCGGAGTTCTATTCCGCCGTGCTGTGCGAGAAGACGCTCAGCAAGTCCAAGCCGCTGTACCCGGACTTCTGCGGTTTCAACGTGCCGGACCGCTACGTGTTCGGCTGCGGCATGGACGCCAAGGGCTACTGGCGCAACCTGCCGACCATCCGCGCGCTCAAGAACACCTGAGGCGGCACCGCGGCAAACAAAAAGGGCGACTAATGTGTCGCCCTTTTTGTTTGCCCACGCCCCGCGTTCAAAGCTGGTGCGCGAACGTGCGGATGCCCTTGAGCAGCATCTCCACCGAGATCGCCACCAGAATCAGCCCCATCAGGCGCTCGAACGCCATCACCGTGCGCTCGCCCACGAGGCGCTGGATGTGCGTGGCGCTCAGTAGCACCACGGCGCACACGGCCATCGTCGCGCACAGCGAGCCGACCCACGTCCACATGCGCCCGGGCGCCTGTGACACGAGCAGCATCACCGTGGCCATCGCCGACGGCCCCGCAATGGCCGGAATCGCCAGCGGCACGATGAAGGGCTCACCGGTGGGCTGCGACTCTGCACCACCTTCACGCGGGAAGATCATCCGCAGCGCGATCAAGAACAGCACGATGCCGCCGGCAATCTGCAGCGACATGTCGGTCAGGCTCATCATGCGCAGGAAACTCTCGCCGAAGAACATGAAGACGAGCAGCAGCACGAACGCAATACCGACCTCGCGCAGCACGACGCGGTTGCGGCGCTCAGGCGCTACCGGCCTCAGCGCCGAGATGAAGATGGGGATGTTGCCGAGCGGATCGGTGATCAGCACCAGCAGGACGGTCGCAGAGAGGAACGTGTATTCCATCGCCTAACGTCGATCAGGCGCCGCGACGATAGGGGCGTTCACGCAGCCATTTGGTGGCGATCCATTTCTCACCGCGCTCGACCGGCAGCCCGGCATGCAGCGTGTCTTCGTCCAGCGTGCCGTCGGGGCGTTTGTAGACGAAAAAGACCGCGTTGCCCTTGACCGGCGCCACCTCTAGCCCGAGCTTCGGAAAGCCCGTCGCACCGCCGGCCTGCACGCTGTTCAGATAGATAACCATGGTGGCCACGCGCTGGCCGCCGACTTCAAGCTGGCGTGCCTCGCCGCTGCGGCCCGGGTTGAAGAAGTCGAAGTGCGGCTGATATTCGCCGCCGGGCTGGTAGTTCAGGACCTGGAAGCCTTCGCCGTGTTCGACCGGCACGCCCACGGCCTGCGCGATGCGTGCCTCGATCTTGGCAATCAAGGGATGCTCGCCCACCTGGAACATCCCGCCCTGGCTGGTGCGTGCCGAAATTAGATTTTCCTCGCCCGTATCGGGATTCACCACGGGCGAACGTTTGAGGCGGTTGCGCCCGATCGCGATCAGTTCGTCGCACTCGGCGTCCGACAGAAAGTGCTGGAACAGCACGATGCGCGGCGTTTCGATCGCAAACAGGATGGGGATATCGCCATCGGCGGTATGCACGGCGTTGCTGTTTTCGACCGCCTGATCGGCGACGGGTGTGGGCGCGGGCGCAGCAATCGGAGCGGGCGCGCGGGCGGTCAGCGCCTCATCGACGACACGGCGCGCGAAGGCGCGGTCGTAGCCGGATTGCACCATCGACGCCACCAGGGATTCGGCTTCGAAACCTTCGGTCACGTGACGCTGCAGCCAGTCGCGCAGCGCGTCGGACATCGTCGCGTACGGTTGGGAGGTGGACATGCGGGATGGAGATGCGGGCGAGCGAAAGATGGCCCTATTGTAGGCCGACCGTTCGTCGACTGAAGATCACGAACCGCCAGCCGGACCGCCAGCAATACGCAGCGGCGAGAACGGATTGCGCGCCGGCACTTCCGGCAACGCCTTGGCACGCGGAGCGGGCCGAAGGGGCTCGGCAGGAACCGGCGCAGACACCGTCATCGCGCTCGACTCCTGATATTGCCAGCGCTTCCAGGCGGCCAGCACGGCATTCGGATATTGCGGCTGCCCCCGGCTGCCGTTGTAGCGGCCCAGCGCCAGATACAGATTGCCGCCTTCCATGTCGAGGTAATGACGCAGGATCGTGCAGCCATAACGCAGGTTGCTCTGCAGATGGAAGAGCTTGCGCGCGTCGTTATCGCCGATGCTGCGTGTCCAGAACGGCATCACCTGCATCAGGCCCATGGCACCGGCACTGCTCATGGCGTACTTGCGGAAACCGCTTTCCACCTGGATGAGGCCGAGCACCAGCGCCGGGTCCAGGCCTGCGCGCTTGGCTTCGTAATACGCCGTCTCGATCAGCTCGACGCGTACCGATGCCTGCGGAATCTTGCCCGACATGCGCACCGACATCTCGGCCAGCCAGCGCAGGTAGCCGAGTTGTTCGTCGTTGCTGGCAAAGACCGGGCGCAGCGGGCGGCTATCGGCCACTGCGGCAGACAGCGCACTGCGCACGGAGTCCGCCAGGTACTCCTCTTTCTGGGCGCCCGCCCACGCCGCCTGCGTGCCCGCGAGCAACGTCCCTGCGCACAGCGCAGTGGCGATCAGGCGGGCGGAGAACAAGCGGGGCATGCGTGGTGGGTCCTGTCGTTGCGTTATTGCGCGAGACGCGCCTTCAGCGTAGCCAGCACGTCGGCCGGTGCCACGGCGGTGGCAGCTTCGTCGCGGCGGCCCTGGAATTCCAGCTTGCCGTCCTTCAGGCCGCGGTCGCCCACCACCACGCGGAACGGCACACCGATCAGCTCCCAGTCGGCGAACATCGCGCCGGGGCGCTCGCCGCGATCGTCCAGCATCACGTCGATACCGGCGGCGACCAGTTCGGCGTGCAGGCGGTCCGCTTCTTCGCGCACGGCGTCGGAGCGGTCGTAACCCACCGGGCAGATCACCACCTGGAACGGCGCGATCGACGCCGGCCAGATGATCCCGCGCGCATCGTAGTTCTGCTCGATGGCCGCACCCAGGATCCGCGTGATGCCGATGCCGTAGCAGCCCATCACCATCGGCTGGGTCTTGCCGTTTTCATCGAGGAACGTCGCGTTCATCGCCTCGGAGTAACGCGTGCCCAGCATGAAGACGTGACCGACTTCGATGCCGCGGCAGATGGCCAGCGTGCCCTTGCCATCCGGCGACGGATCGCCCGCCACCACGTTACGCAGGTCGTAGACCTCGGGCTCGGGCAGATCGCGGCCCCAGTTCACGCCAGTGAAGTGGTAATCCTCTTCGTTGGCGCCGACCACGAAATCACTCATGGCAGCCGCCGTGCGATCGGCCACGACCTTTACCGGCAGCTTCGTGCCGATCGGGCCGAGATAGCCCGGGCGCGTGCCGAACGCGCGCAGGATTTCACCTTCGGTGGCAAAGCGGAAGTCGGCCAGGCCGGGCACCTTCGATGCCTTGACCTCGTTGAGTTCGTGATCGCCGCGCAGCAGCAGCAGCCAGATCTGGGGCTCTCCGCCCTCGACTTCGGTTGCCAGCACGATGGATTTGATCGTGCGCTGCAGCGGGATACCCAATTGTTCGGCCACGGCCTCGCACTTGGCGCGACCCGGCGTATGCGTCTTGGTAAGCGCCTCGGTGACAGCCCCACGCGGCGCAGCCGGAGCCACGGCTTCGGCGGCCTCGATGTTGGCGGCGTAGTCCGAATCCGGGCAATAGATGATGGCGTCTTCGCCCGTGTCGGCAATCACGTGGAATTCGTGCGAGCCAGACCCGCCGATGGCGCCGTTATCGGCGGCCACCGCACGGAATTCCAGGCCGAAGCGCTGAAAGATGCGCGTGTAGGCGTCGTACATCTTCTGGTACGACACCTTCAGGCCCTCGGCGTCGCGGTCGAAGGAGTACGCGTCCTTCATCGTGAATTCACGGCCGCGCATGATGCCGAAACGCGGGCGGCGCTCGTCACGGAACTTGGTCTGGATCTGGTAGAAATTGACCGGCAGTTGCTTGTACGAGCGGATTTCGGTGCGGGCGATGTCGGTCACCACTTCCTCCGACGTCGGCTGCATGACGAAGTCGCGCTCGTGGCGATCCTTGAAACGCAACAGTTCGTCGCCCATCTTGTCCCAGCGGCCGGTCTCCTGCCACAGCTCGCCCGGCTGTACCACCGGCATCAGCACTTCCACCGCGCCAGCGGCATTCATTTCCTCACGCACGATCTGCTCAACCTTGCGGATCACGCGCAACCCCACGGGCATATACGTATAGAGGCCCGCGCCAAGCTTCTTGATCATGCCGGCACGCATCATCAACTTGTGCGAGACGATCTCCGCGTCGGCGGGCGCTTCCTTGAGCGTGGAAATGAAGAATTGGGACGCTTTCATGCGACTGACAATAAGGGATGACGCGGCCAACCAAAGCCGCGAAAACAAGGGCAAAAGCCACCGGAATCAGGAGATGAGACGAGGCGCCAAGCGCACATTCGCGCAATCGGCACCCCTCCCCCAGGAGGCGCGAGTGAGCGGCAACATTTCGGCGTCTGTGACAGCCGAGCGACGGGCCGCTCTATAATCGGCGTAATTCTAAAGTATTCGAGGTGCAGTCATGCTCGATCGTGAAGGCTTCCGCCCGAACGTCGGCATCATCCTCATCAACGCAAGAAACGAGGTGTTCTGGGGCAAGCGCATTGGCGAGCACTCCTGGCAGTTTCCACAAGGCGGCATCAAATACGGCGAAACGCCCGAACAAGCGATGTTCCGCGAACTGCACGAAGAAGTCGGCCTGTTGCCAGAACACGTCCGGATCGTCGGTCGCACGCGCGACTGGCTGCGGTATGAGGTGCCGGACAAGTTCATCCGCCGCGAAATTCGCGGCCATTACCGGGGCCAGAAACAGATCTGGTTCCTGCTGCGCATGGTCGGTCGCGACTGCGACATCCAGCTGCGCGCCACCGAGCATCCGGAATTCGATGCGTGGCGGTGGAGCCAGTACTGGGTGCCGCTCGAAGCCGTCATCGAGTTCAAGCGCGAGGTGTATCAGTTAGCGCTGTCGGAGCTTTCGCGCTTCGTGCAGCGGCAGACGCGCGCACCGCTCTCGCCCTACGGGCGCGGCGGGCAGCACCGTGAGCGCGACGGACGTGATGCGCGCGATCACCGTGAACGTTCTGGCGGCCAGAGCGGCCGAAACGAGCAGTACGCCCAGCCAGCCCTGACCGTCACCACCACGACGGTCATCGTCGAAACGGTGAGCGTATCCGCACCTGCCCCCTCCTCTCCCAACCCTGACGACACGGCTCCTAAGGACAATTCGTGAATTTGATGACGACGACACGTGGAGCGCGCCGCGCTCTCGTGCCGCTCGCGCTGGCGGCTGCGCTGGCGTTGACGGCATGTGGCCATAACCGCACCGGCGACCTCGAAGACAAGCTGTTGATGGACCCATTCAACGACAAGCCCTTCAAGGAAGACGCTGTGACCTTCCCGGCCCCGCCGGTCGATCGCGATGCCGTGCCGTTCGATGTGGGCGGCCGCAATGATTCGCCGCTGCGCTTTGCCATCGATCCGAAATCGGTGTCGATCGGCAAGGACAACGTAGTGCGCTACACCGTGCTGATCACCAGTAAGACCGGCGCGCGCAACGTGAACTACGAAGGCCTGCGCTGCGACACGGCCGAGCGACGCATCTATGCGACGCTGCGCAATGACACCAACCAGTGGGTCGGCAACCGCGCGGTCGACATGAACGAAACCGCGAATGCTGAATCCGCCAGCATGAACGCCTACAAGCCGGCCACCGATTGGCAGCGCGTTGGCAATGGCGGGCCGACGGACTATGCGTCGGCGCTGATGCGCTCTTACTTCTGCGACGTGCGCTCAGTAGCGGGAGATGGGAAGGCTTCTACGCTCGTGCAACGGTTGGGCGGCAGCGGGCGCTATTTCGGGCCCTAAAGGCGCGGGGTTTCGATTGCCCCCCTTTCGCCCCTACCGGGGCCGAAGGGGGCAAGCCACCAACACCCCAACTCAGAGCAAGACCAAATTATCGCGGTGCACCAACTCCGCAGCGCTCACATACCCCAGCACCGCCTCGATCTCCGAAGACGACTTCCGCGCAATCAAGCGGGCCTCAGCTGACGAATAGTTCGTCAACCCACGGGCCACTTCCAGCCCCGCCGCGTCCACGCACGAGATCACTTCGCCGCGCGCAAACTCGCCCTGCACTTCGGTCACGCCAATCGGCAGCAACGACTTGCCGCCGGCCGTGAGTTTTTCTACCGCGCCGGCATCCAGCACCACGCGACCGCGCAGCTGCAGGTGGTCGATCATCCACTGCTTGCGCGCCGCCATCCGCCCGGTCGGCGCGCGAAGTTGCGTGCCGATGGCCTCGCCGTTCGCCAGCCGCGCAAGCACGTCAGCCTCCCGACCCGAAGCAATGATGGTGTGTGCGCCCGATTTTGCCGCGCGCTTGGCCGCCAGAATCTTCGTCAGCATGCCGCCCTTGCCGATGCTCGAACCGGCGCCGCCAGCCATCTGCTCAAGGTCGGGCGTGCCGGCTTGCGCCTCGTCGACAAAGCGAGCGCCTGGGTCCTTGCGCGGATCAGCGGTATACAGGCCGCGCTGGTCTGTCAGGATGATCAGCGCATCGCCTTCGATCAGGTTGGTGACAAGCGCACCCAGCGTGTCGTTGTCGCCGAACTTGATTTCATCGGTGACAACGGTGTCGTTCTCGTTGATGATCGGCACGACACCGAGGCTCAGCAGCGTGAGCAGCGTGGAACGCGCGTTGAGGTAGCGCTCCCGATCAGCCAAATCGCCGTGCGTGAGCAGCACCTGCGCTGTGCGGATGCTGTGCCGCGCGAACTCAGATTCGTACACCTGCGCCAGCCCCATCTGCCCGACGGCAGCGGCGGCCTGCAACTCATGAATTTCCTTCGGACGCTTGGCCCAGCCCAACCGCTGCATGCCCTCGGCGATGGCGCCGGAGCTCACCAGCACGACTTCCTTGCCCGCCGCCCGTAACGCCGCGATCTGCGCGGCCCAGCGGGCAATGGCGGCCTGGTCGAGGCCACGGCCATCGTTGGTAACCAGGCTGGAACCGACCTTGACGACAAGGCGGCGCGCATCGGCAATCAGCGAATGCAGGGCCATGGTGGGCGTGTCTCCGAAGAATGTCTGTTGTGTTTAGGCTTGATCGTCGTGGTCGACGTTGTGCAGTGTCGGATCCAGACGCTGGTCGGGCGCGGCCGCTGCGGCGTCCTCTTCAGCGCGCAGCTCGTCGAGGTATTCCTGGATCGCGTGGACAAGCGCCTGCGTGCCATCGTGCGTCAACGCAGAAATGCGGTGCACCGGACCCTTCCACTTGAAGCGCTTCACGAAGTCTTTCACGCGCGCTTCACGTTCGTCCTCGGGCACCATGTCGAGCTTGTTGAGCACGAGCCAGCGCGGCTTGTCGAAGAGTTCAGCGTCGTACTTCTTCAACTCGCCGACAATCGCCTTGGCTTCGGCCACCGGGTCGACGTTCTCGTCGAACGGGGCGAGATCCACCACGTGCAGCAACACGCGCGTACGCTGCAGGTGCCGCAAGAACTGGTGGCCCAAACCGGCGCCTTCCGCTGCGCCTTCGATCAGGCCGGGAATGTCCGCCACCACGAACGATTTCGATGGGCCACTCCGGACCACACCCAGGTTCGGGTGCAGCGTCGTGAACGGGTAGTCGGCAATCTTCGGGCGCGCATTGGAAATGGCGGTGATCAGCGTCGATTTGCCCGCATTGGGCATGCCGAGCAAGCCCACGTCGGCCAGCACCTTCAACTCGAGGCGGAGGTTGCGGCGCTCACCGGCCTTGCCGTCGGTCTTCTGGCGCGGCGCGCGGTTGGTGCTCGACTTGAAGTGAATGTTGCCCCAGCCGCCCTCGCCGCCCTGCGCCAGGCACAGGCGCTGACCGTCGATCGTCAGGTCGGCGATCAGCTCTTCCGTGTCGGCATCGTAAATGGCAGTGCCCACAGGCATGCGCAGAGTGATGTCGTCGCCAGCGGCGCCGTAGCAGTCGGCACCGCGACCGTTTTCGCCGTTGCGCGCGAGATGCTTCTTGGCAAAGCGGTAGTCGATCAGGGTGTTGATGTTGCGGTCAGCCACGGCCCACACGCTGCCGCCACGCCCACCGTCGCCGCCGTCCGGTCCGCCAAACGGGACGAATTTCTCGCGGCGCATCGAGGCGCTGCCGTTGCCGCCGTCACCAGCGATCACTTCAATCCGGGCTTCGTCGATGAACTTCATGGAGGTCTCCGCCCGTGCGGCGTACGCACGGCAGGTAAAAAGAAATCGGCGCCACTCGCGCCGTCGCTAACAGAACGCACCTGGAACACGCGCCAAGAAGCAGCGTACCGCCCAGGATCAAAGTCGCGTTTTGTTAGCGGCCAGAAACGAAAAAGCCCCGCACGGGTGCGGGGCCTTTCTACTACAAGGCTGAATCAGGCCGCCGGAACAACGTCGACGAACTGCTTCTTGCCTTCGCCGCGGTTGGCGAACTTCACGTGGCCATCGACCAGCGCGAAGAGGGTGTGGTCCTTGCCCATGCCCACGTTCACGCCAGCATGCGTGCGGGTGCCGCGTTGGCGAACGATGATGCCGCCAGCGTTGATGGCTTGACCGCCGTACACCTTCACGCCCAGGCGCTTCGACTCGGAATCGCGGCCGTTCCGTGTGGAACCGCCGCCTTTTTTCTGTGCCATGACTGAACTCCTATCCGGTTACGTAGACGACGCAGCCTTAGGCCACGATCGAGTCGATACGCAACTCGGTGTAATTTTGACGATGCCCTTGGCGCTTTTGATAGTGCTTACGACGGCGCATCTTGAAGATGTGCACTTTGTCGTGACGACCATGGGAGATGACGGTGGCTTTGACGGCAGCCCCGCTCACCAGCGGCGCACCAACCTTGAGTTGGTCGCCGGCGCCCACTGCGAGCACCTGGTCAAGCGTGATTTCTGCGCCAACGTCCGCCGGTATCTGTTCTACTTTCAGTTTTTCGCCAGCAGCAACCTTGTATTGCTTACCGCCGGTTTTTACGACCGCGTACATTGTCGGACCTCGATAAAAGAACTAAAACATGACTCTTGCGCCACTTGTCGACCGCATGCGCAGACAACGGACACAGAGAACTCGCAACTATACAAGAAAAACTCAAGCAAATCAAAGGCTAATCGCCCAATGCGTGTGCTGCGCCCGCACAACAGCCAGCCACATCAAGCGTCGGGCGACACGCCATCGGGCAAACTACTTGGTTGCTCTATAATCTCGCGGTTTTTTGCGCCGCATCGCTCGCGCGCAAGTCGACTATCAGCCACACGCCTTCTGTCGGAATTCGCCTTGACCCAAACCTCCGCCTCCGTCCTGCTCGCCCCTGTCGCTGAAGACATGCGCGCCGTCGATGCCGTGATCCGCCGCCGCCTGGGCTCGGAGGTGGTACTGATCAATCAGATTGGCGAATACATCATCAGCGCCGGCGGCAAGCGGCTGCGTCCAGTGATCCTGCTGCTGGTGGCAAATGCGCTCGGCTACAAGGGCGAGCATCAGCACGAGCTGGCCGCCGTGGTCGAGTTCATCCACACAGCCACGCTGCTGCACGACGACGTGGTTGACGAATCCGACTTGCGCCGCGGCCGAAAGACCGCCAACGCCGTGTTCGGCAATGCGGCCAGCGTGCTGGTGGGCGACTTCCTGTATTCGCGCGCCTTCCAGATGATGGTGCAGGCCAACAGCATGCGCATCATGCAGATCCTGGCCGACGCAACCAACATCATTTCCGAAGGCGAGGTTCTGCAGCTGCTGAACATGCACGACCCGGACGTGACGGAAGAGCGCTACCTGCAGGTCATTCGCTACAAGACCGCCAAGCTTTTCGAGGCGGCCGCACAGATTGGCGCAGTGCTCTCAGGCGCAGACGCCGCCACCGAAGAAGCCGCCGCCGAATACGGCCGCCGCATCGGCACCGCGTTCCAGATCGTCGATGACCTGCTCGACTACACTTCCACCGCGGATCAAATGGGCAAGAACGCCGGCGACGACCTGCGCGAGGGCAAGCCAACCCTGCCGCTCATCCACCTGCTATCGAATGGCACGGAAGAACAACGCGCACTGGTGCGCCAAGCCATCGAGCAAGGCGGCACGGAACATTTCGATGCGATCTTCGCCGCCATTCAGGCTTCCGGCGCATTGGAGTACACGCGCCAAGCCGCCGAGCGCGAAGCCGCCGCAGCTGAAGCAGCAGCAAACGCATTACCCCCTTCCCTTTTCCGCCAGACGCTGATAGACTTGTGTGCTTTCTCGCTGCAACGTCAGTCCTGACACGCACGAGACTGCGAAGAAGCATCGGGGTGTAGCTTAGCCTGGTAGAGCGCTACGTTCGGGACGTAGAGGCCGGAGGTTCGAATCCTCTCACCCCGACCAGTTTCTCGTATTCAAGTCATTCCTGCGGCACGGTTTTCAGCATCGCCGCACAGCAATTCCCAGGCATTTTCCGCATCGCGTCCGCTCAATCAAGCGGGGTGTTGCGCTGTCCGCGCGGCCAATGGCCGTGTGCGCAGAAGCGGCAAACCCCTCTGTTATAGTGGGCGCTTCGCCGCCCTTCCCCTCCCGCTTTGGACTCTTGGCCGCTCTGGGCACAAATCGGCGCCGTCGTGCTGCTGTTGTGCTGCTCCGCCTTCTTCTCGATTTCCGAAACCGCGATGATGGCGCTCAACCGCCATCGCCTGCGGCATCTTGCCAAGTCCAACGTATCGGGCGCGCGCAATACGCAGCAGTTGCTCGGTCAGACCGACAAGCTGCTTTCACTCATCCTGATCGGCAACAATCTGATCAACACCGCCGTGCCGGTGCTGATCACCACCTTGGCCATCCACTACTTCGGCAACAACGGAACGACGCTGTCGATTGCCACGGCCATCGTCGCGTTTCTTATCATCGTATTCGCCGAGATTGCCCCCAAGATCGTGGGCGCGACCTACCCCGAACGCGTGGCCTTCCCGGCCAGCTTCATCATCAAGCCGCTGCTGCAGATTTCGACGCCGCTGGTCGCGGTGGTCAACGCGTTTGCCATGGGTGTGCTGCGATTGGTGCGCATCAACACGCGTAAGGCGCCAGAGCAGCGCATGTCGACCGAGGAACTGCGCACGCTGGTGCTGGAATCAGGCAACTTCATTCCGCACAAGCACCGCAGCATCCTGCTCAACCTGTTCGATCTTGACGTCATCACCGTGGACGACGTGATGACGCCGCGCGCGCGGGTTGAATCGCTCGATCTGTCGCGCCCGATTGAAGAAGTCATCCAGCAGCTCGAGACCTGCTATCACAACAAGCTGCCGGTGTTCGAGCAGGACAGCGATCAGGTGATCGGCATCCTGCATGTGCGCAAGGCGCTGTCGCTGCTCGGGCACACCGAACTTACGCACGACGATTTCCGCGGCCTGCTGGCCGAGCCTTACTTTGTACCGAGCGGCACGCCCGTTTTCCGTCAACTGCAGTACTTTCAGGAGAATCGCCGCCGCATCGGTCTGATCGTCAATGAGTATGGCGACATGCTGGGGCTGGTGACGCTCGAAGACATCATCGAAGAGATGATCGGCGAGTTCACCACCACGCTGCCCAACGCCGGCAAGCTGGCCTGGGACAAGGAAGGCACTTATCTTGCGGATGCGGGAATGTCATTGCGCGATCTGAACCGGCGCCTCGGCCTGAGCCTGCCGACCGACGGCCCGAAGACGCTCAACGGGCTGGTACTGGAAGTGCTGGAAGAGATTCCCGAGGCGACGGTCAGTGTGAAGATTGCGGGCTGCGTGATGGATATCGTCCAGATGGACAGCCAGTCGATCCGCACGGTGCGGCTGCATCAGCCGCCGCAGCCAAAGCGCAGTTGACGCCACACTCGAGAGCAAACGCTTCAGTTGGGGCGGTTTTCTGCCGATATGGCACAAATGCAAGCTGCGCTTTGATGTGCGCTTTACAAATACAGGGGCGGTCGGCAAACTGCCCCGGTTCCGGACACCACCCCCCACGAATGGGTGGGGCACCGGCTGCAGAACATAAAACAATCGCCTTGGGGGGCGAGCGCACGCTGGAGGCGGTGGGGCCCGGCGCACGCTGAAATGGTCAGCTTCAGCCTGACGGACTGGACTCATGACACTCGGACTCGCTCTAGCGCAGAGCCGGCGGATCGCGCCGACGTTACTCACCCAGCTCGAACAGAGCGCGCGTGAAAAACGCACGCAGTTGATCGACGAACTGGTGAGCAGCGGGATCATGAGTGCGCACGACCTTGCCGTGTTTGTCGCCGGCAAGTATCAGATGCCGCTGCTGGACCTGGCGCAGTACAAGCTCGACACCGTACCGGCCGTGCTGTCGGCCAACAAGCACTTTGCTCAGTTGCGCCTGTTGCCGCTGGGCCGTCGCGAAAACCGTCTCATCCTGGCCACGTCAGACCCGAGCGATCCGAAGCCAATCGAAGAGCTGCGTCAGAAGATGAACGTGGCCATCGAAACGGTCATCGTGGAGCACGACAAGCTGGTGCGGCAACTGAGCATCGCCAATGAAGCGCCGGCCGAGATCAAGTCGCTCTTCCCCAAGCAGGAAGCTACGCAGATCGAGTACGACCCGGGCGCTGCTGCCGCCACGCGTCGCACCACCACCGATGGCATCGACGATGCCCCCGTGGTGCGCTTCCTGCAGAAGCTCTTCACCGAGGCCCTGTTGCGCGGCGCGTCGGACTTGCATTTCGAGCCCTTTGAAACGTTTTACCGCGTGCGTTTCCGTATTGACGGCATCCTCGCGCAGGTCGCGCAGCCGCCGCTGGATATCCGGGACAAGATCGCCACCCGCATCAAGGTGCTCTCGCGCCTCGACATCTCGGAAAAGCGCGTGCCGCAAGACGGCCGCATGAAGCTGCTCATCACCGTCCCGAAAGACCGCAAGGACAAGGACAACAAAGAGATGATCGAGCGCGCCATCGACTTCCGGGTGTCGACGCTGCCGACGCTGTTCGGCGAGAAGATCGTGATCCGGATTCTGGAGTCGTCCACCGAGCGGCTCGATATCGACCAGCTCGGCTACGAGCCGGAGCAAAAGCAGTTGCTGCTCGACGTGATCAAGCGCCCGTATGGCATGGTGCTCGTGACGGGACCAACCGGCTCAGGCAAGACGGTGTCGCTGTACACTTTCCTGAACAGGCTGAACCAAGGCGACATCAATATCTCTACCGCCGAAGATCCGGCGGAAATCCAGTTGCCCGGCATCAACCAAGTCAACGTGAATGACAAGGCGGGCCTGACCTTTGCGGCGGCGCTGAAGTCGTTCCTGCGGCAGGATCCAGACATCATCATGGTGGGCGAAATCCGGGATCTGGAAACGGCCGACATTTCGATCAAAGCCGCACAGACCGGTCACTTGGTGTTTTCCACGCTGCACACCAACGACGCCCCGACCACGCTGACCCGCCTGATGAACATGGGGGTGGCGCCGTTCAACATCGCGTCGTCGGTGCTGCTGATTACGGCGCAGCGTCTGGCACGCCGGTTGTGCAAGGATTGCAAGAAGCAGGGGCCGCTGCCCAAGGAAACGCTGCTCGACGCAGGCTTTACCGAAGCGGACGTCGACGGCTCCTGGCAGCCGTATCACCCGGTCGGTTGCGAGACCTGCAACGGCAGTGGCTACAAAGGCCGGGTCGGCATTTACCAGGTCATGCCGATCACCGAAGCGATCCAAGAGATCATTCTCACGCACGGCACGGCGCTGCAGATTGCCGAGCAGGCACGCAAGGACGGCGTGATGTCGCTGCGCGAATCGGGCTTGCGAAAAGTGAAGCAGGGGCTGACTTCCCTAGAGGAAGTGCTGGCCACAACGAACCAATAACCTTCTCGATCAATCGTTCCCATACCGGGGGGTAGGAACCAACCATGGCCACACGAGCACCTGCCGCGAATCGCGCGGCCGCCGCGCCAGCGCGAAAGACCGCCAAGACAAAGGCGCCCACGCAGTACATCTTCGAGTGGGAAGGCAAAGATCGCAAAGGCAAGATCTTCAAGGGCGAGATGCGCGCCGAGAGCATCACCGAGGTGAATGCCGTCCTGCGCAAGCAAGGCTTGTCGATCACCAAGTCCAAGCGCCGTCGTGCGGCCCGCGGCAAGAAGATCACGCCGAAGGACATCGCCTACTTCACGCGCCAGCTCTCGACCATGTTGAAGGCCGGCGTCCCGCTGCTTCAGTCGGTCGACATCATCGCGAAGGGCCACGCCAATCCGAATTTCACACAGCTGCTGACGGAAATCCGTTTCGACATCGAGTCGGGCAGCAGCATGGCGCAAGCCTTCCGCCGACATCCCAAGTACTTCGACACGCTGTACTGCAACCTGATCGACGCGGGCGAGCAAGGCGGTATTCTGGATGCGCTGCTCGAGCGGCTTTCGCTGTACATGGAGAAGTCGATCGCGCTGAAGGCACAGATCAAGTCGGCGATGATCTATCCGATCTCGGTGCTGACGGTGGCGTTTGCCGTGACCGTCGTCCTGATGATTTTTGTGGTGCCGTCGTTCAAGGGCGTGTTCTCCAGTTTCGGCGCCGATTTGCCGGCGCCGACGCTGTTCGTCATTGCAATATCGGATTTCTTCGTCAAGTGGTGGATACCCATCGTGCTGGGCCCCATCGCCGGCATCGCGCTGTTTTCACGCGCATTCAAGCGATCCGAAAACGTCCAGCGTTCGACGCATCGCGTTATCCTAAATATCCCCATCTTTGGCGACATCATTCGCAAAGCGACCATTGCTCGCTGGACTCGCACGCTGGCGACAATGTTCGCAGCGGGCACACCGTTGGTGGAATCGATGGAGTCGGTCGCCGGTGCCGCCGGCAACTGGATCTACCATGATGCAACCCTGGAGGTTCAGCAAGCGGTACGTATCGGCACAAGTCTCACCAACGCCATGCAGGCCACGCATGTGTTCGACAACATGGTTCTGCAGATGACGCAAATCGGTGAAGAGTCTGGTGCCCTGGACAACATGCTGCTCAAGGTGGCCGAGTTCTACGAGCGTGAGGTGGACGATGCGGTCGCCAACATCTCGACTTTGATCGAGCCAATCATCATCGTCTTCCTCGGTGTGATGATCGGTGGCATGGTTGTGGCGATGTATTTACCGATCTTCAAACTTGGTACGGTGGTCTGACGCAATGCCCGAGATGTTCATCATCTCCACGCTGGCGCAACTGCCGGCGTGGTTCGTGATTGCCGCCGGCGGACTGGTGGGCTTGCTGGTCGGCAGCTTCCTCAACGTGGTGATCCACCGCCTGCCGCGCATGATCGAGCGAGAGGAGGCCAACTACATCGCCGAGCTTCGCGAAGAGCCACTGCCTCATCCCGACGCATACAACCTGATCGTGCCGCGCTCGGCGTGCCCGTCGTGCGGTCATCAGATCAAGGCGATCGAGAACGTCCCCGTGTTGAGCTGGCTTGCGCTGCGCGGCCGGTGCAGTGCCTGCAAAACGCCCATCTCGTGGCGATATCCCGCGGTGGAACTGGTCACCGGTCTGCTGACGGCGGCCTGCCTGTGGCACTTCGGCCCGACGTGGGTGGCAATTGCGTCGGCGGTGCTGCTTTGGTTCCTGATCGCCGGCACGATGATCGACGCCGACACGCAGCTGTTGCCCGACGCCATCACGCAGCCCCTGCTCTGGCTTGGGCTGGGCGTGAACCTGTTCGGCATGTTCACGCACCTGCCCGATGCGGTGATTGGCGCGATGGCCGGCTACCTGTTCCTGTGGTCGATCTACTGGGCCTACAAGCTGCTGCGCGGCCGTGAGGGCATGGGCTACGGCGACTTCAAGCTGATGGCCGCACTCGGCGCGTGGTTCGGCTGGCAGGCGCTGCCACTGGTGGTGCTGCTCTCGTCGGTCGTGGGGCTAGTGTTTGGGCTCGTGCGCATTGCGCGTGGTGCGAAGAGCGAATCGCCGTTCTCGTTCGGGCCGTTCATTGCCGGGGCCGGCGTGATCGCACTGCTGGCCGGCCCGCAATTGCTGATGATGACAGGCCTCGGTCCCCTGTTTGCGCCATAAGGGCACAGCGAACATGCGCGTGATCGGCTTGACCGGCGGCATCGGCAGCGGCAAAAGCTACGTGGCAGACCGCCTGGCGGAGCGCGGTGCCGCCATTGTCGACACCGACGCCATCGCCCACGAGATCACCGCACCGGGCGGTGCCGCCATCGCCAAGCTGGTCGAGACTTTCGGCGCCGGTATCCTGCGCGCCGACGGCGCGATGGACCGCGATGCCATGCGCGCGCTCGCCTTCTCCGATGCCACCGCCAAATCGCGGTTGGAGCAGATCACGCATCCGCTCATCCGCGAGATTGCGCTGTCACGTGGTGCCGCGGCGCGGGCGTCGGATGCGCATCCGTACCTCGTCTACGTGGTCCCCCTGTTGGTGGAGTCCCTCGCCGGGCATCACAGCTGGCGCACGCTGGTCGACCGCATTCTGGTGGTCGACTGCCCGGTTGAGACGCAGATCGCCCGCGTGATGGCCCGTAACGGGCTGCCGCGCGCGCAGGTGGAAGCCATCATCGCGCGCCAGGCCTCACGCGAAGCCCGCCTTGCTGCAGCCGACGACGTGATCGACAACAGCGGCGCGCTGGCCGACCTCCTGCCGCAGATCGACCGTCTGGACCTAACCTACAGGTCGAACTGAAACGATCTGAAAGCGGTCGTCACAGCCCTTTGCATTGTGATGAACGAGGGTCTCGCATAGAATGCGGGCAGATCGAGGCCAAATGGGCTTCGGGGCCGCATATGCCAGCGGGCCAGCACACCGGGCACCCAAGTTTTGATCCTGTACGAATATCCCTTCAACGAACGCATTCGGACGCTGCTGCGCCTCGAAGACTTGTTCGAGCGGCTGGATTTCTTTCTCGTGCAGGAACACCCGCTGCAGCACCATGTGGCGCTGACCACGTTGTTCGAAGTGGTGGACGTGGCAGGGCGCGCCGACCTCAAATCCGACCTGCTGAAGGAACTCGATCGCCAGCGCCAGACGCTCACCGCCCTGCGCGCCAATCCGCAGATCGACCAGGACGCGCTTGATGCCGTCATCAGCGAGCTGGAAACCGCCTCGGGCAATCTCACTGCCACGCATGGCAAAGCCGGCCAGCTTATCGCCGACAATGAATGGCTGACGAGCATCCGCAGCCGCGCGATCATCCCCGGCGGTACGTGCGAGTTTGATCTGCCGGCGTATTTTGCATGGCAGCATCATCCTGCCGAGCGCCGCCGCGCCGACATCATCAAATGGGCTCAACCGCTGGTGCCGCTGCGCGACGCCACGATGATCGTGCTGCGCCTGCTGCGCGAATCGGGCCAGAGTGGCAAGGTGATTGCTAACGCTGGTAGCTATCAGCAGATGCTGTCGGGCCGCGTGTACCAGCTGATGCAGGTGCGCTTGGATGAGTCGGCACTGGGGTTCATCCCCGAGATCAGTGCCAACAAGTACATGCTCTGGGTGCGCTTTACCCAGCAGGATGGCGACCTGCGACCCAAGCCGGTCGATGCGGATATCCCGTTCCAGCTGAAGCTCTGTAATTTCTGAGCCGCACCATGAATGTGAAGACCGTCAAATGCCCCAGCTGCGGCAAGCCCGTGCCTTGGGTACCTGAGAGCCGCTACCGCCCCTTCTGCTCCGAGCGCTGCAAGCAGATCGACCTGGGCGCCTGGGCCGCCGAGCAGTACACCATCCCCGTGGTCGAAGAAGACGACCTGCCCGACGCTCCTGGCGGCGATACGAGCGGCAAACTCAACTAGCCGTCGCTTCCTCGCGCATCCATTCGAAGACGGGCAACGTTGCCGGCAGCACCGGATCAACGCTGATCGGCAGCGTCTGCCAGGCGAAATCCTGGCCTTCCAGCGGGCGCAGTGTCCCGTCCCACGCCGTTACCTTGCAGAAGTGCAGACGCACGTACGCGTGTGGGTAGTCGTGCTCGATGGTGTGCCACGGCACGCAGGTGCGCAGCGTGACATCCAGCTCTTCCTTCAACTCACGCGTGAGCGCGGCTTCCACCGATTCGCCCGCTTCCAGCTTGCCGCCAGGGAATTCCCAGTAGCCCGCATACGGCTTGCCCTCGGGACGCTGCGCCAGCAAGAACTGGCCGTCCGACTGCACCAGCACGCCGACGGCCACTTCGGTGATCTTGCGGCCGTCTGGCGTGTGTGTCGGTGGCACTTGAGTCAGGTTGTCAGTCGACATGCTGCCGCCCATGCTTGCCGCCCCAGTCGCGGGCGAATTGCCAGGCCACGCGGCCCGAACGCGAACCACGCTCGAGCGCCCAGACCAGCGCATCGCCACGTGCGGCAGCGATGTCCTCCTCGCTGCAGCCGAAGTGCCGGAGCCAGTGGCCGACGATGGTCAGGTATTCGTCCTGCTTGGGCGGGTAGAACGACAGCCACAGCCCGAAGCGCTCCGATAGCGATATCTTCTCCTCCACCACCTCGCCCGGATGGATTTCGCCGTCCGATGTGTGCTGATAGGTCTCGTTGTCCTTCATGTACTCCGGCAGCAGATGGCGCCGGTTGGACGTCGCGTAGATCAGCACATTGTCCGACTGCGTTGCCACCGAGCCGTCCAGCGCGGACTTCAGCGCCTTGTAGCCCGATTCGCCCTCTTCGAACGAAAGGTCATCGCAGAAGATCGCGAAGCGCTCCGGACGCGTCGAAAGTTGCTCGACGATATCGCCCAGATCAGCCAGATCATCCTTGTCGACTTCAACAAGGCGCAGGCCTTCCTTCACGAATTCGTTCAGGCACGCCTTGATGAGCGATGACTTGCCGGTGCCCCGCGCACCCGTGAGCAGCACATTGTTGGCCGGCAACTTGCGCACGAACTGGCGGGTGTTGGCGACGATGGCGTCTTTCTGGCGCTCGATGTTGTGCAGATCGCTCAGGTGGATCGGCGGCAGCTGGCGGATCGGCGCGAGATAGCCGATGTTGCCGAACAGGCTCTGACGTTTGCGCCAGCGGAAGGCAACGGCCTCGTTCCAATCTGCCTCGGTCAGTTCGGGCGGCAGCCATTGCTCCAGCCGCCCGAGAAAGCGGTCGAGCCGTGCGGAAAGGTCGGACGACATAGCGGCGGACTCCGGATTACGAACGGTAGTCCGCGTTGATCGACACGTAGTCATGCGAGAAGTCGCACGTCCACACGGTGGCAGAGGCATGGCCGCGGCCGAGCGCGATGCGCACGGTGATCTCCGCCTGCTTCATCACGCGCTGACCGTCTTCTTCGCGGTATTCGGGGTTACGGCCACCGTCACGCGCGACCCACACGTCGTCGAGCCACAGGTTGACGCCGTTCACGTCGAGATCCGCCACGCCGGCGTAGCCGACGGCGGCCAGGATACGCCCCAGATTGGGGTCCGAAGCGTAGAACGCGGTCTTGACCAGCGGCGAGTGCGCGACCGCGTAGGCGATCAGGCGGCACTCCTCAACGTTCCGGCCGCCCTCGACCTGGATGGCCATGAACTTGGTCGCGCCCTCGCCGTCGCGCACGATCTTCTGCGCCAGCTCCTGTGCGAGGCCCGTCAACGCATCGCGCAACGCAGCATAGTCGGGGTGCGATTCGGAATCGATGCGCGGCGTGCCAGCGCGGCCCGTGGCGATGACGACGAACGAGTCGTTGGTCGACGTATCGCCGTCCACCGTCACGCTGTTGAACGAATGATCGGCGGCGTGGCGCACCAGACCTTGCAGCACGGCTTCATCCACATTGGCATCGGTGGCGATGAAGCCGAGCATCGTCGCCATGTTCGGACGGATCATGCCCGCCCCCTTGCTGATGCCCGACATGCGCACGGTCTTGCCTGACAGCGTGCACGTGGCGGACGCTGCTTTGGGTACGGTGTCAGTGGTCATGATGGCCTCAGCGGCGGCCAGCCAGTTGTCGGGCTTCGCGTTGGCCTGCGCAGCCGGCAGCCCTGCGACGATGCGATCGACGGGCAGCGGCTCCAGAATCACGCCCGTGGAGAACGGCAGCACCTGTTCCGCCGACACGCCCAGCAGCTTGGCCACGGCATCGCAGGTCTGGCGTGCATGCGCAAGGCCAGGTGCGCCCGTACCGGCGTTCGCGTTGCCCGTGTTCACAACGATCGCACGCGCGCCCTTGCCGCTCGCCAGATGCTCGCGGCACACCTGCACAGGTGCCGCGCAGAAACGGTTCTGCGTGAACACACCGGCCACCGTCGAGCCCTCGGCGATACGAACCAGCAGCACGTCCTTGCGATTGGCCTTGCGCACACCGGCCTCGGCCCAGCCCAGGTCCACACCGTCGATCGGCAACAGGGTGTCAGCGGCGGGCGCTACGAGATTCACAGCCATGGAGCACACCTTTCAAAATGAGGATGCCCGCATTGCGGGCATCGTGAATCAACAGAAAACAGGTCTAAACAGCGTCAGGCGAGCTTGCCGTGGCACTGCTTGTACTTCTTGCCCGAACCGCATGGGCACGGATCGTTGCGGCCAACTTTCGGCACTTCGCCAGCCAGTACGGCAGCAGCGGCAGATGCCGCCGAACGCGGTGCGGCCATGGCTGGCGTAGCGCCGTGGATCTCCGCATCACCCGCAGCCACTTCGGCCAGTTCGCTGAACTCGTCATGCTTGTACTGCAGGTTGGTCAGCGCGGAAAGATCTTCCTCGATCTGCTCGGAGGCCTGCTCCAGCTCTTCCTGCGACTGGATACGCACCGTGAAGACAATACGCGTGACCTCGTTGCGGATGGTATCGAGCAGGCGGCCGAACAGTTCGAACGACTCGCGCTTGTATTCCTGCTTCGGGTCCTTCTGTGCATAGCCGCGCAGATGGATGCCCTGGCGCAGCATGTCGAGCGCAGCCAGGTGTTCACGCCAGTGCGTATCGAGGCTTTGCAGCATCACCGAACGCTCGAAACCGGCGAAGGACTCGCGGCCAACCTGGGCCACCTTGCCTTCGTACACTGCTTCAGCGGCCTCCAGCACCATCTTGAGCAGATCTTCGTCTTCGATCGACTGTGCGTCTTCCAGCGTCTTCACCAGCGGCTGATCGACACCCCAGTCCTCGCGCAGAGCCTTTTCCAGGCCGGCGACATCCCACTGCTCTTCCATGGTCTCGGCCGGCACGTACGTGCGGAACAGCTCGGTGAACACGGACTCGCGCAGGTTCTTGACCAGATCGCCCACATCCTGCGCTTCGAGAATCTCGTTACGCAGCTTGTAGAGTTCCTTGCGCTGATCGTTGGAGACATCGTCGTACTGCAGCAGTTGCTTGCGGATATCGAAGTTGCGGCCTTCGACCTTGCGCTGCGCAGATTCGATCGAGCGTGTGACGATGCCGGCTTCGATCGGCTCGCCTTCGGGCATCTTCAGGCGGTCCATGATCGCGCGCACGCGGTCGCCCGCGAAGATGCGCAGCAGTTGGTCATCCAGCGACAGATAAAAACGCGACGAACCCGGGTCGCCCTGACGGCCGGCACGGCCACGCAGCTGGTTGTCGATCCGGCGCGACTCGTGGCGCTCGGTGCCGACGATATGCAGACCGCCGGCGGCCTTCACCTGCTCGTGCAGCGATTGCCATTCGTCCTGGAGCGTCTTCACGCGCGAGGCCTTCTCAGCGTCGGAGAGCGACTCGTCGGCCATCACGAAGCCGGACTGCTTCTCCACATTGCCGCCCAGCACGATGTCGGTACCACGGCCAGCCATGTTGGTGGCAATGGTGATCATCTTCGGACGACCGGCCTGCGCGATGATCTCGGCTTCGCGTTCGTGCTGCTTCGCGTTGAGCACCTGGTGCGGCAGCTTCGCCTGGTCCAGCAGGTTCGACAGCAGTTCGGAGTTTTCGATGGACGTCGTGCCCACCAGCACCGGCTGGCCACGCTCGTAGCAATCGCGAATATCGCGAATGACGGCGTCGTAGCGCTCCTTCGAGGTCTTGTAGATCTGATCCTGCAAGTCCTTGCGCTGCGGCGTGCGGTTAGTCGGGATCACCACGGTTTCCAGGCCGTAGATCTCCTGGAATTCATACGCTTCCGTGTCCGCCGTGCCAGTCATGCCCGACAGCTTGTTGTACATGCGGAAGTAGTTCTGGAAGGTGATGGTCGCCAGCGTCTGGTTTTCCTGCTGGATCTGCACGCCTTCCTTGGCTTCCACGGCCTGATGCAGACCGTCGGACCAGCGGCGGCCCGCCATCAGCCGGCCCGTGAATTCATCGACGATCACCACTTCACCGTTCTGCACCACGTAGTGCTGATCGCGGAAGAACAGGCTGTGCGCACGCAGGGCGGCGTACAGGTGGTGCATCAGCGTGATGTTCTGCGGCGCGTAGAGCGATTCGCCCTCGCCGATCAAGCCGGCTTGCAGCATGATCTGCTCGGCTTTCTCGTGCCCCGATTCGGTCAGGTAGACCTGGTGCGATTTTTCGTCGACGTAGTAGTCGCCCGGCTTCTCGACGCCCGTGCCATCCGACTTCTCTTCACCGATCTGGCGCGTGAGCTGCGCCGGAATGCCGTTCATGCGGCGGTACAGGTCGGTGTGGTCTTCGGCCTGGCCGGAGATGATCAGCGGGGTCCGCGCCTCATCGATCAGGATCGAGTCGACTTCATCGACGATCGCGTAGTTCAGCGGACGCTGCACGCGCTGACCGGCGTCGTACACCATGTTGTCACGCAGGTAGTCGAAGCCGAACTCGTTGTTGGTGCCGTAGGTGATGTCCGACGCGTAGGCGGCCTGCTTCTGGTCGTGGTCCATGGTGGTCAGGTTGACCCCCACCGACAGGCCCAGCCAGTTGTACAGGCGGCCCATCCACTCGGCGTCGCGCTGGGCGAGGTAATCGTTGACCGTCACCACGTGCACGCCCTGACCCGAAATGGCGTTCAGATACACAGCCAGCGTTGCGGTCAGCGTCTTGCCTTCACCCGTGCGCATTTCGGCGATCTTGCCGTCGTGCAGGACCATGCCGCCGACAAGCTGCACGTCGAAGTGCCGCATCTTCATCACGCGCTTGCTGGCCTCGCGGCACACGGCGAACGCTTCGGGCAACAGCGCGTCCAGCGTCTCGCCCTTGGCAAAGCGTTGGCGGAATTCTTCGGTCTTGGCCTGCAGCTCGGCATCGGAGAGCGCTTCGAACTTGGGCTCGAGCGCATTGATCTGCGCCACCTTGCGGCGGTACTGTTTGATCAGCCGTTCATTACGGCTGCCGAAAATCTTCTTGAGAAGGCCCGTGATCATCGATGGCTAGGGCTGGTGAGCCGCCCGGAAAACGCGTCGGAGAGACCGCGAAACACAGGCAGCACAACGGCCCAGAAAGGGTTGGCGCAAAGGCGGGAGTTTAGCATGTGCAAAACACCCGCTTGATGGCGGCAGAACCGCCGGATGTGGCAGGGACGCCGCACTTTAGGGCCGCACGAACGCCGTCCGCACACTCACGCTGAACTGGGGACGGGCGCCCCGATTGCAACCCGCGCTAGATCAATGGCCGGCCGCCGCCATGCTCTTTCCGATATCGGCCGCCGCAACCTTCGGCGCGGGGGCCTTGTTGGCCGCCATCTTGGGCTGGCCGGCGTTCTCCAGGAAAGCTACCGGATTCTGCGGGACATCGTTGACGTGCACCTCGAAGTGCAGATGCGGCCCAGTGGCGCGGCCGGTACGGCCGATCAGCGCGATGCGCTCGCCCGCCTTCACGATGTCGCCGACCTTCACAAATACCTTGGACGCATGCGCATAGCGCGTCTTCAGGCCGTTGCCGTGGTCGATATCGATCATGTTGCCGTATTCGTGGTGGAACTCGCTGGCCACCACCACGCCACCGGCAGCCGCCACGATGGGCGTGCCAACCGGGCCGACAAAGTCGACGCCGTCATGCTGCGTGCGCCGGCCCGTGAACGGATCGATTCGCGTGCCAAAGCCCGAAGAATCGTAGCCCGTGGCCACCGGGCGCACGGTGGGCATCATCTTGGCGTGGATCTGCCGGTCCATCAGGGTGCTCTCGAGCACGCTGAGATAATCGTTGCGTTGGTCGGCCGAGCGCGTCAGGCGATTCAGCTCGGACTGAATTTCCGGCATCGACATCGGCCGAGAGAATGCACCCTCCGGGCCGCCGCGGCTCGGTTGCGATTTGAAATCGAACTCGCGGGGCTGCACACCCGCCAGGCCCGACACACGGGCGCCCAGCGCGTCCAGGCGGGCGATCTGCGCCTGCATTTCGCCAATGCGCGCGGCCATCAGGTTGAGGTTTTCGCGGGTGACACGCTGGTCTGCGCCGACAACCGCAGAAGCGGCCGCCCCCGGCAGCAGGCCTTGCTTGGCCGCCAGCCACGTACCGCCGACGGACAGGGTCGCCACGGCCAGCAGCGCCGCGCCGATAGCCACAAAGACGCCGCGTCGCGACAGGTGCGTTGCACCGGCCTTGCGCGGGTGAATCAGGATGATTTGCATCGCTCGTTTTCCGGACAAAAAAGCTGCCCACCGGCACGAAAGCGCGACGAAGCGCCCTACAATGCCGGCATGCGAATCTTTGTTCATCCCGCTCTCAAGACGCCTGTGGCAAAACCCGTCCAGGACTGGCTCTCGGGTGCCGGTTCGGTCGGCCCGCTGATGCAGGCGGCCAGGCAATTGGCGTCGTTGGAAGCGGAGGTGTTGTCGCTGTTGCCGCCCGGCTTGGGCGGCGGCGTGGCGATCGGTGGCATCAAGAACGATGCGCGCGATAGCCGGGAAGCGACTCTGGTGTTGCTCGCCGCACATAGTGCGGCTGCGGCGCGCTTACGGCAGGTGGTACCCACCTTGCTGGAGCGTCTGCAGCGCCGGGGATCGCAGATTACCGCAATTCGGGTGAGGGTACAACCGCAGGGCGGCAGCGACAGTTTGTGGCCACAAGAGACCGAAAAGCCGCCTAAACGCGCCAAGATGACGGCAGTTGGTGTCAACAGCCTGGCGGCGCTCGCCAACGAACTGCCCGATTCACCGCTGCGCCAAGCGTTGGCGGAAATGATCGCCCGGCACGTTCCGCCTGCCGCACGGCCCAAATAAAAAGCGCCCCGCGGGGCGCTTCTTTCATGCAGACGGCCGCGTCAGCCGGTCAAGAAAACGCAGGTTGCAACTGGGGCAGGAACGCGCGCGGCGCCTCTTCCGCCTTGTCGAACGTCACGATCTCGTAGGCCGTTTCATCGGCCAGCAGCGCGCGCAGCAGCGCGTTGTTCAGGCCGTGGCCCGATTTGTGCGCCGTGTACGCAGCAATCAGCGGGTGGCCGACCACATACAGATCGCCAATCGCATCGAGAATCTTGTGACGGACGAACTCATCGCCGTAGCGCAGTTCGTCGTTGTTCAGCATGCGGTGCTCGTCGAGCACGATGGCGTTGTCGAGACTGCCGCCGCGTGCCAGACCGACCTCGCGCAGCATTTCAACTTCATGCGCGAAACCGAACGTACGGGCGCGGGCGATTTCGCGCGTGTAGCTGGTGTCGGCAAAGTCGATCTCGAACGTCTGGCCGGTCTTGTCGACGGCCGGGTGGCGGAATTCGATCGTGAACGACAGCTTGAAGCCGAAGTATGGGTCGAGGCGAGCAAGCTTGTCGCCCTCGCGGATTTCCACCGGCTTGATCACACGGATGAACTGCTTGGCCGCGCCCTGCTCTTCGATGCCAGCCGATTGCAACAGAAATACGAACGAGGCCGCGCTGCCATCCATGATGGGGATTTCTTCGGCGTCCACGTCGACATAGAGATTGTCGATGCCAAGGCCAGCGCAGGCGGACATCAAATGCTCGACGGTCGACACACGGGCGCCGTCCTTCTGCAGCACGGACGCTAGGCGGGTGTCGCCGATGGCGCTGGCGGTGGCGGGAATCTCGACGGCCGGGTCGAGGTCAACGCGTGTGAAGACGATGCCGGTGCCTGCGGCTGCCGGGCGCAACGTCAACGTCACCTTACGGCCCGAGTGCAACCCGATGCCGACGGTCTTGACGAGGGACTTGATGGTGCGTTGTTTCAACATGGCCGCCCTCAACTCACGAAATTTCTACGATTGTTTTTATCTATGCGGTCTGCATAGGTGATAACCCTAATCATACCATTTTCACGTCCCTGCCTTCAAAACGACTTTTGTATCGGGATGTTAGGGGTGCCCACACTTTGCTCAACCTCAGTGCACGCAGATTCGGCGCCACGGTCTCGTCGGCCTTGAGGCGGGGCGGGATAGCGGGCGGTACTCCGCCATTTGGGGGAGCCGCTGGCGTGGCGTCAGAGTATCGCCAGGATCGATTCGGCGCTGCTGACGGCGAACTGCCCGGGCGCTTCCACCTGTAGCGCTGTTACCACACCGTCCTTCACGACCATCGCGTAGCGCTGCGAGCGCACGCCCATGCCGCGCTTGGAGAGGTCCTGGTCAAGGCCGAGCTTGCTGGTGAACTCTGCGCTGCCGTCGCCCAGCATGCGGATTTTGTCGTCGGTGCCTTGCGCGCGAGCCCAGGCGCCCATCACGAAGGCGTCGTTGACGGACACACACCAGATCTCGTCGACGCCCTTGGCGCGCAGCGCGTCGAAGTGAGCGAGATAGCCAGGCACATGACGCGCCGAACAGGTCGGCGTGAACGCACCGGGCAGCCCAAAGATGACGATCGTCTTGCCCTCGGCCAGATGCTGGACGGAAAACGCATTGGGGCCGAGCGCGCAGCCGTCCTTTTCCAGTTCAAAGAACTCGTAGAGCGTCGCATCGGGAAGCGGTTGACCAGGCTGGATCATGATCGTCAAGGAGCGTGAGCGGATATCGCGATCATAGAACTTGCCGCGCGACCGCGCAGCACGTTCCTAAAACAAGACCGCCCGCGTGAACGAATCACGCGGGCGGTCTTGGGAGACAACACCATCAGGCCGCTTGGGTCGGAACGCACCGTGCGCGGCACAACGAACGGATACACCCGCCGGGCGGGGTGAACCCTTCCGGGGAGGCGGCCAGAGGCCAACCTGCCCGGCGGCAACGACTGTGTCCGGTTCGTCGAGCGCTGTCGACTTGCGAGCAGCGGGCCATCACACAACGGCGATCACGGGAGGGGAGCCGTGAACCGCGCGCGGCGTGCGGTGCCGCAGGCAGTCGGTCGTGCGCGAGCGCTATCGAACCAATGCGGGCCCGATCAGTCCGCCTGCTTGCGCAGGAATGCCGGAATGTCGTACGTGTCGACGCCCTTCTCTTGCAGTGCTGCCACGTGAGCCGATGCCGACTCACGCGAGCTGCGCCACACGGCGGGGGTGTCGAAATTGCTGTAGTCCGGCGCAGCTGCCACCGAGTGACCGGCGCTACCGCCGAACGCCACCGGCTGGTTGTCGGTACCGGTCTTCAGCAGCGTCATCGTCTGTTGCTGTTGCTGCTTGTTGCGAGCAGCGCGGCCCAGGCCCGTCGCAACCACGGTCACACGCAGTGCGTCGCCCATGGCGTCGTCGTAGACCGTACCGAAAATGACGGTGGCATCTTCCGCGGCATAGCTGCGGATGGTGTTCATCACTTCCTTGGTCTCGGACAGCTTCAGCGAGCGGCTGGCCGTGATGTTGACCAGCACGCCGCGCGCACCCGACAGGTCCACGCCTTCCAGCAGCGGGCTTGCCACGGCTTGCTCAGCGGCCAGACGTGCACGGTCGACGCCGGACACGGTGGCCGTGCCCATCATCGCCTTGCCTTGTTCGCCCATCACGGTCTTCACGTCTTCGAAGTCGACGTTCACCAGACCATCGACGTTGATGATTTCCGCAATGCCGGCAACCGCGTTGTGCAGCACGTCGTCGGCGCACTGGAAGCACTTGTCCATCTCGGCATCATCGCCCATGACTTCGAAGAGCTTTTCGTTGAGCACGACGATCAGCGAATCGACGTTGCCCTCGAGGTCGTTCGCGCCGTGCTCGCCAACCTTCGAGCGGCGTGCGCCTTCGAATTCGAACGGCTTGGACACCACGCCCACGGTCAGGATGCCCATTTCTTTGGCGACCTGTGCAACCACCGGTGCTGCGCCCGTGCCCGTACCGCCGCCCATGCCGGCGGTGATGAAGACCATGTGCGCGCCGCGCAGTGCGTCGGCGATCTGCTCGCGGGCTTCCTCTGCGCAGTGCTTGCCCACTTCCGGCTTGGCGCCAGCGCCAAGGCCCGTGCTGCCGAGCTGCAGCACGCGCGATGCGGTCGAGCGCTTGAGCGCCTGCGCATCAGTGTTCATGCAGATGAATTCCACGCCTTGCACGCCGCGGTTGATCATGTGCTGCACGGCATTACCGCCCGCGCCGCCGACGCCGACCACCTTGATGATGGTGCCGTCCTGCATTTCCGTTTCAATCATGTCGAAGTCCATCATTGCCTCCAGAAGTGATCAGTCCCAGACGATGCAGCCTCCCCGCCGCAACTCCTGGTTCCTGAACAAAAAACATCAAAACAAGAAACTCAACTTGCTCCCCCCAGGGAGCACATCGTCAACACCCAGCACACACGTGCTTAGAAGTTGCCGATGAACCATTCCTTCATGCGCGTCCAGATCTGCTTGGCCGACCCTGACTGCACGACGACCTTGCGTCCGCGCACGCGCTGCACGCGACCTTCCTGCAGCAAGCCCATCACCGTGGCGTAACGCGGGCTCTTCACCACCTCGTGCAGGTTGCCGCGGTACTCAGGCACGCCCACGCGTACTGGCTTCAAGAACATGTCTTCACCCAGCTCGACCATGCCCGGCATCATTGCGGTACCGCCAGTCAGGACCACGCCGCTGGAGAGCAGTTCCTCGTAGCCGGATTCGCGCACCACCTGATGCACCAGCGAGAACAGCTCTTCCACACGCGGCTCAATCACAGCGGCCAGCGCCTGGCGCGAGAGCGTGCGCGGGCCGCGATCACCGACGCCTGGCACGTCGATCATCTCGTCCGGATCGGCCAACACCTGCTTGGCGATGCCGTACTGGATCTTGATGTCTTCTGCATCCGGCGTTGGCGTGCGCAGAGCCATGGCGATGTCGTTGGTGATCTGGTCACCGGCGATGGGAATCACGGCCGTGTGGCGGATCGCACCTTCACTGAAGATGGCGATGTCGGTCGTGCCGCTGCCGATGTCGACCAGCACCACACCGAGTTCCTTCTCGTCTTCGGTCAGCACCGCCAGGCTTGAAGCCAGCGGCTGCAGGATCAGGTCATGCACTTCCAGCCCGCAGCGGCGCACGCACTTGACGATGTTCTGCGCTGCGCTGACGGCGCCCGTCACGATGTGCACCTTCACCTCAAGCCGGATGCCGCTCATGCCGATCGGCTCGCGCACGTCTTCCTGGCCGTCGATGATGAATTCCTGCGTGAGGATGTGCAGGATCTGCTGATCGGTCGGGATGTTGACGGCCTTGGCGGTCTCGATCACGCGCGCCACGTCGGTGGAGGTGACTTCCTTGTCCTTGATCGCAACCATGCCGCTCGAGTTGAAGCTGCGGATGTGGCTGCCCGCGATGCCGGTGAAGACCTCGCTGATCTTGCAGTCGGCCATCAGCTCCGCTTCTTCGAGCGCTTTCTGGATCGACTGGACGGTCGCCTCGATGTTGACAACCACGCCCTTTTTCAGCCCCTTCGATTCGGTCTGGCCCATACCGATGACCTCGTAGGCGCCGTCAGGACGCAGCTCGGCCACCACCGCCACCACCTTGGAGGTGCCGATGTCCAGCCCGACCAGAAGATCCTTGTATTCCTTGCTCATCGCGTTTTCTCTGTGCTTCGCGTTGCTTTGTTGTTGGCCGCCGGCTTACCCCCCAGCGTGGCTTTCGGCTTTGCAGCACCGCTGGTGCCATTCGCGGTGCCGGGCAACTTGCCCCCCTTGGCCAGCACCGCGGCCTGCGCATCGGTCAGGAAGCGCACACCCGCCGCCCGAACTGCGAATCCGTTCGGATACCGCAGATCGGCGTATTCGATCTGACCGCCCCAGCGCTTCGTCACCTCGGGCCACGCACGCACAAAACGGCGGGCACGCGCGGCCAGCGCTGTGCGGTCATCGTCATTCAGTTCGCGGCCCAGCTCGATGACCGTGCCGTTGGACAACCGCGCGCGCCAGGCGTAGCGGTCGGTAAGGGTCACGCTCAACGGCTCGACATTCATCGGCTTGAACCACTCGGTCATGGTCTCCAGCTTGTCGACCACGTCCTGTTCAGTACCTTCGGGACCGGCCAGCGCAACGAGGTCGGTGTCGTCTTCGGCTTCAGCCAGGTTGGCCACGAAGACTTCGCCATACGTGTTGACCAGCTTGCCGGACTCATTGCCGCCCCAGGTGCCCAGGGCTTCGTGTTCCTGCACTTCGACCAGCAGCCCGTTGGGCCACACGCGGCGCACGCTCGCACGTCGCACCCACGGCACGGATTCGAACGCGGCGCGCGCATCGTCCAGATTCAACGAGAAGAAATTGCCGCGCAGCTTGGCCAGCGCGTTGGCGCGCAGACTGGGCACATTCACGTGGCGCAACTCGCTGCCGGCCATCGGCATCACACGCACCTGTTGCAGCTGGAACATCGGTCGCTGCATCAGCCAGACCGCCCCAACACCCAACGCACCAAGCGCAAGCAGCGCATATAGCGCGCTCGCGACGGCGTTGAGGAGACGGGTGTTGTGCCACATAACGTTGTGTTGTCCGGTTTCGCTGACGTTGCGTTGATTACTCTGGTTTCCAGTCGGTGCTCGCGTGCAGCTCCAGCGATGCACTCGCCGCCAGTTGCAACACGAAATCTTCATAGCTGATACCAGCAGCGCGTGCGCCCATCGGCACCAGCGAATGGCCAGTCATGCCCGGCGACGTGTTCATTTCCAGCAGGAACGGCGCGTTGTCGGACTTGCGCAGCATGATGTCGGCGCGGCCCCAGCCGCGGCAGCCCAGCCCGCGATATGCCTGCACCACCAGCGCCTGCACGCGGGCGGCCACGTCGGCGGGAATCGGTGCCGGGCATTCGTAGCGCGTGTCGTCGGTGAAGTACTTGTTCTGGTAGTCGTAGTTGGCCTGCGGCGCGACGATGCGAATGAGCGGCAATGCGGTGGCGCTCTCGCCCTCGCCGATGATCGGGCAGGTCAGCTCGTCGCCTTCGATGAACTGCTCGGCCATCACGTCGCGGTCCAGGCGCGCGGCCTTTTCGTAGGCGGCGGGCAGCTCGGCGGCGCTCGTGACCTTGGTCAGACCGATCGACGAACCTTCGCGCGCCGGCTTGACGATCAGCGGCAGGCCAAGGCGGTCGGCCACGGCTTGCCAGTCGGCACCGGCATGCAACATCACGAAATCGGGCGTGGGCAGGCCGTGGGTCTGCCATTGGCGCTTGGTGGCTTCCTTGTCCATCGCCAGCGCAGACGCGAGTACGCCGCTGCCGGTGTACGGAATGCCGAATTGCTCGAGCAGGCCCTGGATCGTGCCGTCTTCGCCAAAGCGGCCATGCAGCGAGATCACCACGCGGTCGAACCCTTGCTTGGCCAGATCGGCCACGGCCTGCAGGCCCGGGTCGAACGGGTGCGCATCGACGCCGCGCGCGCGCAGCGCAGCCAGCACGCCGTTGCCGGACATCAGCGAGATTTCGCGCTCGGCGGACCGGCCGCCCATGAGCACGCCCACCTTGCCGAGGGACTTCGGGTCGATCGTCGGATTCGGAACAAACGGACCGGTCGTCATGCTGCGGCGCCTCCGTTCAGATCCACGACGTTTGCCGTGCGCGCCTGCGCCTGCAACGCAACCACTTGACCGGGCACCTGCCCGATCGATCCCGCACCCATGGTGATCACCACGTCGCCGTCCTGCGCTGCATCCAGAATCGCTTGCGGCATGTCTTCGATCTGCTCCACGAAGACCGGCTCGATCTTGTTGGCCACGCGCAGCGCACGCGTCAGCGCGCGGCCGTCGGCGGCGACGATGGACGGTTCACCGGCGGCGTACACCTCGGCCAGCAGCAGCGCATCTACGGTGCCGAGCACCTTCACAAAATCTTCGAAGCAATCGCGCGTGCGGGTAAAGCGGTGCGGCTGGAACGACAGCACGAGGCGGCGACCGGGGAACGCACCGCGCGCTGCGGCCAGCGTGGCGGCCATCTCGACGGGGTGGTGGCCGTAGTCGTCGATGAGCGTGAAGCGGCCCTTGCCGTCAGCGGTCGGCACTTCGCCGTAACGCTGGAAGCGGCGGCCCACGCCGTTGAACTCGGCCAGCGCCTTGACGATGGCCTCGTCCGGCACTTCCAGTTCGGTGGCGATTGCAATGGCGGCCAGCGCGTTCTGCACGTTGTGCATGCCCGGCAAGTTCAGCGTGATCGACAGCGGCGGCTCGGCATGGCCGTTGAGCTGGCGGATCACGGTGAATTCCATCCGGCCATCGACGGCGCGCGCATTGACGGCACGCACTTGCGCATCTTCGGCAAAGCCGTAGCGCACAACAGGCTTGGAGACGAACGGCAGAATTTCGCGCACGTTCGGGTCGTCCACGCACAGCACGGCAATGCCGTAGAACGGCAGCCGTTGCGTGAACTCGATGAAGGCCTGCTTCAGGCGCGCGAAGTCGTGCCCGTAGGTGTCCATGTGATCGGCATCGATATTGGTGATGACCTCGATCACGGGGAACAGGTTGAGGAACGACGCGTCGGATTCGTCCGCCTCAGCGACGATGAAATCGCCCGTGCCCAGCCGCGCGTTGGCGCCGGCCGAGTTCAGGCGGCCGCCGATCACGAAGGTCGGGTCCAGGCCGCCTTCGGCCAGCACGGAGGCGACCAGGCTGGTGGTCGTCGTCTTGCCGTGCGTGCCGGCAATGGCGATGCCCTGCTTCAGGCGCATCAGCTCAGCCAGCATCACCGCACGCGGCACGATGGGGATGCGCTTGGCGCGCGCGGCCAGCACTTCCGGGTTGTCGCCGCGCACGGCGGTGGAGACGACCACGGCATTGGCCCCGATTACGTGCTCCGGCGCATGGCCCTGCATGATCGTCGCGCCGAGCGTTGCCAGGCGCTGCGTGGTCGCGCTGCTGCCCAGATCCGAGCCTGTCACGCGGTAGCCCAGATTCAGCAGCACCTCGGCGATGCCGCTCATGCCTGCGCCGCCGATGCCTACAAAATGGATGTTCTTGACGATGTGCTTCATATCGATTCGATTCCCTATGCCCGTGCCACCGCTACACACACGTCGGCGACACGCTCGGCCGCTTCGGGCCGTGCCTGCTCACGTGCTTTAGCCGCCATATCGGCCAATTGAGCACGCGTCAGGGACGCGAGTGTATCTGCCAGCGATGCCGGACCCAGTTCCTGCTGCGACACCAACAGCGCCGCACCGCGTTCGGAGAGGAAGCGCGCGTTGGTGGTCTGGTGATCGTCCACGGCATGCGGGAACGGCACGAACAGCGCCGCGACACCAGCCGCGGCCACTTCTGAAACAGTCATTGCGCCCGCACGGCAGATCACGAGATCGGCGTGCGCATACGCGGCCGCCATGTCGTCGATGAAGGGCACGGGCTGCGCGTGGGTATCGTCAATGCCGGCGGCTGCATAGTTGGCGCGCAGCGTGTCGATCTGCTTGGCGCCCGCCTGGTGGATGACGATCGGGCGCGTATCGGCCGGCAGCAACGCCAGCGCCTTGGGCACCACATCGTTGAGCGCCGCCGCGCCCAGACTGCCGCCCACGACCAGCACGCGCAGCGGACCGGTTCGCTCGGCGTAGCGCGCTTGCGGCGAAGCCAGCATGGCCAAGTCGGCGCGAATCGGGTTGCCGACCCACTCGGCGCCGGACAGCGCATTCGGAAACGCGCAGAGCACGCGATCGGCCACGCGCGCGAGCACGCGGTTGGCCAGACCTGCGATGGAATTCTGTTCGTGCAGCACCAGCGGGCGCCCCAGCAGCACGCTCATCATGCCGCCCGGGAACGTGATATAGCCGCCCATGCCCAGCACCACGTTCGGACGCACACGGCGCACCACGCCGAGGCTCTGCCAGAACGCGCGCAACAGGTTGAGTGGCAACAGAAACTTGGTGAGGAGGCCCTTGCCGCGCACACCACCAAACTGCACCGACTCCAGAGGGAACCCGTGCTTGGGCACCAGTTGCCCTTCCATGCCGTTCGCGTTGCCGAGCCACACCACCCTCCAGCCGCGCGCCGCCAGCAGCTTGGCCACTGCAAGTGCGGGGAAGATGTGACCGCCTGTACCGCCGGCCATGACGAGGAGCGTGCGCGGCGACAGATCGGCCGAAATGCCTGCCGTCATACCTTGCCTCCACGCATCAGCACGCGGTTTTCATAGTCGATACGCAGCAACAGCGCGAGCGCCACGCAGTTCATCAGGATGCCCGAACCACCGTAGCTGACCATCGGCAGCGTCAGGCCCTTGGTCGGCAGCAGGCCGAGGTTCACACCCATGTTGATGAAGGCCTGCCAGCCGATCCAGATACCCAGGCCCTTGGCGACCAGACCGGCGAACGTGCGGTCGAGCTGCAACGCGGTGCGGCCGATCTCGAACGAGCGACGCACCATCCAGTAGAACAGCAGGATCACGATCAGCACACCGACAAAGCCCAGTTCCTCGCCGATCACAGCCAGGATGAAGTCGGTGTGCGCCTCAGGCAGGTAGTGAAGCTTTTCGATGCTGCCGCCCAGGCCGACGCCGGTCCACTCGCCACGGCCGAACGCGATGAGCGAGTGCGTGAGCTGGTAAGCCTTGCCCTGTGCGTATTCTTCTTGCCAGGGGTTCAGGTACGCGAAGATCCGCTCGCGCCGCCAGGGCGACGCCACGATCAGCAGCGAGAAGGTCGAAATTGCCGTCAGTACCAGCCCGCCGAACAGCTTGCCGTTCACGCCGCCCAGAAACAGGATGCCCATGGCCACGGCCGCGATCACCAGGAACGCGCCCATGTCCGGCTCCAACAGCAGGAGCGAGCCGACAAACGCCACGGCCACGCCCATCGGCAGGAAGCCCTTGCGCACGCTCTGCATCCAGTCCTGCTTGCGCACGGTGTAGTTGGCGGCGTACAGCACCACCGCCAGCTTCATCAGCTCGGACGGCTGGAAGTTCATCACGCCCAGCGGCAGCCAGCGGCGCGCGCCGTTCACGCCCTTGCCCACGTGCGGGACGAGCACGATCACCAACAGCACCAGCGCGATGATGAATAGCTTCGGTGCGTACTTGTCCCAGAACTTGACCGGAATCTGGAATGCGACGATCGCGCCGATGAGCCCGATCACCAGCGAGAAAATGTGGCGAATCAGGAAGTGCCCGTTGCTGTAGTTGGCGTACTTGGGCGAATCCGGCAATGCGATCGACGCGGAATACACCATCACCAGCCCGAGGCCGAGCAGCACGATCGCCACCCACATCAGCGGCTGGTCGTACTCCATCATCTTCGAGCGCGTGGGCTTGACCCCCGAAACAGCATCGCGCAGGCCTTCCCACGCATTGCCGATGGTCGCGCCGATGAAGCCGCTGCGCTTGATCTGGGTGTCGCTCATAGGAGGACTCCTCGGTCTGCCGCCAACGCGGCCACGGCCTCGTGGAACACCTGGGCGCGGTGTTCATAGTTGCGGAACATGTCAAAGCTGGCACACGCCGGCGACAACAGCACGGCATCGCCCGGTTGCGCGTGCGCGGCGGCTTCCTGCACGGCGACTTCCAGCGTCGGGGCATCGACCAGCGTGACGCCGGTATTGGCCAGAGCCTCGCGAATCAGCGGCGCATCGCGGCCGATCAGCACGACGGCGCGCGCGTATTGCGCGACCGGCTCTGCCAGCGGCGAGAAATCCTGACCCTTGCCATCGCCACCCGCGATCAGCACGACGTGCTTGGACAAGCCCGAGAGTGCAGCTACCGTGGCGCCGACGTTGGTGCCCTTGCTATCGTCGAAGAATTCGATATCGTCAAACGCGGCGATCAGCTCGACGCGGTGCGGCTCGCCGGCGTAGTCGCGCAGGCCGTGCAGCAGCGCGCTCACCGGCAGGCCGATCGCCCGGCACAGTGCCAGCGCAGCCATCGCGTTGGTCGCGTTGTGCAAGCCACGGATGCGCAGTGCGTCGGCGGGCATCAGGCGCTTGAGGCGCACCGGCACCGGCGCGGCCGGCACGTTGTCGCTTTTCTTGCGGCGCGTGGGCTTGGGCAGATCGTCCTCATCGACTTCGGCCAATACGATCCAGGGCATGCCGCCATCGCGCAGCAGGCCGAGCGCATCGGGCGTGCCCGGCTCGTCGATACCGAACGTGATATCGCCGCCCTTCTTGCTGGCGAATGCCATCACGCCGGCGTCCTGACGGTTCAGCACACGCACGGTGTTGGCGCCGAAGATACGGCCCTTGGCTGCGGCATAGGCGTCCATCGTGCCGTGCCAGTCGAGGTGGTCCTGCGTGATGTTCAGGACGGTGGCGGCATCGGCGTCCAACGTGTGCGTGGTTTCGAGCTGGAAGCTGGAAAGCTCGAGCACCCACACGTCGGGCAGCGTGCCGGCGTCAACGCATTCGCCGAGCTTATCGAGCGCCGACGGGCTGATGTTGCCTGCCACGCCGACAGTCTTGCCGGCGCGCTCCACCAAGGCGCCCGTGAGCGCCGTGGTGGTCGTCTTGCCGTTGGTCCCGGTGATGGCCAGCACGCGCGGCGTGTAGCCTTGCGCGGCCTTGAGACCCGCCAACGCGCGGGCAAACAATTCGATCTCGCCCCACACCGGCACGCTGCGCGCATTGGCGGCGCTCAGCAGCGCGGCGACGTTGGCATCCAGCGGCGACAGCCCGGGGCTGATCGCCACCAGCGCCACATCGTCCAGCAGCGACACGACGAACGGACCGCTAACGAATTCGGCATCCGGCACGTGTGCACGCAGTGTCGGCAGGTTGGCCGGTGCCTCGCGCGTGTCCGCCACACGCACTCGCGCGCCATGACGGGCACACCAGCGCGCCATTGCCAAGCCGGACTCACCGAGACCGAGCACCAACACCACCGGCGAGTCGAAGTCGCCGAACATGCGCGGCGCCTGCGCGGTTTCAGCGGCGGGCATCGGCTCGGCAGAATCGAGCGTCGCAACAACGGCGTCCACGGCCGCTTCCGGCTGCGTGGCGTCCATGTCGTCCGGGCTGATCGATTCGGTCATGTCGGTCATGTCCGTGTTCACCGCAGCTTCAGGGTCGACAGGCCGATCAGCACCAACATCATGGTGATGACCCAGAAGCGCACGACCACTTGCGTTTCCTTCCAGCCGGAGAGCTCGAAATGGTGATGCAGCGGTGCCATGCGGAACAGGCGCCGGCCCTCTCCATAACGCTTCTTGGTGAACTTGAACCACGTGACCTGCAGCATCACGGAGACGGTCTCGGCTACGAAAATGCCGCCCATGATGAAGAGCACGATTTCCTGACGCACGATCACGGCGATCGTGCCCAGCGCGCCGCCAAGCGCCAGCGCGCCAACGTCACCCATGAACACCTGCGCCGGATGCGCGTTGAACCAAAGGAAGGCAAGCCCCGCCCCGGCCATCGCCGAGCAGAAGATCAGCAGCTCACCTGCGCCCGGAATGTGCGGGAACAGCAGGTACTTGCTGTAGACGGCACTGCCCATCACGTAGGCAAACACGCCCAACGCACTGCCCACCAGCACGACCGGCATGATGACCAGGCCATCGAGGCCATCGGTCAGGTTCACGGCATTGCTGGAACCGACGATCACGAGGTACGTCAGGATGATGAAACCGAACACGCCCAGCGGGTAGCTGATCTCTTTGAAGAACGGCACGATCAGGTGCGACTTGGCCGGCAGGTTCAGTGACAGGCCGCTGCGCACCCAATCCATGAACAGCTCAAGCACGCGCATGTTGCTCGTCTCGGACACCGAGAACGCCAGATAGGCCGCCGCAAACAGGCCGATCACGGTCTGCCAGAAGAACTTCTCGCGCGAAGACATACCCTTTGGATCGCGGTGCACGACTTTGCGGTAGTCATCCACCCAGCCGATCGCGCCATAGCCAAGCGTGACCAACAGCACGATCCAGATGAAGCGGTTACCCCAGTCCGCCCACAGCAGCGTCGACACGGCAATGCCGATGAGCACCAGCACACCGCCCATGGTGGGCGTGCCGGCCTTGACCAGGTGCGTCTGCGGACCGTAGCTGCGCACAGCCTGCCCGACTTTCAGTTCCGTCAGGCGACGAATCACAAACGGCCCGAACCCGAGGCCGATCACCAGCGCCGTGAGAGATGCCATCACGGCGCGGAACGTCAGATAGTTGAAGACGCGCAGGAAGCCGTAGTCGTTCTGCAACCATTGCGCCAATGCCAATAACATGGGTTCTTGCTTCCCTTAATGCTGCTGTTGTGTGCTGGAACCGGCCGACAAATCCGCAACCGGGTCTTTCAAGACCAGCGCTTCCACAATGCGTTCCATCCGCATGAAGCGCGAGCCCTTCACCAATACCGTCGCGGCCGGCGCAATGGCGGGCACGCCGTGTTCAATCAAGTCCTCCGCCGACGCAAAATGCTGCGCGCCTGCGCCGAATGCGTCGACCGTGTGGCGCGCAAGCTCGCCGGTTGCCAGCACTGCGTCGATGCCGTGCTCGCGCGCGTAAGCGCCGATTTCTTCGTGGAAAGCCGGGCCCTGCGAACCAACCTCGCCCATGTCACCCAGCACCAGCCAGCGCGGCGCCGGCAGCGTGACGAGCGCATCGATCGCCGCGCGCATCGAATCCGGGTTCGCGTTGTATGTGTCGTCGATGACGAGGCCGCCGTGCGTGCCCTGCTTGCGCTGCAGCCGCCCCTTGACCGGAGCAAAGTTGCCCAGCGCTTGTGCGATCACCTCGGGAGCGACACCGGCCGCCAGCGCGCATGCCGTCGCGGCCAGCGCATTGCGTGCGTTGTGCAGACCGAGCAGCGGCAAGGTGATGACGAAGCGCTGGCCAGGGGCCTGCACATGAATGCGTTGACCGTCGGCGGTGTCCACCACCGTGCCTGTCACAGCCCCGGCCTCGATACCGAAATCGAGCACGCGGCGCGCACCGGCCGCGGCCTGCCACACCGGCGCATATTCGCCACCGTTGGCCGCGTCGCGCGGGAACACCCCCACGCCATCGGCCGGCAACGCTGCCAGCACGGCGGCGTGTTCTTCAGCCACCGCTTCCACGCTGACCATGAATTCCTGGTGCTCGCGCTGGGCGTTGTTGATCATCGCCACGGTCGGCTGGGCAATGGCGGCCAGCACGGCCGTCTCGCCCGGATGATTCATCCCGAGTTCGAGCACGGCCAGCTTGTGTTGCGCGTTCAAGCGGAACAGCGTGAGCGGCAGGCCGATGTCGTTGTTGAAGTTGCCGGCGGTCGCCAGGCGGGCGTCTTCACCCACGGCCTGCGCGAAGACCGCGGAGATCATTTCCTTGACCGTGGTCTTGCCGTTGCTGCCTGTCACGGCGACGACGGGAATCGGGAACTGGCGGCGCCAGCCGGCGGCAAGTTGGCCCAGGCCGATGCGCGTATCTGCAACGGTCAGCACGGCCACGTTGGTCACATCCAGCGTGGCAGCAGGTGCGCGCGACACCAGCACGGCGGCAGCGCCACGCGCGACCACCTCGGGCAGGAAATCGTGCGCATCGAAACGCTCGCCGATCAGCGCGACGAACAGGTCGCCGGGCTGCACGGCTCGGCTGTCAGTCGTCACGCGCAGGATCGCCGCGTCGGGGCCAGCCAGATGGGCGCCGGCCATCCAGGCAGCGGCGTCGGTGGCATGCATCATCACGGTCTGGGCGCTCATGCATTCACCCCGCGAGCTGCAAGCGCCAGGCGCACATGCTCCTGATCGGAGAACGGTCGCTTGCGACCGGCAATCTCCTGCGTCGATTCATGCCCCTTGCCGGCCACGACGATCACGTCATGCGCATCGGCGTGCCGCACGGCATGCAGGATGGCAGCCGCGCGGTCTTCGATCTGGGTGGCGGCACGCGGGTTGTCCATGCCGTCGGCGATCTCGTCGAGGATGTGCTGAGGATCTTCGCTGCGCGGGTTGTCGGAGGTCAGCACAACGTGCGGCGCCAGGCGCTCGGCGATGGCGCCCATGTGCGGACGCTTGCCGGGGTCGCGGTCGCCGCCACAGCCGAACACGGCCCACAACTTGCCGCCGCGCGCCTCGGTAATCGGCCCAAGCGCACGCAGCGTCTGCTCCAGCGCGTCGGGCGTGTGGGCGTAATCGACCACCACCAGCGGACCGTCTTCGCCGCCGAAACGCTCCATGCGGCCGCTCACGGGTTGCAGCTTTTCCAGGCGCGCGATGGCGTCCTGCCACGGCACGCCAGCGGCCAGCAATGCGCCCAGCACACCGAGAAGATTCGATACGTTGAACAAACCCACCGTGGGCGCATGGACGGTTGCATGGCCAAAACTGCCGTCCACGTCGAATGTCGTTCCGGTGCGGTGCGCACGCACGTTGCTGGCGCGCAGCCATTGCTTGGCACCGTGCCGCGCAGCGGCTTCGCCGTCGATGCCGTATTCGATGGTTTCGACATCGGCTCGGGCGCTCTGCAGCAAGCGCACACCGGCTGCGTCGTCGCGGTTGATGACGGCTGCACGCAGGCCCGGCCAGCCGAACAGGCGCGCCTTGGCGAGTTCGTACTCGGCCATCGTGCCGTGGTAGTCGAGGTGATCCTGCGTGAGGTTGGTGAACACCGCGATGTCGAAGCAAGTGCCATCGACGCGGCCTTGCTCCAGACCATGCGACGACACTTCCATGGCGATGGCGCGGGCACCCGCACGGTGCAGATCGGCGAGGCTGTGCTGCAGCTGGATGGCATCCGGCGTGGTAAAGCCGGTAGCGGCCAGCGCATCGACAAACCCGGTGCCGAGCGTACCCACCACTGCGCAACGCTGGCCGTGTTTGGTCAGCGCCTGCGCAATCCATTGCGAACAAGATGTCTTGCCGTTGGTGCCCGTCACGCCAATCACACGCAAGGCGTCCGGGCCCGGCACGCCGTACCACTGTGCCGCCAGCGGCCCGGCCAGTTCAGCCAGACCGTCTACGGGCAGGATGCGCACGGGCGCGTCTGCGGGCATTGCATAGCCATGGGCTTCGGCCAGCACGGCGGAAGCGCCAGCCTCGATCGCCTGCGGAATATGCGGACGGCCATCGCCGCGCTGGCGCACATTGCCGAGCACGTAGGCGACGAACACGTCGCCGGTCTTGAGCTTGCGCGTGTCGCTGGTGAGGTCGGCACCCGCCGGCGCCTGGGCGCGCAGCCAATCCACCACGGGCGCGAGGCGCGCGGCGATGGTCGGGCGGTCAGAGGTGGGCTTGGTTGTCATTGCAGCCCCCCCACCGGCTCTTCCGGCACGTCCGGGGTCATCACGAGTTGTCGCACCGGCGAATCCGGCGGCACGTTCAACGCGCGCAGGGTGCCACCCACGATTTGGGAGAACACGGGGCCGGCCGCGCCGCCGCCATAGCGGTTACCCACGGTGGGCTCGTCCACGCTCACCGCCACGATGATGCGCGGGTTCGACATCGGCGCCAGGCCGATAAACGAGGCGCGATACTTCGAGCGGTCATAGCCGCGCCCGGTGTGCTTCCACGCTGTGCCGGTTTTGCCGCCGACGCGGTAGCCCATCACCTGGGCCTGCGGTGCGGTGCCGCCGGGCGCCGTCACGGTCTCAAGCATCTGACGGACCTGCCGCGCCACCTCCGGCGAAATCACGCGCTCGCCCTGCGGCGGCTGGCCATCAGTGCGGTACATCGTGATCGGGATCAGCTCGCCATCGTGCGCGAAGATGGTGTACGCATGTGCAATCTGGAACAGCGACACCGACAGGCCGTAGCCGTACGACATGGTCGCCTGCTCGATGCGGCGCCATTTGTTTGCCGGTCGCAGCCGCCCTGCCACCGCGCCCGGAAAGCCGATCTTCGGCGCCTGCCCCAAGCCAACGCTGGTGAACATGTCCCACATTTCCTGCGGCTTGAGCATCATCGCGATCTTGGTCGTACCGATGTTGCTGGAGTGCTGGATCACTTGCGCGACCGTCAGCGTGCCGTAGTTGCCGGTATCGGAAATGGTCGCGCCTTCAAAGCTGTATTTGCCGTTGGTTTGTACCAGCGTGGTGGGCGTCACGCGCTTGAGCTGCAGCGCCAGGCTGATGGTGATCGGCTTCATCATCGAGCCGGGCTCGAAGGTGTCGGTCAGCACGCGGTTGCGCAGTTGCTCGCCCGAGAGGCGGCTTCGGTCGTTCGGGTTGTAGGTCGGATAGTTGGCGAGCGCCAGCACCTCGCCGGTCTGCGCATCCAGCACGATCGCACTGGCGGCCTTTGCGCGGGTACGCTCAATGGCGGCCTTCAGTTCGTTGAACGTCAGGTACTGGATCTTGGCGTCGATCGACAGCGTCTGATCATGCCCATCACGCGGGGCCTTGAGCACCCCCACGTCTTCCACCACGCGGCCCAGCCGATCCTTGATCACCTGACGCTGGCCGGCGGCACCCGCGAGGTCGGACTCGCGCGCCAACTCCATGCCTTCCTGGCCTTTGTCCTCGACGTTGGTGAACCCGACGATGTGCGCCATCGCCTCGCCTTCCGGATAGAAGCGCTTGTACTCACGCGTCTGATAGATGCCTTCGATCTTCAGCGCGGCGATTTGGTCGGCCACCTCGGGCAGCACCTGGCGCTTGAGGTAGACAAAGCCTTTGTCTTCCCCCAGCTTGCCCGAAAGCTCCTTGTTGTTCATGTCAAGCAGCTTGGCGAGCTTCTTCATTTCTTCGCCAGGCACGTTGTTGGGCACGTCTTCCGGCACGGCCCAGATGGCCTTCACCGGCAGACTCGTGGCCAGCACCAGACCATTGCGATCGAGAATCTTGCCGCGCGTGGCCGGCAATTCCAGCGTGCGCTGGAAGCGCTTCTTGCCCTCGACTTCATAGAAGCGGTTGCCAGGACCTTGAATCCACAGCGCGCGGCCGATCAGTGCCAAGAACGCCGCGAACATCAGGAACACGACCAGCTTCGAGCGCCACATCGGCAGGCGCAGGCCAAGCACAGGGCTGGCAGAGAACTGGCCCAGGCGCGCGCGCGCCGTGGTGCCGTTGGACTTGCGTGCGCCGCTCATGGCTGTACTCCGGAAGCCGTGGGCGCGCTCGCCGCTGCCGAGGAAGCCCCGGAGCCCCCCCCTGCTGCCGGCAGATCGGCAAACCCCTGCAGATACTGCGTGCGACCCGCCTGCGCGGGCGACATCTTCAATTGCTTGCTCGCGATGTCGGCAATGCGAGCGCTCTTGCCCAGCGCGCTCTGCTCATACTGCAAGCGCGACCAGTCGGTGTTGAGTTGCTTCTCTTCCGCCTGCGCGCGATCCAGCGCGACAAACAGTTGCCGCGCCTGATGCTGTGCGTTGACCAGCGACAGCGCGCACAGCACCAGCGCAGTCAGCAGGAACATGTTCAGGCGGTTCATGGCGTGCGTCTCCGTCGGCTCAGCAACGCTCGGCCACGCGCATGATGGCCGAGCGCGCACGCGGGTTGGCCGACACCTCGGCCTCCGACGGCTTCACGCGGCCAAGCAGGCGCAACTGCGGCGCCGGCAGCTCATGCGCACGCAGCGGCGCCCGACGCAGTTCCGGCGCGGCGGATTGCTCCGGGCGCGCCAGGGCCTGCATAAAGCGCTTGACGATGCGGTCTTCCAGCGAATGGAAGCTGATCACGACGAGACGTCCCCCCTGCTCCAGGCGTTCAAAGGCGGCCTTCAGACCGGTTTCGAGGTCCGCAAGCTCTTGATTGACGTGAATCCGTAAAGCTTGAAAGGTGCGGGTCGCAGGGTCTTGGCCCTTCTCGCGTGTTTTGACGGCTTGCGCCACGAGCGCGGCAAGCTCGGATGTGCGATCGAGAGGACCTCGATCCCCGGATTGGCCCCGGCGAGCAACAATCGCCTTTGCAATCTGTACAGCAAACCGTTCTTCCCCATAGTCCCGTATCACCCTCGCAATGTCGCGCTCATCAGCCTCGGCCAGCCATTGGGCTGCGGTGATGCCGCGCGTGGTGTCCATCCGCATGTCGAGCGGGCCATCCATCCGGAACGAGAAGCCACGTGCGCCTTCGTCGATCTGCGGCGAGCTGATGCCGAGATCGAGCAGCACGCCGGCCACCCGTTCAATGCCGCGCGCATCCAGAGCCGAGGCCATCTGCGCGAAGCTGTCATGCTCAATAGCGAAGCGGGCATCCTCTACGGTGCCCGCTTCGGTGATTGCTGCCGGGTCCTTGTCGAAGGCGACAAGTCTGCCGCCGGGCCCCAGCCGTTCCAGGATGAGCCGGCTGTGCCCGCCTCTCCCGAAGGTTCCATCGATATAGATGCCGTCGTCGCGCCAGATGAGCGCATCGACCGCTTCGTCTAAGAGCACCGTCTGATGGCGCAGTCCCGTACTGGCTTGGGTTGTCATCGTGCGTCATCAAAAGGAGAAATTCTTGAGGGCGTCGGGCATGCCTTGCGCCATGGCGGCTTGCTCCTTCGCGGTGTACGTGGCGGCGTCCCAGACTTCGAAGTGGCTGCCCATGCCGAGCAGCATCACGTCACGTTCAAGGGAGGCAGCCGTGCGCAGTTCTGGGGTGATGAGGACGCGGCCGGCGGTATCGAGTTCGACATCGGCGGCGCTGCCCAGGAAGATCCGTTTCCACCAGTGGGCTTCCATCGGGAGCGCGGCGATGCGCTCGCGAAAGCGTTCCCACTCGGGGCGCGGAAACAGCATGAGGCAACCGTCCGGGTGCTTGGTCACAGTCACCCGGCCCTCGGCCTGCAGCTGGAGCGCTTCGCGGTGCCGCGACGGAATGGACATCCGCCCCTTGGCATCCAGCGTCAGCGCCGACGCACCCTGGAACACGTTGGTTTCTCTCTCCGTGTGGCGATTCGATCGCCACTCACCTTGCCGTCAACTGGCCTGCAAACAGCCTCTTTAAACCACAAAACTACACTTTCTGACACTGTTTCCCACTTTAGAGGAACGACTTTAGGCGGTCAAGGCTTGCGGAGGGCTGCGAGACGGAAAATTTGCAATCAGAACAATGACTTAGCGCACCCTCCCGGAGGAGACAAGTCACTTTTCCCAATCAAATGAAGGAGATAGCGTGGTTTATGCAGAAACCACGTGAGCGAATGGCGAGCGACCGCGCCCTCATACGAGGGCACAGACCGCAGGCGGCAAAGCTCGGGCGAATGGAGGAGCCAGCGCCGTGTCGTCGGGCCGTCGACCCGCCACACGCGCGTCAGATGCGATAGGCGGCGGTGGTCATGACGCGTGACGCGGCACGCATGGCTTGGCGGATCGGCGCAGGCAGATCAATGCCACCGGCCTGGCGCGCATTGTCGCCGTGGCGGATTTCGTCGTCGCGCATCTGGGCGACGATGGCGCGCGAGCGGGTGTCCTGCTCGGGCAATGCATCGAGATGGCCGTCGAGGTGATGCTCGACCTGGCGCTCGGTCTCGGCGACGAAACCAAGGCTGATCTTGTCGCCGAGGCGTCCGGCCACCGCGCCGATGGCGAACGCGCCGGCATACCACAGCGGGTTGAGCAGGCTTGGGCGGTCGTTCAGTTCCTGCAGGCGCTGGGCGCACCAGGCGAGATGGTCTTCTTCTTCGCGTGCGGCTTCGTCGAGCTGGGCCCGGATGACCGGGTCCCGGGCAAACAGCGCTTGCCCTTGGTACAGGGCCTGCGCGCAGACCTCGCCGACATGGTTCACGCGCATCAGGCCGGCAGCATGGCGGCGGTCGGCCTCAGAAGGCTTGGTCGCGTTATCGGTCCTGTCCGCGGAGGAGGACACGATAACGGCGTCAGCAGGGTTCGGTCGGCTGGCGCGGGTGACGCCTGCCACAGCGCGCAAAGCGCGGTCGAATTCGGGGATGAAGCGGTCGAGCATAGGTACGGGCACCGCCGGCAATGGCGTGCGGCGCGATCGCCATTGTAAAGCCGGCACCGCGCGGCACATTGCGTCCGGTCAGAACCTGGTAGACCAAACACTACTGTACGGGATAACCCTGTTGGCGCGCGGATCGCATCTAAAACCGCAAGGAATCGAGCACGCCTATCGCCGATCTATTTCAAATTCGGAAACAGCCTGTTGCCGAGATCAGACAGCAAACGCGCGTTTACGAACATTCGTTCGCAAATTTCGACCGAGCCCAGTACCGCGTTGCTACATTAGTCAGCGACTTCGTTTGAAAGTCATGGGGCGGGAAGACGAGAACGGAGGGTCTGCCCGCCACTGAACTCAATAATTAAAGATCTGGAGACCGACCGATGAAGAAATCGCTGCTGGCATTGGCAGTGCTGGGCACGTTTGCGGGTGTTGCGCAGGCTCAGTCGAGTGTGACGCTGTATGGCGTGGTCGACGCGAACGTCGAATACGTCAACCATGAGCAGGCCGTGACTGCGGCGGGGGTTGCCATTCCGGGCAGCAGCGGATCGCGCCTTGCGATGCAGGCGGGCGGCCTGTCTTCAAACCGCTGGGGCTTGCGCGGCGTTGAAGACATCGGCGGTGGGCTCAAGGGCCTGTTCGTGCTGGAATCGGGCTTCGGTATGGACACCGGCACGCTGCAGCAAGGTGGCCGTCTGTTCGGCCGGCAGGCGTTTGTGGGCTTGCAGGGCAACTGGGGCAAGATCACTCTGGGTCGTCAGTACACGACGATCTTCGACATGATGGCGAACTTCTCGCCGAGCGGTTATGCCACGCAGTGGGAGCCGGTGGTCGGCCTGCTGGGTGCGAACTTCCGCGAAGACAACATGATCAAGTACGGCGCTGCATTCGGTCCGCTGACGGTCGAAGCCCACTGGGCGTTCGGCGAGCGCACGGGCAGCAACACGGCCAACTCGGCCTACGGCGCCGGCGCGAACTACTTCGCTGGCCCGTTTGGCTTGGGCGTCGCGTATGACGAAGTGAAGGTGCTGACGGCCGCAGAAGCCCTGGGTCTGTCGGGCGGCAACGAATATGCCCGCGACAAGCGCGCTGCCATTGCAGCCAGCTACACCACGGGCCCGATCAAGGTGATGGCAGGCTTCCGCTATGGCAACACCGAAGCGCCCTCCAGCGGCGCCACAGCAGCACTGACGCCGCACCGCGACGACCTCTACTGGCTGGGCGTGAACTACCAGGCCACCCCGGCACTCGGCCTGACGCTGTCGTACTACTACGACAACATCAAGGAAGCGACCATCGGCGGCGCCACGATCAACCCGCGCAATCCGCAGCAGTGGAACTTCATTGCTGATTACAACTTCTCGAAGCGCACCGACGTGTACCTGACGGCCGCGTATTCGCGCAATGGCTCGCTGAACTGGGATTCGATCGGCTACGTGACCAACCCGGCAACGGGCGCACAAACGTCGGTAGGCTATCTGCCGGCTGCATCGCAGACGTACTTCATCACGCCGAACTCGGATAACCAGGTCGGTGTGGCCGTGGGTGTGCGCCACAAGTTCTGACGCACGCTTTGGTTTTTGCCCGCCGCCCCTCTCCTTGGCGGGCGCAGGAAGGCACCTTCGGGTGCCTTTTTGCATGGCCGCGCGCTATGCTCCTGCGTTCGAGCCCGCCGCCGGACAGCAAGACGGCAACACAACAGCGAGCGGCGCTTCATAACGACAACAACGCGAACCTTACCGGAGACCCGCATGTCCTCTTCGACATCTCCAACCATGGCGCCCGCCGCCCCCGGCGCGGCCGCCGACGCCAGCCGCTCGCGCATCGTCTTTGCGAGCTTCATCGGCACGGCCATCGAGTTCTACGATTTCTATGTCTATGCGACAGCCGCGGCGCTGGTGATCGGCCCCGTGTTCTTTCCGCATGGGTCTGCCACAGCCCAAGCGCTGTCGGCGTTCGTCACGTTCGGCATCGCGTTTATCGCGCGGCCGATCGGCTCGTTCCTGTTCGGCCACTTTGGCGATCGCATCGGGCGCAAGTCGACGCTGGTGGCGTCGCTGCTGGTGATGGGCATTTCGACCACGCTGATCGGGCTGGTGCCGGGATACGACAGCATCGGCACGCTCGCACCGATCCTGCTATGCGTGCTGCGCTTCGGGCAGGGCATCGGCCTGGGCGGTGAATGGGGCGGCGCAGCGCTGCTGGCCACGGAAAATGCGCCGGCCGGCAAGCGCGCGTGGTTCGGCATGTTTCCTCAGCTCGGCCCGTCGGTCGGTTTCCTGGCATCGAACGGCCTCTTCTTCGGGCTGGCGATCGCACTGTCGGACGAGCAGTTCCGCAGCTGGGGCTGGCGCGTGCCGTTCTTGGTCAGCGCAGTGCTCGTGGCGCTGGGCTTGTATGTGCGATTGAAGATCGCCGAGACCCCGGCCTTCCAGGCCGCCATCGATCGGCAGGAGCGCGTGAAGGTGCCCGTGGCCGAACTGCTGGCGCACCATTGGTGGCCGACGCTGCTGGGCGCGCTGGCCATGGTGGTCTGCTACACGCTGTTCTATATCTCGACGGTGTTCTCGCTGTCGTACGGCGTGGGCACGCTGCACTTCTCGCGCCCGAGCTTCCTGGGACTGCTGTGCCTGGCGGTGGTGTTCATGGGGCTGGCGACGCCACTGTCGGCGTGGGCGTCGGACCGCTTCGGGCGCAAGCCGGTGCTGATCGTCGGCATCATCGCGGCCATTCTGTCGGGCTTTACGATGGCGCCGCTGCTGGGTAGTGGCCAGACGCCGCTGGTAGCGCTATTCCTCATCATCGAGCTGTTCCTGATGGGCGTGACCTTCGCGCCGATGGGTGCGCTGCTGCCAGAACTGTTTCCGACCAACGTGCGCTACACGGGCGCCGGCGTGTCGTACAACCTCGGCGGCATCCTGGGCGCGTCGATTGCGCCGTATATCGCGCAGAAGCTTGCCGAGCAAGGTGGCCTGAGCTGGGTGGGCATGTATGTGTCGGCGGCCGCGGTGGTCAGCCTGATCGGTGTGCTCTGCATGCGCGAGACGCGCGATACCCGGCTGATGTAAGGACCCCCCATAGCAACGCGCTTAATCCCACGAGTGGCGGCCCGAGCGACCACGCTTGACGTCGCCACGCGCGCGCTTGCCTTCCAGACGGCGCGTCTTGGAAGCGCGCGTAGGCTTGGTGGCGATGCGCGACTTCGGCACCGAAAGCCCCGTCGCAATGAATGCGGCCAGACGTTCACGGGCGTCCTGGCGATTGCGGTCCTGCGTGCGAAACCGTTGCGCATCGATCACAATCACGCCTTCATCGGTCAAGCGCCGGTCGCGCTTTCCCAACAGGCGAGCCCGCAATGCCTCCGGCAACGACGGCGATTGGGCGATGTCAAAGCGCAACTCCACCGCCGTCGATACCTTGTTAATGTTTTGCCCCCCCGCCCCGCTTGCGCGCACAAAGCGCTCGACCAGCTCGGACTCCGGAATGGACAATTGGGGAGTGATTTTGAGATCGGTGCCGGGCATTGGGGCATTGTAGGAAAAACCGGGTTTTTCTGGAGATCAGCGTATGTATCGCGGAGAACGTTTTAACGGCTTCAGCCACCTGGCCGGAGCCATCCTTGCCGCCGGGGGCATGGCCGTTCTGGTAACGTCATCCGCCCTGCACCACGACGCGTGGAAGGTCGTTAGCTCCGTGGTCTACGGCACCACGCTCGTCCTGCTCTACACAATCTCCACGCTGTATCACAGCCTGCGCGGCCCCGCCAAAAGCATCTTCCAGCGGCTGGACTATTGCGCCATCTACCTGTTGATCGCCGGTAGCTACACACCGTTTGCGCTAGTGACGCTGCGCGGCCCCTGGGGCTGGGCGCTGTTCGGCATCAACTGGGTGCTGGCAGCCATCGGCATTGCACAGGAACTCTGGATCGGCCACCGCACGCGCCTGTTCTCACTGCTGATCTACGTGGTGATGGGCTGGCTGGTGCTGATTGCCATGGGGCCGCTGGCAGCCGCGCTGCCTGCGCCGGGCCTGTGGTGGCTGGTAGCGGGTGGCGCGCTTTATACGACGGGCATCGGCTTCTTTCTCTTTGACGAGAAGGTGCGGCACTTCCACGGCATCTGGCACCTGTTCGTGCTGGCCGGCAGTGCGTGCCAGTTCGTCAGCATCCTGCTGTACGTCGGTTGATACGCTATGAAAAAAGCCGCGACGAATCGCGGCTTTTTCTTTACAGCTACGCAGACTCAGGCACGCTTTTTCATCGCTTCGTCGCGCAGTTCACGGCGCAGGATCTTGCCGACGTTGGTCTTCGGCAGTTCATTGCGGAACTCGATGAACTTCGGACGCTTGTAGCCGGTGAGCTGTTCCTTACAGAACTCCTGCAGCTTCTGCTCCGTGAGCGTCGGATCGCGACGCACCACGAACAGCTTCACCACTTCGCCGGAATGCACGTCGGGCACGCCCACGGCGGCCACTTCCAGCACGCCCGGGCACATCGCCACCACGCCTTCGATCTCGTTCGGGTACACGTTGAAGCCCGATACCAGGATCATGTCCTTCTTGCGATCGACGATCTTGGTGTAGCCGCGCTCGTCCATCACGCCTACGTCGCCGGTCTTGAAGAAGCCGTCGGCGTACATGACCTTGGCGGTCTCGTCCGGGCGCTTCCAGTAACCGGCCATGACCTGCGGGCCTCGGATGCAGATTTCGCCCGGCTGGCCGATCGGCTGATCGCGGCCTTCGTCGTCGCGAATGGCGATTTCAGTGCCCGGAATCGGCAACCCCACGGTGCCCGAAAACTTGTCGGTATCGGTCGGGTTGCAGATGGCCGACGGCGAGGTTTCCGACAGACCATAGCCTTCGATGATCGGGCAGCCCGTCACCTCGAGCCACTTTTTGGCAACGGCTTCCTGCACCGCCATGCCGCCGCCGTTGGCCACGCGCAGGTTGGAGCAATCGACGTCCTTGAACTCGGGGTTGTTCAGCAGCGCGTTGTACAGCGTGTTCACGGCTGGGAACATGTGGAAGCGGTACTGCTTGAGCACCTTGATGAAGCCGGGGATGTCGCGCGGGTTCGGGATCAACACCGCCAGCCCGCCCTTGCGCATCGACAGCAGGCAGCACACCGTCAGCGCAAAGATGTGATACAGCGGCAGCGCCGTGATGGTGATGATCTCTTCGTCGGCAGCCAGCATGCGGCCGTCGCGGCCGGGCTTGGTGAGCGCCGGGTTCATCCACGCCTCCGATTGCAGCACGTTGGCAACGATGTTCCGGTGCAGCAGCGTCGCGCCCTTCGACACGCCGGTCGTGCCGCCTGTGTATTGCAGGAAGGCCACGTCGTCGGGCCCGACGGAGGTCGGCTTGAGCGTCTGCTTGGTGCCCTCTTGCAGCGCGGTGTTGAAGCGGATGCAGCTGGGCAGTTCCCACGCCGGCACCATCTTCTTGACGCTGCGCACGACGAAATTGACCAGCATGCCCTTGAGCCCGCCAAGCATGTCGCCCATGCTGGCCACCACGATGTGCTTGATCGGTGTATTGGGCAGCACCTGCTGTAGCGTCGTCGCGAAGTTCTCCAGGATGATGATGGCCTCGGCGCCACTGTCCTTGAGCTGGTGTTCCAGTTCGCGCGGGGTGTAAAGCGGATTGACGTTGACGACCACATAGCCGGCGCGCAGCACGGCGGCTAGAGCCACCGGGTACTGCAGTACGTTCGGCATCATCAGCGCAACACGTGCACCAGGCGCCAGGCCACGCGATTGCAGCCACGCCGCAAGTTGGCGCGAGAGCGTATCCAGCTCGCCGTAGGTCAGCACCTTGCCCATGCATTCAAACGCACGGCGGTTGCGGTTCTTCTGGAAAGAATCCTCAAGCAGATGGGCCAGTGATCGATACTGCGATGCATCGATCTCGGCCGGCACCCCAGCGGGGTACTGCTTCAGCCACGGCTTATCCATGGGTGTGTCTCCTGGCGATTGTCGATTTTTTCGAATGGTCGTTCGTTTTTTTCGGCATCCTACGCGGATGTCTGTGTCAAAACAATAACTTAGACAGTTCCCTCAGCCGGTCCAGGCTGCTTGAAACCGGTGCAGAAAACGATCTTGGCATCACTTTTGCGTGATGCCCTCCGACTTGGCCATCGCCGCAGGCGCGAGCACCCGCAGTGCTGCCTCGCGCTGTTGTTTGGATTCGCGCGCCATGGCTTTGACGTCGGCATAGAAGCGCGCCCAGTCGCCGCCGTCGCGGTGGTACAGCGCCGTGAACGCCGGCACCCATTCCAGGTAGCTCGCGACCGCGCCCAGGTGCGCATTCGACAGCGGCTGCGCAAACCAGCGGTCGTAACCGGTATAACCGCCCCAGCTTGCTTTGAGCTTGGCGTAATCCGCCTGCAGGCTCGCGAAGATGGCGCGTTTTCCGGCGCGTTTCTCATCGTCTGAGACGGGGCTCGCATACAGCGCCTCGAGCCGGTTGCGGTACTCCAGCAGCAGGGCGCGGAATTGTACGCGCCGGGCGTCGTACGTAGCGTATTCCGCGCGAATTTCCGGGGTGGCGGCATCGGCCAGCCAGCGTTCGACGCCAATGGTCTCGACGGTGGTAGCAAACGATTCGTTGAACGCCGTATCGCCCTTGGCGTAGACGATCTGATGCGCCAGCTCATGAAAAATCAGCCGCGCCAGCTCGCCTTCGGGCAGGCCGACGAAGGTGTTGAGCAATGGATCGTCGAAATAACCCAGTGTGGAATACGCAGGAATGCCGGCCACATCCACGTCAAGGCCTTGGGCGCGCAAGGTATCGGCGTAGGCCATGGCGGCGTTGCGGTCGTAATACCCGCGATAGGTCACGCAGCCGACGACAAGAAAGCACCATTCCTTGAGCTTGACCGACAGTTCGGGTGCGGCAAATACGTTCCACACCGCAAAGGGGCGCTTGAGATTGGCGTAGACGCGATAGCTGCCGTTGTCGGGCAAGCCCAGCTCGCGCGAGGCATAGATGCGAATGCTGCGCGCATCTTCCAAGCGCTTGGCGAGCTTGTCGTTGTGGGCCTGCCGCGCGTTGTCGATGGCTTGGTCGATCGACTCGCGCTGCGCCATCAGCGAGAGATGTCCGCTGACCGACTGGTAGTAATAGCCAACGGTGTCGCAGCCGGCCAGCAACGCCGAACCGGCAAGCGACAGCGCAAGGCACAGCGCGCGTGCGGCACGCATGATGGCCTCGTCAGGCGGCCTGTGCCAACGGCGCGACCTCGACCAGGCAATCGTAGAACGTAGGCGCACGCCCCATGTCGGTCAGCCGCTGACTGGTCAGCTCGTTCGCGTTGGTGCCATCGGGTGCGAGCTTTTTCCACCAGATCGACAGGCCGACGACCACGCCGCGCCGCGCACGGTCGGTCACGCGGGCGCGCGCCTGCATGGTGCCGCGATCGTTGAAGATGCGGACCAGTTCGCCATCGACGACACCGCGTGCATTCGCGTCGTCTGGGTGGATGTCGAGATGCGGCTCGCCTTCGGTGTTGCGCAGGCTGTCGACGTTGACGAAGGTGGAGTTCAGGAAATTGCGCGCCGGCGGTGAGATCATCGACAGCGGATAACGCTTGGCCAGCTCTGGCGTGCTGATCGCCGACTCATGCGGCGGCACATAGCCGGGCAGCGGGTCGAGTCCGTCTTTGGCCATCTGTTCGGAATAGAACTCGCAGCGGCCGGACGGCGTGCGATAGCCGCCACGTGCCAGCGGCGCGGCCGGGTGCGCCAGCTTCTGCCAACCCTCGCGCTTAAGCGTGGCCCAGTCGATGTGCGCGGCGGCTGGGTCGTCACGGCGAACGGCCTGGGCGGCGATGTCGTCGTCGGAATCGGCAAAGCAGGTGTCGTTAAAACCCATGCGTTGCGCGAGACGGCGAAAAATCTCGGTGTTCGGCAGCGACTGGCCCATTGGCGCAATGGCAGCGTTGTTGGCCAGCACGTAGGTGTGGCCATAAGCCTTGTGCACATCGACGTGTTCGAGCTGCGTGGTCGCGGGCAGCACGATGTCGGCGTAGTCGGCCGTGTCGGTCTGGAAATGCTCGAGCACCACGGTGAAAAGGTCTTCGCGTGCAAAGCCCGCGGCGACCTTGCGCGAGTCCGGCGCCACCGCCACCGGGTTGCTGTTGTAGACCACCACCGCCTCGACCTTCGGCCCGAACGACGCATCGCCTGCATGCAGCAGCGCATCGCCGATGGTGCTCATGTTGATCGTGCGCGGCATGCTTGGCCACGTCGGCAGCAAGTCAGGGCGCTGCAGCTTCGCATTGTCGATAGGGAAGAAGCCGGACGTCGACAGTTGCAGGCCGCCCGCCGCATCGCGCCACGCGCCCACCAGCGACGGCAGGCATGCGACCGCGCGCACGCCCTGCCCGCCGCCATGCGCGCGCTGCATGCCGTAGTTCAGGCGAATCGCCACCGGTTGCTTGTCGCGCACGACGGTCGTGCCGTACAGCTTGGCGAGCCACTCGATATCCGCCGCGGCCACGCCGCACAGCGTGGCCGCATATTCCGGCGTGTATTGCTGCGCGCGCTCACGCAGCGCATCGAAGCCCAGCGTATGGTTGGCGATGTACTCGTGGTCGAGCAGGTCATCACGGATCAACACGTGGATCATCGCCAGCGCCAGCGCCGCATCTGTACCGGGGCGCACCGCCAGATGGTGATGGCACTTCTCTGCCGTCAGCGAGCGATACGGATCGATGGCGACGAGCGTGGCGCCGCGCCGTTTCGCTTCCTGCGCGCGTGTCCAGAAATGCAGGTTCGACGCGATCGGATTGGCGCCCCAGATCAGGATGAGCTTGGCATCCTGCACGTGCTCGATGTCCATGCCAAGGCTTGCGCCATACGTGTAACGCAGCGCCGTCGCGCCGGCCGATGCACAGATCGTGCGATCGAGCAGCGACGCCCCGAGCTTATGGAAGAAGCGCGCGGCCATGCTCTCGCCCTGCACCAGGCCCATCGTGCCGGCATAGCTGTACGGAAGGATGGCCTCCGGATTGCGCGCCGCGATGTCGCCCAGGCGCGTGGCGATGGTGTCGATGGCCTCGTCCCACGAGATCGGTTCGAACTTGCCCTCGCCCTTGGCGCCCACGCGCTTCATCGGCGTCAGCAGGCGGTTCGGATGGTACGTGCGCTCTGCATACCGATTGACCTTGGTGCACAGCACGCCGGCCGTCGTCGGGTGGTCCGGATCGCCCTGCACGCGGGTGGCACGGCCGTCCTCGACGGTGACGAGCAAGGCGCAGGTGTCGGGGCAGTCGTGCGGGCAGGCGGCACGGATGACTTGGGTGGACATCAAGGGGCTCCGGATTGGGTGGCGGCTGGCGCATGTCGGTGTCATCGCCCAGCCGCAGGTATCCGGAAATTGTAATCGCCCGCTAGGGGCTTCGCAGCGGTGTGGAGCCGCGCGTGACGAGCCGCCCCGTGAGCAACACGCGACGCGTCGGCAAGGCCGGCTGCGCGAGGCGGTCCTGCAACATCGCCATTGCCATGCGGCCGATGTCGTAGACCGGCTGTTCGATCACGGTGATGCCCGGGCCGGCGAGTTCCGTCCAAGGCTCATTGTCAAAGCCCGCCACGGCGATGTCGCGAGGCACATCCAGCGAAAGCCGCCGCAACGCACGCAGCACGCCGAGCAGCGATTGCGCGTTACTCGCAACCAGCGCGTCGGGCCGCTCACGTTCTGCGCCGGACAGCCAGGCCAGCGTCTCGGCCTCCGCCGCCTCGGCAGTGGGCAGGATGAAGCGTGCCTCGGCGGTCATGCCGTGGCGCGCCAGCGCCGTCGCAAATCCGGCCTGACGCTCAGCGCCCGTGCTGCTGGTCCGCCCGAACAAGCCGCCGATACGCCGGTAACCCTGCGCGGCGAGATGCTCGGCCAGCGCTTGCGCGGCCTGCTGGTTGTCGAGCACCACGGCATCGGTCCCACAGGCCGGGCCCGCTCGGTCGATCAGCACGACCGGGTAGCCGAGGTGCACCGGTTGCTGCGCTTCGGCAATGCCGCGCGTCGGCGAGAGGATGACGCCGGTCACGCGCTCCTCTTCCATCAGGCGCAGGTACATCGCCTCCTTCTCAGGGTCTTCGTCGGAATTGCAGAGGATGACGCGCAGGCCGGCGGCATAGGCCGCGTCTTCCACCGCCCGGCTGACGCTGGTGAAGAACGGGTTGCGGATGTCCGACACGATCAGCCCGACGGTCTGCGCCTGCTGCGAGCGCAGCCGCCGCGCCGACAGGTTCGGCCGATACCCGGACGCTGCCACCGCCGCATCGACACGCCGGCGCAGTTCTGCGCTCACGGGGCCGCCGGCGAGCGCGCGTGACACCGTTGCCACCGACACCCCCGCCGCCGCCGCTACGTCCTTGATTCGAACCGTCATGCTGAAATCGTTTCCAAAGAAAGCGTCATCATAGCGAATGACCGCATTACCTCCAATCTCTCGCTCTCCTAGGGAAAACCCCGTAAATACTGGGATGAGCGTCACTTTGTGTGGCGCCGCACATTGACACTCGCACTGTAATCGATTTCAATTCGCGATCATCGACGACACGCATGCCGGGCCTTGGAGCACGGCAGCCGCAGGAGACCCCGCCGCATGGCTTCCGCCCTGATCTGCGCCGAACGCATCCGTCTGCAACAACGCGCCACCGACAAGGAAAGCGCCATCCGCGCCGCCGGCCAATTGCTGGCCGACGCCGGCTGCATCGACCCCGCCTATATCGACAGCCTGCTGCGCCGCGAGACCGTGGCCAACACCTTTCTCGGTCACGGCGTCGCCATTCCTCACGGCATGGGCGAGGACCGCCACCTGATCCGCCAGACGGGCATTGCGGTGCTGCAATTTCCCGAGGGGCTGGAGTGGCACCCAGGGCAGACCACGCACCTCGTGTTTGCCATTGCCGCGCAGTCGGACGAGCACATCACGCTGCTGCGCCGGCTGACGCGGCTGCTGAATGACGACGCACGCCTGCGGCAGCTCTTCACCACGCAGAACGCCGAAGAGCTTGTTGCCGCGCTCTCTAGCGACGCACCCGCGCCCGCCACCAGCACGCCCGGTGCCGACCTCGCCGAGCAGCGCACCTTGACGCTGGAATACCCGAGTGGCCTGCACGCCCGCCCGGCCGCGCAGTGGGTGGAAACCGCTCGCCGCTTTGCCGCGCGCGTGCAAGTGCGCCATGGCAACGAAACCGCCGACGCAAAGAACCTGGTGGCGTTGCTGCAACTGGGGCTTGCAGTTGGCGCCAAGCTCACCCTCTCCGCGGAAGGCCCCGACGCCGGTGCCGCGCTCGACGCCCTCCAGCAAACCATCCGCGGCCTGACGGCACAGGAACGTGCCCAGGTCGCACGCGACACGCAAGCAGCCCGCACGCGCCAGACCGCGCACGGGTGGCAAGCCGACGCGGCGTTGCCGGCCATCGGCGGCATTGCGGCGAGTCCCGGGCTGGCGATCGGCCCCATCCACGTGCTCCAGCACGGCGCGTCGACCGTGCCTGATCACCCGGTCGCACTGACCACCGGCGGCGATCTGCTCGATCAGGCGCTGGCCAGCACGCGCGCCGAGCTGCAAGCCCTAGCACGCGACACCGCCGCCCGCCTGGGCGAAGCGGAAGCGGGTATCTTCAAGGCCCAGGCCGAACTGCTGGGCGATACCGACCTCATGACGCTGACGTGTCAGGCCATGGTCGAGGGGCATGGCGTGGCGTGGTCCTGGCATCAGGCCGTCGAACGCTTGGCCGAGCGGCTGGGCGCGCTCGGCAACCCGCTCCTGGCAGCGCGCGCGGCGGATTTGCGCGACGTGGGGCGGCGCGTGCTCGGCCATATCGATCCGTCGCTGCGCAGTGCAGCGCAGACACTGCCGGACACGCCCTGCATCCTGGTTGCGGCGGATCTCTCTCCCTCGGATACGGCGGCACTCGATACGCGACGCATCATCGGCATCGTCACTGCGCAAGGCGGTCCGACCTCGCACACGGCCATCCTGACGCGCACGCTGGGCATCCCGGCCGTCGTGGCCGCCGGCCCTGCAGTACTCGATGTGGCCACGGGCACGCAAGCCATCATCGACGGCACCGGCGGCCGTCTGGTGCTGGATCCCGATGCCGCCAGCATCGCCAGCGCCCGCGCCTGGCTGCAGGAAGACGCCGCCCGTGTGCAGCGTGAGCAGGCAGAGCGCGGCTTGCCCGGCCGCACACGTGACGGCCACACGGTCGAGATCGCCGCCAACGTCAACCTGCCCGCGCAGGCGGTCGAAGCCATCACGCTCGGCGCGGAAGGCGTTGGCCTGATGCGCACCGAATTCCTGTTCCTCGAACGCGATCACGCGCCCGACGAAGACACGCAATACGCCGTCTACGCCGATATGCTCAACGCCCTCGGCGGCCGCCCGCTGATCGTGCGCGCGCTGGACATCGGCGGCGACAAGCAGGTCCCGCATCTGAACCTGCCGACGGAAGACAACCCGTTCCTCGGTGTGCGCGGTGCGCGGCTGCTGTTGCGCCGGCCCGACCTCATGGAGCCGCAACTCCGAGCGCTGTATCGTGCCGCCCGCGATGCTGGCGAGGCGACTGCGTTGTCGATCATGTTTCCGATGATCACCTCATTGGAAGAAGTGACGTCACTGCGGGCCGCATGCGAGCGCATCCGCGCTGAACTCGACGCGCCGGTGGTGCCGCTGGGCATCATGGTGGAGGTACCAGCCGCCGCGCTGCTGGCCGATCGACTGGCCGAGCATGTCGACTTCTTCTCCATCGGAACAAACGACCTCACGCAATACACGCTGGCGATCGATCGCCAGCATCCTGACTTGGCGGCCGAGGCCGACAGCCTGCACCCGACGGTGCTGCGCCTGATTCAGCAGACCGTGCAAGGCGCCGCACACCACGGGCGCTGGGTGGGCGTATGTGGCGGCTTGGCGGGAGACCCGTTCGGCGCGCTGCTGCTCACCGGGCTTGGCGTGCATGAACTGTCGATGAGCCCGCGCGATATTGCCCCGGTCAAGGCGCGGCTGCGTGAGGCGCACATCCGCGCGCTGTCGCAGCTCGCCGAACGGGCGTTGGCGTGTGCGTCCGCCCAGGAGGTGCGTGCCCTGGAGACCACGTTGCCGATGCAAGCCGGTGGTAAGGAGATGGCCGCATGAGCAAGCAGCCGCGCATCGTCACCGTCACGCTCAACCCGGCCATCGACATGACCATCGGTCTGGAGCGCCTTGAACGCGGCCGCGTCAACATCGGCCGCAGCGTCACGCAACAGGCCGGCGGCAAAGGTGTCAACGTCGCAGCCTGTCTGGCCGATTGGCGGGTGCCGGTGATCGCCACGGGCCTCCTCGGGGACGCCAATGCCGAGCTGTTCGAAGCGCTGTTTGCGCGCAAGGGCGTGCTTGATGGCTTCTGCCGCGTGCCCGGCACCAATCGCACCAACATCAAGATCAGCGACCAGGCAGACGGGCAGACCACCGACATCAATCTGCCAGGCATCGACGCCACGTCCGCCGAGTTCGACGCGCTGTGCGACCGCATCGACGCATTCGCCGACATTGCGGGCGCGGCGCTGTGCGGCAGCCTGGCCGGGGGCTTGCAGCCCGATAGCTACCTGAGATTGCTGGCCCGGCTGAACCGCCGCGGTGTCCCCACCTTGCTCGATACGAGCGGCGCCCCGCTGGCGCAGGTGCTGGCCGCGCCGCGCGAGGCGCTGCCGACGGCCATCAAGCCCAACCGGCACGAACTGGAACTGTGGGCAGGCACAGCGCTGCCCACGCTGGCTGAAACGGTGGACGTGGCGCGCGCCATCCATGCGCTTGGCGTGGCGCAGGTCATCGTTTCACTGGGCGAGGACGGCGCGCTGTTCGTCACAGAGGAAGGCACGTGGCAAGCAAGCCTGCCGCCGGTACGCGCCGCCAGTACCGTCGGCGCGGGTGACGCCATGGTCGCCGGCGTGCTGGCCAGTTGGCATGCCGGTGCTGGCATGGAAGAGACCGTGCGCCTTTCGGTGGCCTTTGCCGCATGCAAGTTGCAACGCCTGGGCCCGCACCTCCCGGCCCCGGGGCAGGTACGCGAACGCGCGGCCGCCGTCCAGATGCAGCGCGTGGCCTGACGCCGCGTACATCGCATCGCCACACGCTCAACGCATTCAAGGAGCCGATCATGGCAAACCTGCTGGCAATTCTCGGTGCGGATGGCCGCACCACCCGCGCGATGCTCGCCGGTGCGGCACTGCGCCATGCGGCGCGCGAATCGGGCTACAAGCTCGACGTGGACGTGCGCGGCCCGGACGCCGCCTCGGTCGTCGACACGGCGGCGCTCACCACCGCCGAGGCCGTCGTCTGGGCTGGTCTCTCGCCCAATGAGGCGGCTCGCCACGCCAATCCGCGCATGCTTGAAGTCACGCTGGACGAAGTGCTGGCCGATGCCCGGGCCGTGCTGGCGCGCATGATGCACAACGCCCCGCCCGCACAGAAAGCCGGCGTGCAAGCTCAACGCATCGTCGCCATCACATCGTGCCCGACCGGAATCGCCCATACCTTCATGGCCGCCGAGGCGCTCACGCAGGCGGCCGGCGCGCTTGGTCACACGATCCACGTAGAAACGCAGGGCTCGGTGGGCGCACAGAACACGTTGTCGGCCGATGCCATCGCGAGTGCGGATCTCGTGCTGATCGCCGCCGACACGCAGGTAGACCTGTCACGCTTTGTCGGCAAGCGCGTCTTCCGCGCCGGCACGAAGGCCGCCATTCACGATGGGCAAGCGCTGATCCGCCGCGCCTTGGAAGAGGCGTCCGTGGAAGGCAGCGGAACAGCGCAATCAGGAGGCACCGCTGCCGCCGCTGCCGAACAGCAGCGCACCGGCCCTTACAAGCACCTGATGACCGGCGTGTCGTTCATGCTGCCCTTCGTGGTGGCGGGGGGCATTCTGATTGCGCTAGCGTTTGCCCTGGGCGGCATCTACGTGACGGACCCTTCGTCCAGCCACACGCTGGGCGGCGCGCTGTTCCAGATCGGTGCCAAATCGGCGTTTGCCTTGATGGTGCCTGTGCTTGCCGGATACATCGCCTATTCGATCGCCAGCCGGCCGGGTATTGCCCCCGGGATGGTCGGCGGCATGCTGGCCGCCAGCCTCGGGGCCGGGTTTCTTGGCGGCATCGTGGCCGGGTTCGTCGCCGGCTATGGCACCGAGGCGCTCAACCGTTGGCTGAAGTTGCCGCGCAATCTGGAAGGGCTGAAACCGGTGCTGATTCTGCCGGTGCTCGGCTGCCTGCTGACGGGCCTGGTGATGCTGTATGTGGTCGGTGCGCCAGTCGCCGCGCTCCTCGCCTCCCTCACGAGCTGGCTGCGGGGCATGCAAGGCGCCAACGCCGTACCGCTGGGCGCACTTCTGGGCGGCATGATGGCCTTTGACATGGGCGGCCCCATCAACAAGGCCGCGTATGCCTTCAGCACGGGGCTGATCGGCGCACAGGTCTACACGCCGATGGCGGCCACCATGGCGGCAGGTATGACGCCACCGCTGGGCATCGCTCTGGCGGCATGGCTGTTCCCCTCGCGGTTCACCCGAGACGAACGCCAGGCGGCAAGGGCCACCGCCGTGCTCGGCCTCGCCTTCATCAGCGAGGGGGCGATCCCATATGCGGCCCGGGACCCATTCCGGGTCATTCCCGCACTTGTGGTGGGCTCCGCCTGCGCGGGCGCCCTATCGATGCTGTTCGGGGTGGAACTGCGCGTGCCGCACGGCGGGGCATTCGTGCTGCCGATCCCGAACGCGGTGACGCACCTGGGGGGCTATGTGGTGGCGCTGGTGGCCGGCACCGTTGTTACCGCCGTGTTGCTTGCAGTGATGAAGCGCCGGGTGACTGAAGCCGCCTGAAACGGCGCCCCGTGTGAAGGAAGCCGTGCACATCGTGCGGCTTCTTTGTCTCAAAAACGCTCAAAAGCGACGCTGGCCGCCCGATTCTGTTTGCCTCCCCAGCCCGTTTAGCTATGATGCCGGGCAAATCAACTCTCGGGGGAGAGCAATGCAATCTCGCAGAATCACCGAACTGATGGCCATGTTCGCAGCGGGCATCATCGGCATAGCGTCAAGCGGCGCGAGCGCCGAGACGGGCGTGAGCAACGACGCGATCATCGTCGGCCAATCGGCGCCGATGAGCGGGCCGGCGGCGCAACTCGGTCAACAGATGAACCGCGGCGCTCAGCTTTACTTCAATGCCGTCAACGCGGCAGGCGGCGTCAACGGACGCAAGATCGAGCTGAAGGTGCTCGACGATTTCTACGAACCCGATGCGGCTGCCCGCAACACAAAGACGCTGATCGAAGACACCAAGGTCTTCGCCCTGTTCGGCTATGTTGGCACGCCTACGAGCCTGGCAGCGCTGAAGATCGCCAACCCGGCCGGCGTGCCTTTCTTTGCGCCCTACTCCGGCGCCTCGGCGCTGCGCGAGCCCTTCGCACGCAATGTGTTCCACGTGCGCGCCAGCTACAACGATGAAACCGCCGCCATCGTCCAGCAGGTCCACACTACGGGGCTGAAGCGCATTGCCGTGGTCTATAACGACGATGCCTACGGCAAGGCCGGCCTGGACGGTGTGCAACGCGCGCTTAAGCTTCCCGCCAACCAGGGTGTGTCGCTGGCGGCACAGGCCAGCGTGACGCGCAACACCACCGACGTGAAGGGTGCAATCGGCACCGTGCTTGCACAAAAGCCGGACGCCATCGTCGTCATCAGCGCTTACCAAACGGTGGCGGCGTTGGTCAAAGGGGCGCAGGAACAGGGCTACGCTGGTCAGTTCTACAACGTATCGTTCGTCGGCACCAAGGCGCTGGCCAATACGCTGGGCAAGGCCGGCGGCGGCGTGATCATCTCGCAGGTGATGCCGTATCCGTATAGCGGTGCATCGCCCGTGGTGCGCGACTACCAGAAGCTGCTTAAATCCGACGGCATTACCGATTTCGACTACGGAAGCATCGAGGGCTATGTCGCGGCGCGCGTCTTTGTTGAAGGTCTCAAGCGTGCTGGCCGCGACCTGACTCGCGAGAAGTTCATCGGTGCGCTGGAGTCGATGGGCAACTACGACGTGGGCGGCTTCAACGTGAACTTCTCGCCCTCCAACCACGTGGGCTCCAAGTTTGTTGAGATGACGATCATCAACTCGAACGGTCAAGTGATCCGCTGAACGCGCATCGTCCATAAGCAAAAAGCCGGGCCACATGCCCGGTTTTTTTTCGCTCAAGCCGGCTGTGTCTGCCGCTGCGCGAGCCGCCGCATGAACGCCTCGCACTGCGCAATCTGCGCGAGTTCGATGTACTCGTTAGGCTTGTGCGCCTGCTCGATATTGCCCGGACCGCACACCACAGTCGGGATGCCCGCGCGCGAGAACAGTCCGGCTTCTGTCCCATAGTCGACCTTGCCGACCGTGCCCCGGCTATCAGCCAACGCTTGCGCCAGCGTCACCAGCTCGTGCGACGGCGCAATCGACAGGCCCGGCGTGTTCGCCTTCATGGCGAAGCTGATGTCAGCATCGGCAGAAATCTCGCGCATCTGCGGCAGCAACGTCTGTTGCGCATAGCGCTCGACCTCGCCGAAAAGCCAATCCGGATCGGTACCCGGGAGATAGCGGAAATCGAAGGTAAATTCGCAATCGCGCGGCACCACGTTGGTGGCAATGCCGCCCTTGATCGTGCCCGTGTTCAAGGTGGTGTGCGGCACGACAAAGGCGACATCGCGTGCCTCTTCCGCCGCCAGACGCGCGGCTAGCGAGCGAATATGCGCAATCAGCAGCGCCGCAAACTCGATGGCATTCACGCCCTGCGGCGTCAACGCGGAATGCGCTTCCTTGCCGCGCACGCAGCATCGATATTCGCGCTTGCCCTTGTGCGCAATGATGGCGCGCATCGACGTGGGTTCGCCGACGATGCACCCCGCAGGCTGAATGCCGCTGGCCTCCAGATCACGCAGCAGGCTGCGCACGCCCACGCAGCCGATCTCTTCGTCGTACGACAGCGAGAGATGAAAGCTGGCATCGCCCTCCACCGCCATGAACGCGGGCACATTCGCGAGCGCCACGGCAATGAAGCTCTTCATGTCGGCCGTGCCGCGCCCGTACAGGCGGCCATCGCGGATCTGAGCATCGAATGGGTTCGTCTCCCACGACTGGCCATCGACGGGCACCACATCGGTATGCCCAGACAGCACCAGCCCTGGCTTGCTGCCTGGTGATAGCGTTGCAAACAGGTTCGCCTTGCCGCCCGTTGCGTCATACGTGAGTCTGCAGTCCGCCCCCTGGGCTTGCAGGCGATCGCGCACCCACTCGATCAGGCCAAGATTGGAGTTGCGGCTGACCGTATCGAACGCCACCAGGGTGCGAATCAATTGCAGAACTTCGTCGGAAGGGTGCGGTGCGGCAGCGATGGCGTCGGCAGACATGATGGGGTTCGGGTCGTTCACGTAGCGCTCGAGAACTGCGGCGGGCGGGGGGGATATCGGCGGCGCGCCGTTAATTGGCGAACCTCCAGTGTAGGCGTTTCAGCCGCTCGGCTTTGACTGTAAGCGAGGGCGCACAAGCCATCGCGTGAAGAATCCATACGAAACTGCATGGACAGATCAAGCAATTGGCTGATGGCCGGTCGGAAATCGCCCTTCGGCGTATCATCGAACGTGATTCCGAACTTTCAGCCAGAACACGAGCATCTCATGAAGCTGATCCCAGAAATCCAAGCCGCGCAGCCCGAGATCCAAGCGCTGCGACGCGACATCCATGCGCACCCCGAACTCTGCTTCGAAGAGCAGCGCACTTCCGATCTGGTCGCCGCGAAGCTCGCCGAATGGGGCATCGAAGTGCATCGGGGCCTGGGCAAGACCGGCTTGGTTGGCGTTATCCGCAACGGTGAGGGCAAGAGCATCGGCCTGCGCGCCGATATGGACGCACTACCGCTCGCCGAGGCCAACCAGTTCGAGCATCGCTCCAAACACGACGGCAAGATGCACGCGTGCGGCCACGACGGCCACACGGCAATGCTGCTCGGCGCTGCACATTACCTGTCCAAGCACCGCAATTTCAGCGGCACCGCAAACCTGATCTTCCAACCCGCCGAAGAAGGCGGCGGCGGCGCACGCGAGATGATCAAGGACGGCCTGTTCGATCGCTTCCCGTGCGACGCCGTCTTTGGCTTGCACAACTGGCCGGGCGTGCCGGTCGGCGCATTCGGCACACGCGCCGGCGCGCTAATGGCATCGAGCAACGAGTTCCGCATCACGATCAAGGGAAAGGGCGCGCACGCCGCGCTACCGCACAACGGCAACGATCCGGTGTTTGTCGGGGCTCAGGTGGTATCGGCACTGCAAGGCATCATCACGCGCAACAAGCGCCCGATCGACACCGCAGTCCTCTCCGTCACACAGTTCCATGCCGGTGACGCGACCAACATCATTCCGAACGAAGCTTGGATAGGCGGCACGGTACGCACCTTCTCCACCGAAGTCCTCGACTTGATCGAGCGCCGCATGGAAGAAGTCTCTAGGGGCATCGCCGCCGCATACGGTTGCACGATCGACTTCGTCTTCCACCGCAACTACCCCCCGACTGTGAACACGGAAAATGAAACGCAGTTTGCGGCGGCTGTGATGCGAGAGCTGGTGGGCGCAGATAACGTGGAAGCCAATATCGATCCGACCATGGGCGCCGAAGATTTCTCGTTCATGCTGATCGAGAAGCCTGGCTGCTTCGCCTTCATTGGCAACGGCGACGGCGACCACCGCGAGCAAGGCCACGGTCTGGGCCCGTGTATGCTGCACAATCCAAGCTACGACTTCAATGACGAGTTGCTGCCGCTGGGCGCGACATATTGGGTTCGCCTAGTCGAGAAATTCTTGGCACGTAGCTAATAAGCCCGCTGGTGTGACCGTAAAAGCCTCCGTTGGGAGGCGTTTTGTTTTTGGGGAGAGGCGGAGGGGAGTGTTGCTGGGATCTGTCTGGCGGATCAATGCAGCAAGCCGGGTGCGAGCCGATTGCGCAAAGGCAAACACCCCAGCTCTAAGGTAGAGCTGGGGTGTTGTATGGGAGAGCCTGGCGATGACCTACTTTCACACGGGAATCCGCACTATCATCGGCGCGGAGTCGTTTCACGGTCCTGTTCGGGATGGGAAGGGGTGGTACCGACTCGCTATGGTCACCAGGCTATGACTTGTCGTCCCGTTGACGAGGTCAACGGGACCAATATGGGAATGTAGATTTTGGGTTGTGAGTTGTGTGTATCAGGCACAAGGCGGACCCAGCCGGAAACATACCGGTTATAGGATCAAGCCGCACGGGCAATTAGTACTGGTTAGCTGAACGCATTACTGCGCTTCCACACCCAGCCTATCAACGTCCTGGTCTCGAACGACCCTTCAGGGAGATCAAGTCTCCAGGGAATCCTCATCTTCAGGCAAGTTTCCCGCTTAGATGCTTTCAGCGGTTATCTCTTCCGTACATAGCTACCCTGCGATGCCTCTGGCGAGACAACAGGTACACCAGCGGTACGTCCACTCCGGTCCTCTCGTACTAGGAGCAGCCCCCGTCAAGATTCCAACGCCCACGGCAGATAGGGACCAAACTGTCTCACGACGTTTTAAACCCAGCTCACGTACCTCTTTAAATGGCGAACAGCCATACCCTTGGGACCGGCTACAGCCCCAGGATGAGATGAGCCGACATCGAGGTGCCAAACACCGCCGTCGATATGAACTCTTGGGCGGTATCAGCCTGTTATCCCCAGAGTACCTTTTATCCGTTGAGCGATGGCCCTTCCATACAGAACCACCGGATCACTATGTCCTGCTTTCGCACCTGCTCGACTTGTCGGTCTCGCAGTTAAGCACGCTTTTGCCATTGCACTTTAGGTACGATGTCCGACCGTACCAAGCGTACCTTCGAACTCCTCCGTTACACTTTGGGAGGAGACCGCCCCAGTCAAACTGCCTACCATGCACTGTCCCCGACCCGGATTCACGGGCCAAGGTTAGAACCTCAAACAAACCAGGGTGGTATTTCAAGGTCGGCTCCACCGAAACTAGCGTCCCGGTTTCAAAGCCTCCCACCTATCCTACACAGATCGGTTCAAAGTCCAATGCAAAGCTACAGTAAAGGTTCATGGGGTCTTTCCGTCTAGCCGCGGGGAGATTGCATCATCACAAACACTTCAACTTCGCTGAGTCTCGGGAGGAGACAGTGTGGCCATCGTTACGCCATTCGTGCAGGTCGGAACTTACCCGACAAGGAATTTCGCTACCTTAGGACCGTTATAGTTACGGCCGCCGTTTACCGGGACTTCAATCAAGAGCTTGCACCCCATCATTTAATCTTCCGGCACCGGGCAGGCGTCACACCCTATACGTCCACTTTCGTGTTTGCAGAGTGCTGTGTTTTTATTAAACAGTCGCAGCCACCATTTTATTG
>NZ_QMKS01000018.1:0-34934 GCF_003290055.1 Ralstonia sp. GX3-BWBA | reverse complement strand
GCCCACTCCCCTGACTAAAGGGGTAGCCCTACAATATATCCCGGTTACGGACAACATGCAAGAGCGTTTGCCGAATGATGGTCCGGGCATCGTGCGCAATGCAACATTCCGCGCCCAAAAGCAAAACGGCGAGCACTTAGCTCGCCGTTTGCCCGTTACCGGAGTGATCCGGCAGCGTTGTCTTGCTTATTGCAGCTTGATCTCGACGTCCACGCCAGCCGGCAGGTCCAGCTTCATCAGCGCGTCGACGGTCTTGTCCGTCGGATCGACGATGTCCATCAGGCGCTGGTGCGTACGGATCTCGAACTGGTCGCGGCTGGTCTTGTTGACGTGCGGCGAACGCAGAACGTCGAAACGCTGGATGCGGGTCGGCAGGGGCACCGGGCCCTTAACGATCGCGCCGGTGCGCTTGGCGGTTTCAACGATTTCAGCGGCCGACTGGTCGATCAGACGATAGTCGAAAGCCTTCAGGCGGATACGGATCTTCTGGTTCTGCATGATGTTTCCTTAAAGAGCATGGCGGCCGGGCCGCCTGTAGATTGAAAGAGCGATGCAACAGGCGATGCGCCGCCCCCTTACGAGGAACAGCGCATCGATCCGCCTTTTACTTCAGGATCTTGGCAACGACGCCAGCACCCACGGTACGGCCGCCTTCACGGATAGCGAAGCGCAGACCTTCTTCCATGGCGATCGGGGCGATCAGCTTGACGGTGATCGACACGTTGTCGCCCGGCATGACCATTTCCTTGCCTTCCGGCAGGGCGATCGAGCCAGTCACGTCCGTCGTACGGAAGTAGAACTGCGGACGGTAGTTGTTGAAGAACGGCGTGTGACGGCCACCTTCGTCCTTCGACAGGATGTAGACCTCGCCCGTGAATTCCGTGTGCGGCTTGATCGAGCCCGGCTTGGCCAGCACTTGGCCGCGCTGGACGTCTTCGCGCTTCGTACCGCGCAGCAGAATACCGACGTTGTCGCCAGCTTGACCTTGGTCGAGCAGCTTGCGGAACATTTCCACGCCCGTGCAGGTCGTCTTGTCGATCTTCGGCTTGTCGCCGTCCATGGCGATACCGACGATTTCGATTTCTTCACCGACCTTGACGACGCCGCGCTCGATACGGCCGGTCACCACGGTGCCGCGACCCGAGATCGAGAACACGTCTTCCACCGGCATCAGGAACGTGCCGTCAACAGCGCGCTCCGGCGTCGGGATGTAGGTGTCCAGTGCGTCGGCCAGGTTCATGATGGCCACTTCGCCCAGTTCGCCCTTGTCGCCTTCCAGCGCCAGCTTGGCCGAACCCTTGATGATCGGGGTGTCGTCGCCCGGGAAGTCGTACTTCGACAGAAGTTCGCGCACTTCCATCTCGACCAGCTCCAGCAGCTCGGCGTCGTCCACCATGTCGCACTTGTTCAGGAAGACGATGATGTACGGCACACCAACCTGACGGGCCAGCAGGATGTGCTCACGCGTTTGCGGCATCGGGCCGTCAGCGGCCGAGCACACCAGGATGGCACCGTCCATCTGGGCGGCACCGGTGATCATGTTCTTGACGTAGTCGGCGTGGCCCGGGCAGTCAACGTGCGCGTAGTGACGGTTAGCCGTTTCGTACTCGATGTGCGCGGTGTTGATCGTGATGCCGCGCGCCTTTTCTTCCGGCGCTGCGTCGATTTCGTCGTACTTCTTCGCGGTACCACCGAACTTGCTCGACAGCACGGTTGCGATCGCTGCGGTCAGCGTCGTCTTGCCGTGGTCAACGTGACCAATCGTACCAACGTTCACGTGCGGCTTGGTCCGCTCGAACTTTTCCTTTGCCATGTCAGCTCCTCAATTCGGAATCGGCTAATTACTAGATTTGGATGCGGGCGGCACGCACACGCGCGCCGCCCAAAACACGTGGATTACTTCGTACCCTTGGCAGCCATCACAGCTTCGGCGATGTTCTTCGGTGCCTCAGCGTATTGCTTGAATTCCATGGTGTACGTGGCGCGGCCTTGCGTCTGCGAGCGCAGCGACGTCGAATAACCGAACATTTCCGACAGCGGGACTTCGGCCTTGATGATCTTGCCGCCGCCCACCATGTCGTCCATGCCCTGCACGATGCCGCGGCGGGACGACAAGTCGCCCATCACGGTACCCGTGTAGTCTTCCGGCGTTTCCACTTCCACAGCCATCATCGGCTCGAGCAGAACCGGGGTGGCGCGGCGCATGGCTTCCTTGAAAGCCATCGAGCCGGCCATGCGGAACGCGTTTTCGTTCGAGTCCACGTCGTGGTACGAACCGAACGTCAGCGTGACCTTCACGTCCACCACCGGGAAGCCCGCCAGAATACCGGCCGGCAGCGTGTCGACGATACCCTTCTCCACCGCCGGGATGTATTCGCGAGGAATCACACCGCCCTTGATGGCGTCGACGAATTCGAAGTTCTTGCCAGCCTTCTTCGCCTCGTCATCCGCCGGTTCCAGCGTGATCACAGCGTGACCATACTGACCACGACCGCCGGACTGCTTGACGAACTTGCCTTCGACGTCTTCAACCTTCTTGCGGATGGTTTCGCGGTAGGCAACTTGCGGGGCGCCAATGTTGGCTTCCACGCCGAATTCGCGCTTCATGCGATCGACCAGAATTTCGAGGTGCAGCTCGCCCATACCCGAAATGATGGTCTGGCCCGATTCTTCATCGGTGCGCACGCGGAACGACGGATCTTCAGCAGCCAGGCGGTTCAGGGCGATACCCATCTTTTCCTGGTCAGCCTTGGTCTTCGGCTCGACAGCCTGCGAAATCACCGGCTCCGGGAACACCATGCGCTCGAGAATGATCGGAGCGGTCGGATCGCACAGCGTGTCACCCGTAGTAGCGTCCTTCAAACCCACTGCAGCGGCGATGTCGCCTGCCAGCACTTCCTTGATTTCTTCGCGCTGGTTGGCGTGCATCTGCAGAATACGGCCCAGACGCTCCTTCTTCTGCTTCACCGGGTTGTACACGGTGTCGCCCGAGTTGATCTTGCCCGAGTAGACGCGGAAGAAGATCAGCTGACCAACGAACGGGTCGGTCATGATCTTGAACGCCAGCGCCGAGAACTTTTCGTTGTCGTCTGCCTTGCGCTCGAGCTTCTTTTCTTCGTCGTTTTCGTCAATGCCTTGAACCGGCGGAATGTCGACCGGCGACGGCAGGAAGTCGATCACGGCGTCGAGCATGCGCTGCACGCCCTTGTTCTTGAACGCGGTGCCGCACAGCATCGGCTGGATTTCGCAGGCGATGGTACGGTCGCGCAGTGCCTTGACGATCTCAGCACGGGTCAGCTCTTCGCCGCCCAGGTACTTTTCCATCAGCTCTTCGCTGGCTTCAGCGGCCGACTCGACCATCTTCTCGCGCCACTCATTGCACGTGTCAACGAGTTCTGCAGGGATGTCGGTGTATTCGAACTTCACGCCTTGGCTGGCTTCGTCCCAAATGATCGCCTTCATTTCCAGCAGATCGACGACGCCTTGGAAACCATCTTCAGCGCCGATGGGCACCACGACGGGCACCGGGTTGGCCTTCAGACGGGTCTTCAGTTGGTCGTAGACCTTGAAGAAGTTCGCGCCGGTACGGTCCATCTTGTTGACGAACGCCAGACGCGGCACCTTGTACTTGTTGGCCTGACGCCAGACGGTTTCCGACTGCGGCTGCACGCCACCCACTGCGCAGTACACCATGCACGCGCCGTCCAGCACACGCATGGAACGCTCCACCTCGATGGTGAAGTCCACGTGGCCCGGGGTGTCGATGATGTTGAAGCGGTGCTCGGGGTAGTTGCCGCCCATGCCCTTCCAGAAGGCGGTGGTAGCAGCAGACGTAATGGTGATGCCGCGCTCTTGCTCCTGCTCCATCCAGTCCATGGTGGCAGCGCCATCATGCACTTCACCGATCTTGTGGTTCACACCGGTATAGAACAGGATCCGCTCGGTCGTGGTGGTCTTGCCGGCGTCGATGTGAGCGGAAATACCGATGTTACGGTAGCGCTCAATGGGGGTCTTACGAGCCACGGTTAATCCTCAGATTCGTCAACGGGGCGCCGGCCCGTGGCCAAGCGCCCCTAATACAAATGGGCGAGATGTGCGCACACAGCCCGCCCAGCAACCAACAACGTCTCGCGTCGCTTAGAAGCGGAAGTGCGAGAACGCCTTGTTGGCTTCAGCCATGCGGTGCACTTCGTCGCGCTTCTTCATGGCGCCGCCGCGGCCTTCCGAGGCTTCGAGCAGCTCACCAGCCAGACGCAGGGCCATCGACTTCTCGCTGCGCTTCTTCGCAGCTTCCCGCAGCCAACGCATCGCCAATGCCAGACGACGCGACGGCCGGACTTCGACCGGCACCTGATAGTTGGCGCCACCAACACGACGGCTCTTCACTTCGACCACCGGCTTGATGTTGCCGATAGCCAGCGTGAACACCTCGATAGGCGCCTTGCCTGCTTTCTTCTCGATCTGGTCGAACGCACCGTAGACGATACGCTCAGCCACCGACTTCTTGCCGTCCAGCATCAGGACGTTCATGAACTTGGCGACTTCCACATTGCCGAACTTCGGGTCCGGCAGAATTTCCCGCTTGGGGACTTCACGACGACGTGGCATCTTCTTTCCTTCTCTGTTCAGTTGAGAACCGCTTCGGTTCTCCGGCCACCAACTAGCTTGTCTTCCAACAATCTGAGCCGGGTGACCACTTACTCGACGGTGCCAGTGCGGTCAAAAAACGCACCGTTGTACCGCCTGCTCATGACAAGACCGTGACCGCAAAAGCGGCGCGATCTCACGGACGACTTAGGCCGCCTTCGGACGCTTCGCGCCGTACTTCGAACGCGCTTGCTTACGATCCTTGACGCCTTGCAGGTCAAGGGAGCCGCGCACGATGTGGTAACGCACACCCGGCAAGTCCTTCACACGGCCGCCGCGGATCAGCACGACGCTGTGTTCTTGCAGGTTGTGGCCTTCACCGCCGATGTACGAAATGACTTCGAAACCGTTGGTCAGGCGCACCTTGGCGACCTTACGCAGTGCCGAGTTCGGCTTCTTCGGCGTCGTGGTGTACACGCGGGTGCACACGCCGCGACGCTGCGGGCAGTTCTCAAGTGCCGGGCTCTTGCTCTTCAGCTTTTCCGAGACGCGGGGCTTGCGAACCAGTTGATTGATGGTTGGCATTGTTCAATCCAGCTTGGTTTTTGAAAAATCGCCGGTTCACGTAACGTGAACGCCTCATTTGTGAGGCGGACGGCGCAATCGGGTTTTATGGAAGTGGCGAGCAGAACGCTCTGAAGGGAGGACCTGCGGGAACAGATCAAGACCAAAGAGCGCGAGCCCGTCTGGTTCAGATGTCTTGCACAGCGCTTTGCCGGGCATGGACGCGCAAAACCAGAAGCCAAAAACTCGAATCTGGCACTATAGCGGGCTGTCTTGCAAGCGTCAAGCGCGCCACCAGTCTGGCGACGCGTGAGGAAGGTCAGCAACGGCGCGGTGTGGCGCCAATGGCACGCGGCGCACTCGCCGGCCACACAAAGACGAGGGCAGCCGCCGCCACAAACGCGAGGGCGAGAACGGATACGCCGATCCATCCGCCACCCGCCCACGCCACGCCGGCCAGTCCACCGCCTGCGGCCGCACCAAAGAAGAATGCTCCGGTGTACAAACCATTCACGCGCCCGCGAATCTCCGGTGACAGCGTGTTGACCATGTAGCGGCCGAGCGCCTGGTCGCCGATGGCACCGAAGTCGAGCAGAAGCGCCGCGGCCACCAGCATCGTCAGCATGGCGGGGACGCTTAGGCCTGGCAGCAGGGCCGAAGCCAGCGCTAACAGCAAACCCGTCGCCGCACTGGCATGCGCGAGCAGCGTGCCCACGCGCACCAAACCGCGATCCGCCAGCCGTCCGGCAATCGGCGCGGCCACAACACCAGCCGCGCCGCACAGCGCGAAGATGCCGATGCCGTTTTGCGAAAGATGGAACGGCGCTGCCGCCAACCGCAGGGCCACAGCGGTCCAAAACAGCGTAAACGCGGCCATCAGCAAGGCCTGGGTGGCGGCGCGGCGGCGCAACAACGGTTCGCTCCGCAGCAGACGACCGTACGAGCCCAGCAGCGCGCCGTACGACAGCGTGCGCGGCGGCACGAAGGTCGGCATCACGCGCGGCAGGAAGACGGCCAGCACGGCAATCGCCACCGCCGATGCGCCGTAGAACGCTCGCCAGCCCCACTGCGCCGCAATCAGGCTGGCCGCCGGGCGCGACAGCAGAATACCCAGGTTCAGGCCGATCATGATGTCGCCGAGCACGCGCCCGCGCCGGTGGTCGGCGGCCAGGCGGCCCGCCAGCGCAATCAGCATCTGAATGACAGTCGACGTGAGGCCGATGGCAAAGGCGGCGAGCATCAGCACCTGGCCACTGTGCGCGACGGTGGTCAGCGCCAGCGAAGCCACCGCGCCCCACAGCGTGCGCGAGGCGAGCGCGCGGTTGTCCTGCAGATCGGTCAGCGGCATCAGCAGCAACAGGCCAATGCCGTAGCCGATGAGCGTCGCGGTGACGAGCAGCCCGGTGGCGGCCGTGGTCCAGCCGATGCTCGCGGCGATCTCGGCAACGAGCGGCTGGATGCCGAACAGGTTGATGACGATGAGCCCGACGGCGGCGGCAAACAACGGTGTGGCACTGCGGGGCAGCCGGTCGGCGGCTGGCGGGTTGGAAACGGCAACGGCAGGAGCTTCGGTAGTCATGATGAACAGGACATAGGATCGGAGCACCCATCGTAGCCAGCCGATTCGCGCAGATTAAGGTAGCCTCTGGCGCAATATTGTTTCCACAGGCGCGCAAATATGGACCGACTCTCTGACGTGGCGATCTTCGTGCAGGTAGTGGAACGCGGCAGCTTGTCGGCGGCGGCGGATGCGATGGGTATGTCCCGCGGTGTGATCAGCAAGGCGCTGGCGCGACTGGAGGCTCGGTTGCAGACGCGCCTGCTGCAACGAACAACGCGGCGCCTGTCGCTCACCGAAGCGGGCGCGGCGTTCTTCGAGAAAAGCCGCGAGGGCCTGGCGCTCGTCGATGCGGCAGAGCAGGCCGTGACCGCCTTACGCGACGAGGCGCGCGGCACGCTGCGGGTGTCCGCGCCGGCCTCGTTTGCGGTGACATTGCTGGCGCCGCTGCTGGGCGCATTCCAGGCGCGCTACCCCGCCGTGCAGATCGATCTGGACATGAACGACCGCTACGCCGATCTTGTCGCTGGGCGCATCGACGTGGCGATCCGCATCGGCATGCTGGAGGATTCTTCGCTGGTGGCGCGGCGGCTGGCGAGTTGCGCGCACGCCATCTACGGGGCGCCGTCGTATTTTCGCGAGCGGGGCATTCCGCAATCGCCGGAGGATTTGCGCGACCACAACTGCCTCGTCTACGCCAACTACGACGGGCCGCACGACTGGGTGCTGACGGACGCCGCCGGCCAACGCCACATCGCCCATGTGAATGGTTCGATGCTGGCCAACAACAGCCTCGTGCTGCGAGAGGCGGCACGTTCAGGGTTGGGGGTATCGCTCGGGCCAGCGTATCTGGTGCGCGACGATATTGCGGCCGGCCGCTTGCAGGCGGTGCTGACGAACTACGCCGCGCGGGAGGTGCCGCTGCACGCCGTCTTCACGCAGCGTGTGCACCTGCTGCCGAAGGTACGGGCGTTTGTCGATTTTTTGGGTGACCACATCCGCAGCACCGGCGTGATGGGTCCATTGCCGCCGTCCGCTTAAGCCTGCTCGCGGCATTTCTCCAGCACGTCGAGCAGCGCCTGGCCGTAGCGGTCCAGCTTTGCCATGCCAATGCCCGGCAGCTCGCCGAGCGCCTCGCGCGAATCCGGATCGGTCTCGGCAATGCGCGCGAGTGTGGCGTCGTGGAAGATCACATAGGCGGGCACGCTGTGCTCACGCGCGGCCTGCGTCCGCCAGGCACGCAACGCCTGCCAGCGGACCTGCGCCTCCGAGGAAAGCTCGGCGGCCGGATCGGCGCGACGCTCCTTCTTCGTCGACGATGAGGACGAGCCACGCACCTTCTCGGCCTGACGTCGCAGGATCACCGACTGCGCGCCCTTGAGCACGGGGCGCGCCGCGTCGGTCAGGATCAGCGCGCCGTGGCCGCCGTGATCCACCGCGAACAAGCCCTGCGCGACCAACTGTCGGAACACGCCGCGCCACGCGGCTTCGGACAGATCGCTGCCGATGCCGAAGGTGGAGAGCGTCTCGTGGTGCCACTGTTTGATGCGCTCGGTCGCATTGCCGCGCAGGATATCGATGAGCTGGCCAGCGCCAAAGCTCACGCGACTGGCCTGCTGCACGCGGTATGCGCAGGACAGCGCCATCTGCGCCTCGCGCGTGGCGTCCCAGGTTTGCGGCGGAGTCAGGCACGTATCGCAGTTGCCGCACGGCTGGCTGCTTTCACCAAAGTACGCAAGCAGGGCCACACGGCGGCAGCTTGCGGCTTCGCACAGGCCGAGCAGCGCTTCGAGCTTGGCGGTTGATACGCGCTTGTGCGCATCGTCCGCATCAGACTCGTCGATCATGCGGCGCTGCTGCACCACATCGGCCAGTCCATACGCCATCCACGCGTTGGCCGGCATGCCGTCGCGACCTGCGCGACCGGTTTCCTGGTAATAGCCTTCCAGGCTCTTGGGCAAATCCAGATGCGCAACGAAACGCACGTCGGGCTTGTCGATGCCCATGCCAAAGGCGATGGTCGCCACCATCACGACGCCCTCCTCCTTGCGGAAAATCGCCTGATGGCGGGCGCGCACTTCAGAGTCCATCCCGGCGTGATACGGCAGCGCGCGGATGCCCTGCTCGGCCAGCCACTGCGCGGTCTCCTCCACCTTCTTGCGCGACAGGCAGTAGACGATGCCGGCGTCGCAGGTGTCGCCATCCATGTGCTCGGCGCGGATGAAGCGCAGCAACTGCTGACGCGCGCTGTCCTTCTCGACGATGGTGTAGCGGATGTTCGGACGGTCGAAGCTGGAGAGGAAGACGCGCGCGTCCGTCAACGCCAGCCGCTCAACGATCTCGTCGCGCGTGACGGCATCGGCCGTGGCGGTGAGCGCAACGCGAGGCACGTGCGGGAAACGCTCGTGCAGCACGGAAAGCTGGATGTACTCAGGCCGGAAATCGTGCCCCCATTGCGACACGCAGTGCGCTTCGTCGATGGCAAACAGGCCGATGCGCGATCGCTCAAGCAAGTCGAGGAAGCGCGGCGTCATCAACCGTTCGGGCGCGACGTAGACGAGATCCAGCCGCCCAGCAGCCAGGTCTCGCTCGACCTGGGCGGCCTCGGCGCCCGTCAGCGCGGAGTTGAGGTATGCAGCGCGCACGCCGGCCTCTTCCAACGCGGCCACCTGATCCTGCATCAGCGCGATCAGCGGCGAAACCACAATGCCTGCGCCCTGCCCGCGCCGGTGCCGCACGAGCGCCGGGATCTGATAGCAGAGCGATTTGCCGCCGCCGGTAGGCATCAGCACAAGGCAATCGCCGCCGTCCGCCACATGGGTGACGATTTCCGCCTGTGGGCCGCGGAAAGCGCTGTAGCCGAACACATCGTGCAGCACCGCATGCGTAGCGGCGGCGGTGTCTTCGGGCAGCGCCTGCAGCGCGTGGTCTATGGCGGGAGAGTCGTACATCGGGGCGGCGGGTGCGCGCGGTGTCACGCGCGGGCTGGGCGAAACCGCTATTGTGACAAACCCCGCCGAGGGGTGGTCAATCAGGACACTCGGATTGTGGGCAACGCTGCGGTTAAACCTTGCGTGCAACGATGCGATGGATCGTCCGTCCCGACGACTGGCTGACAGCCGCCTCGTCAAAGACCAGTTCGGTGCCGGCCAGCGCCTGGCGCACGGGCGTCGCATCGAACGACGTGAACAGCCGGCCGCGCCCATCGCGCTGGTCGGCGTCCGGCGTGACGCGCCAGCTCAGGTACAGCGTGCCATCCGAGCGCAGCAACGACACCAGGCGCTCCACCGACGCGCCAATCTGCTCGGGCGGCAAATGCATGATGACGGTCTCGCAGAGGACGTTGTCGAACGCGCCTTCGGCAATACCGACCAACTCGGGCAGCAGCGCCTGCCGGAAAGACAGCCCTGGATACTGCTCGCGCGCCGCTTCCAGCAGCCCGGCGGACGCGTCGTAGCCGACGGCCGGATAACCGTTAGCGTTGAGCCACGCCACCTCGCGCCCTGCGCCACAGCCGATGTCGGCGGTGGCGCCGCCCGCCTTGAACTCGCGGCGCAGCAACGCGTACAGGTCTTCAGGCGCGGGCTGCTCGCGCCACTCCTGCGCGAAGGTCTCGGCTAGGGTGTCGTAGACGGCAACGGTCTGCGTATCCATGGCGACTCCGAAATCGTGTGGGCTACTTCATCGTGAAACTGCGTAACAGCGTCAGATCGCCGGCTTTGCGCATCGGCACGACAAACGTCTGCTGGCGCTCGGATGGCGTGTTCTCGTCGGTGATGATGGTGACGGTGGCGGTCGTGATCGCGCTGCGGTCATTGCCGCTGCCGTAGTAATTCACGTAGACGAGATACGTGCCGGGCACGGGGGCCGGGTTCGAATAGATCTCCGGACCATAGCCGGTCGTCACGTCCACGTCGAGCGCGCCGCCGTTTTCGACCACGCGGTTGCCGTACCACGCGTGCTGCCCATCGGGCGAAATGACGTGCAAGTCGAGATCGGTGCCGTCGGTGTCCCACGACAGGACCACGCGCAAACGCGGACGCTGCTTGCCGGAGTAGCTGTCGTAGAACTGCACGCGCTTGGCGTCGCCGCGCGCGCTGCGCACCTCGACGCTGTTGCTGCCCGCGCCAAATGCATACGGGCGCGAGAACGTACCGTCGGCCTCGATGCGCTGCGGCATGGCCACGCCGTTGACGATCAGCGTGCCCACCGACGAGCCATCGGCTCCGCGACGGCGGCGCGGCTTGCTTTCGTCCGCTGCTGCGGCAGTCTTCGGCTGATTGCGGATGCGCCCCGCAATCATCGACGCGATGCCCTGCCCTTGCGGCGTCGACACCGACACCGCCGGGTAATGCACGTCCTGCGTGTAGCGGGATTCGTCGCCCGCCGAATTGCGCCAGCCGTTGAGCGGCGCGGTGATCTCGATATTCCCGGCGTCGGTTTGCGCAAGCACGCCGCCGGTGGCCACAGACGTGGCAAGCGCGATGGCAGCGGCAAGACGGAAAGTGGAAGGCATCATGTGCGTCACGTCAGAAGCGGATCGATTTCATCAGCGCCAGCTCGCCGATCTTGCGCAGCGGCACGCTGACGAACTCGCGCCGCTCGTTGGGCGTGTTCTCGTTATAGATCAGCGTCAGTTGCGCGGTGATGAGATCGCGATCGTGCGCCTTTTCGTCGAAGTTGTAGCCGCCGGCGTTGAAGTTGCCCCAGTAGTTCACATAGAACAACCACACGCCCGGACGCGGCGCGGCAGTCGAGAAAATCTCCGGCCCGGCACCGTCAACGCTGTCCACGTCGAGGCCGCCACCGTCGGACAGCAGCGGCTGCGCCCAGAACGCGTGATCGCCAATCGGCGAAATGACGTGCATGTCGACCTCGGCGCGCGGGTCGTCCCACGTGAGGATGGCGCGCAGCTTGGCCGACGTCTTGGTGGTGTCGGCCTCGTAAAACTGCAGGCGCTGGCGCGACTGGCCGTCGGGGCTCACGATTTCGACGCTGTTCGAGCCTGGGCCGAACGCCCAGGGGCGTGCGAAGCGGCCCTCGCCGTCGCCATACAGCGGCATGGCGTTGCCGTTGACAACGAGCACCGGCGGGCGACGCTGCTTGCCAGCCGCGCGGATGCGCCCGGCGATGAGCGTGCGGTATTTTTGCGCACCACGGTCCACGGGCGGTTTCGGATACGCCGCGGTGTATTGCTCCAGCTCGTTGGTCAGCTTGCTGTTGCGCCAGCCGCCGATGGGCCCCTCCAGATCGGCCACCGGCTCAGCCAATGCCGAAGCGGCCAGCAGCAGCACGGCAGCCCCAAGCGCCAAGCGCGTCATCCCACTCTTCACAGCAAACCCTCCCCTCGGATCAGGCGACGCGCCATCGCCTCGACAAACTGTTCGTCCTGCCCGCGCGGGTGCCGCGCAAAGGCCAGATGCAAATATTCGTGCGTCAGCGCGATGCGGTCTTCCTCGGTGGCAAGCAGGTGCACGTAGAGCCGGTTGCGGCGCGCATCGGCGTACGGCCGGCCCTCTTGTACGACGCACACCGCGGGCAGCGGCGGTGTCTCATAACCGGGCTCGGCACTCAGGCGCGCGGACCAACGCGGTGCGTGCGCCTGCAGCCACTGCTGTGCGCCTGCCACCGGCGAACAATCCCCCGCCACCGGGCTCTGGAACGACGTGAGCGTTGCCTGCGGCCACCACTGCGCGAGGATGGCATCAAACCCCTGACCGCGCTGTGCGGCGGCACGCGCAGCGGTCCAGCTCATCTGGCCGCGCGCGCTGATGGTGCCGTGGTACTGCACGGACTGGCCGGTCAGGACCAGCGTGTCGGTAAATTCGGCGGCGTTGCGTGCGGCGGCCAGCGGCGGGCGCGGCAGCACGCGCTGCGTGCGCGAGCTGTCAGCGATGCGGTAGCAGCCCTTGTCGCGTGAGGCGTGCTGCACGAGATAGCTGCGCGCCGCCACGGCCAACGCACGCGCGGCCTGTGGCTCGGCAAGTTCGCCTTCGCGCTCGACCACGCGCGCCACGTAATCGTTCATGCCCAGGCGGCCCGTGATGACCGGCGTGTTGTTCTGGCGCGCGAGCGTCAATTCACCCTTGCTTTCGATCGGCAGCGTGTTGCCGTTGACGAAGCGCACGGCGTAGCGGCCTTCAAGGCGACCGGGGGCGACCGGTTTGCCGCTGCCATCGCGCACCTCGCGAATCGGGTAACGCGCGAAGAAGTCCACCGCGACGCAGGCATCATCGTCGGGCACGGGCGTCTGCTCGATCAACGGCGTGAGGCGCGGTGCGGCGGCGGCCAGCACCTGGTTGCTCGACCCAGCGCCGCCCAACCAGACGGGCGTGCCATCGGCCAACCAGCCAGCCGCGCCGCCAATCGACGCGCCGGGGCGCTGCGGGTCGGGCATCGTCCACGTCTTGGCACGCAGCAGGCCGCCGAAATCCGATACCGTGCCCTCGCCGCGCCCGACGGTCAGCACGGAGACGAGCGTCTGCGCGGCAGTCTCGCGACCATCGGCCGGGACGGACCGCAACGCGGTGAGCAGATCGGCGACCGGCACGCGATGCGTCGGTTGCATGGCACGCAGGTCGCGCAGCCATGCGGGCGATCCGGCTTGCTGCCAGAAGCGGCGCCAATCCGCGCGATCCAGGCCCAGACGTGCGGGTTCGAAATAGCGTCCGCACGATTGGATGAGCGCGCGCTCGCGGTCGATGCTGTCGCCGGCAGTGCAGCAGTAGACTTCCTCGGCGTCGTTGCCGTGGCACGTGTAGTCGGGCGTGTTGATGCGGCGCGAGACGAGGTAGCTGTAGACGAAGAGCTTCCAGACGCTGCCGAGCGGCGTTTCGGCGTCGCGCGGCAACACGGTGGCTTGCGGCACGCCGCCGGCCGGGTCAGCGCTAAATTGCCAGAGCCTGGCTTCGTCGCCTTGCAAAGCGGCATATCGCAGTTGCGGAAGGGGCTGGCCAACCGGCGCGGCGGTGGCGTGCCCAGCCTGCCCGGCAAGCGCGCAGGCGCTGGCAGCCCAGAACAGGCCGGTCAGCACACCACGCGCGAGCAGGCGGGAGCGCATCGCCAGATCACTCCACCTTGAACGGATAGCTAGCCGTCTTGCCGTCGCCCTGGAACGCCTTCGCTTCCGGCTGGTACATGCGGAAGTAGCGCACCGGCGGCAGCGCAAAGCGGCCCGGCAGCGAGAAGCGCACAAGCTGGCGCAGCACGGTCGGGCGCTCCAGCGCGGGCACCGGCTGGTTGTACGAGAGCTGACCCATTTCATACGCGGCCTTGCGCTCGAACGCCTGCGCGCCGTTGCCTTCGTTCGGCTCGCCTTTCAGGCCGTCGATCTGGATGCCCCAGGTGGTGGCTTCCACTTCGGCGCCCGGCGGCAGCGGCACTTCGACCAGGCCGTAGCGGTACGTGCCTTGGCGCGGCGTCAGCACCACCTCGTCAACGTAGAGGGCGTTGCTGTCGAGCGTGTCGCCTGGCTTGACGGGCTTGGCGGTAAAGGCAATGCCGCTGCTGGTAGCGTCGGCCGCCGGCTGCTTGAGCGCCTTCGGATCGGCCTTGGCGGGCGCGCTGTCGATCGGCTCAAGACGGTACAACTTGCGCTCCACCGTGATCGGCAGCTTGGAGGCCTCGGCCGCACGGCTGCGGTACGACACGATGGCCGATTGCGTGGTCACGTCGGTCGGAGCCGCCGTCAGGTCCAGCGCGGCGGGCACTTGCGCGCCGGTCCAGCGCCACGTCGGCACACCCACCGGCGAGCGCGTCGCCTGCCAGCCGGCGGCCGAAACGGCCGGCTGGACGGTGGCAGTGCTCGCGCCCTGCAGGCCGCCCAACCCCTTCTGCAGCCAGGCCAGCGCGACAGCGCGATCCATCGTCGGCATGGCGGCACTCGCGCGGGCCAGCAACGGTGCTGGGTCGGCAGCCGAGCGGCCACCGCCCATCAGCAACAGGCTCTGCACCAGCGGCGAGTTGTTGGCAGCGAGCGCGTTGCGTGCAGCAATGTCGGCGGAGACCAGCGCTTCCGGCACCGGCTGACCGATTTGGCGCATCAGTTGTGCCGTCAGCACCGTCGCAACCTGACGGCCACGCGTGGAATCCGGTGCCACGAAGATCAGGCTGTCGCCCGCTGCAGGATCGGCATCGGCCGGGGCCTTGGCCGCCTTGCCGCCACTAGGCGCAAGCTCGTTGGCCACCCCCGACAGCGGCGTTGCCACCGGCAGGCCCATCTCGTTGGCAAACCACAGCGCGAGCGCGCGATGCAGCAGCGGCTCGTTCTGACTGGTGCGCTTGTAGGCTTCGAGCACCTGCTTCCAATTGTCTGCCGGCAGGCTGATGCCGACCGAGCGGCTGGCGAGCCAATCCGCGTAATACGCATACGACGTGATCAGCGCGCTGCTGGTCGTCAGCTCGCCCCACCAGCCGAAGGTGCCGTTGGTGCCGGCCAGCAATGCCAGACGCTGGCGCTGCGTGCGCAGCAGCGCGTCGACACCTTGCGTGCCTGCGGGGCCACCGTCACCCAGACGCGTGCCGGTGGCAGCCAGACTCTGCTGGGCAAGCGCCAGCGGAATCAGGCGGCTGGCGGTCTGCTCGGCGCACCCGTACGGATACTCGATCAGGTCATCCGCCACGCGGGCGAACTGGCTGGCCGTGTTACCGACCACGCGCAGGCGCACGTCGCGCGCATCAGCCGGCAGCCCGAGCGGCAGGCGCGTGCCCTGCAACTGCGTGAGCGGGACGACGGTTTCACGGTCGGCCAGCCAGCCCGTTGCATCCAGCTTGAGCGTGGTTTGCAGGCGGTCCGAAACCTTGTCGTCCTGCTTCAGCTCGGCATTCACGACACCCGCCTGCAGCGCCGTGACGGGCGCGCGCAGGTAATTGGCGCCGCGCTTAAGCGTCACGCGCTGGTTGACGTTCAAGCCTGCGCCCGAGACGATCCAGTCGGCGGTGATGTCCTTGTCGGTCTGGTTGAAGGCGACCATGTCCAGACGCGGCTGATCGCTTTCGCGGAAGCGTTGCGGGCCGGTCCACTTCAGGTAGAGCGGCTTGTCGGAGCGGATGCTCGCGGTGCGCTGGCCGACGATGCCGTCCGATGCGCCGGTGGTGGACACCGCGCGCACGGTAATGCGCCAGCGCGCCAGCGAATCCGGCATCTTGAACGTCATGCGGGCACGGCCATCGGCGCCGGTCTGCAGGTTGGCGACCCAGGCGGCGGTGTCCTGCTCGTCGCGGCGGGGCCGCTCCAGCACCTTCACGCCGCGCTCGTTGTGGCGGCCATACGTGCCACCCGGTTTGCCCGGCAGCGAGGCGAGCGCCAGGTCATAGCTGATGAAGCTCTGGCTCGATGTGGTGCGCACGCTGTTGCGGCGCGGGTGATAGAAGAAGTCGACGATGCTGGGGGCCACTTCTGGCTGCAGCACGTAGATCATTTCGTCGACCACCGAGACGGTCAGGTTGGCCGGCACGGGCTTGCCCGCCAGCGCGCTGGTCAGGTCCAGCGTGACGGTCTCGCCCGGGGCGTAGACGGCCTTGTCGGCATGCACGCTCAAGTCCAGCGTGGGTTGCGTGACGACGATGCCGGCGTTCTGGAACACCATGTCGCCGTCGCGAACGTACAGCACCGAGAACGTCATGTTGGGCGCGAACTCTGCGCCGATCTTGATGCGCGCGCGGTATTGCGACGGCGTGACCTTCTGCAGGCTCAGCCATTCGCCGCCGCGCGTGAGCAACGCATGGCGCTCGACCTTGTCGCGCTCCAGCGTAAGCAACGCGTCGTCCACCGGTTGCGGGAACGTGATCAGCGCTTCGGCCGTGTCGCCAATCTGATAGCGGTCGCGGTCGAACACCATTTCGATATTGCCCGGCACGGTCTGCACGCCATCGCCAGCCACCCAGTGGCTCGATGCGGCAAGCAGGTTGCCGGCAGCATCGCGCACCGACAGCGTGTACGAGCCCGGTTGGTCAAACTTGACCGGGAACGTGGCGTTGCCCTTGGCATCCGGCGCGAGCGTGCCTTCGGTGCGCGTGCGCGTTTCCAGGCGCACCAGATCCCACTTGGCGGGCGGGGCGCTTGCACCGCTTGTGCCACCGACAACCGGCATCGGCGTGAGCGTGAACGAGACGTTCTGCCCCGGCGTGGTGAAGTTCGACGTGGTCGACAGCTTGTACGGCGTGGCGCCACGTGCGATCAGCAATTCGCGCGTGACCTTCACGCGATACGCCGCACCGTCGTTGGCGAACACGGTCACGACGTAGCGGCTCGGCTCCTTGGCGGCGGGCAGTTCCAGCTTGGCGTTGCCGTCCCCATCGGTGGTCAGCTCCTGCTGTTCGAGCTTGACGGGGAACAGGCCCGCGTAACGCAGCTCGCCCTCCACCATCGTCACCTGTTGCGCGCGCAGGCTGACCGATACCTTGCCGTTCTTGACCGGCTTGCCATCCGGATAGCGCAGGCTGATCTTGCCCTTGACCGCTTCGCCCGTGCCGTAGCTCGCCTTGTCCAGCGACAGGTTCACGTCAAAGTGTGGCTTGATGTATTCGGCCACGCGGAAAGCGCCACCATAGGTGCCTCCGTTGTAATCGAAGCGCAGCGAGTAGCCGCCTGCCGGTGCGTTGGACGGCAGCGTAAAGCGCGCGTCCGCCCCGGTCTCACCCGCCAGACGCGTGGTGGACGTGGCTACCGGCGCGCCATTCGGGTCGAGCACTTGCAGCTTGATGTCGCCGGCAGCCGGCACAGTCGATTCGGTCGCGTTCTTGAAGTTGCGGCCGATGAACTTGACGTTCACTTCGTCGCCCGGGCGATACAAGGGACGATCAGTGAAGGCGTACAGCTTGGTGTTGTAGATCTCGCTGTCGTAATAGAAATTCTCGGAGATGAACACGCCGCCCGCGCGGTCGTTGCCGATCACGTAGCTGCGTTCGGGCGAGACGTGGCGCAGGTCGGCCGTGCCGTCCGCCTCGGTGGTGCCCGAGGCGAGCACGCCCACACCGTCGGTCCAGCTCACCGACGCGCCGGCAACGGGCTTACCGCTCTTGCGCTCGGCCGTCCACACCATCATCCCTTGCGAGGTGCCCTTGGTAACGGCCACGGTGTCCGACACGAACAGCAGCGTGTGCGCACGGTATGCGCCAATCACTGCTTCAACGATGTACAAACCCGCCGGCAGCTTGCCGACCGGAATCATCACGTTGCCGGCGTTCTGCGGCATCCATTCGCTGCTGCTGCCCTCGAGCTTTACGTCCTTGGGCGGTGCGATGGGCTTGGCGTCCCAGATCGGGTAGCGGAAGCGGCCCAGCAGTTCGTAGCCCTTGAGCGGCGCATATTGCGGGTTGTTCGAGAAGCGCGTGGGCGCGGTCATCTGATCGCCCATGCTGAACTGCGGCGCGGTCTCCACGGCCTTGCTGCGCGTGGCGAACGACAGCACGCGTTGCCAGGCGCGGCGGGCCTGGCGCGTCCAGTTGTCCCACAAATAGGCGAGCGTGTTGGCCAGGCCTTCACCCGTGTAGTTAGCCTTGACGTCGATGCGGTGCAGGTTCTTCTGCGCCTTCAGAAATTCCAGCGGCTGTGGCACGCGGTAGACGAGGATGTCGGCACCGCCGTAGCGGGACAGTTCGTCCTTGTACTCGCGGCCCGGCGCTTCAAGGCGGACCATCGCTTCCTGATCGGTGCCGTAGCTCGCATCCGACAACAGAAAGAATGGCTGCCCCTTGAACGGCTCGTAGCCGCTGCCTGGCACGTCGGCGAGCGTGGGGTTCGGCGTTTCCGGCGCATCGGCCGCATGGGCTGCCGGCACCGAAGCGACGAACGCCAGCACCATCAGACTGACGGCGGCAACGAGATTGAACGACAGCCAACGGTTGCGCATGAGTTTTTCTACCGTGTCAAAAAGGCCAGACGAAACACGCCGATGAAGTTGGGGTTGCCGCTCTGCGGCTGCCAGCGCGAGTCTTTCCATTGCATCAGTTCAGAGACCGGGACCGCGCGCAGGCCGTTGTCGGTGCGGGTGACGGTGCCGGTGTGGTAAGCGATGTAGCGATCCATCCAGATCATCAGATGCTGGTCGTCGCCTTGATCGAAGAAGAGCAGATCGCCTGGGAGCGCTTGGTTGACATCCTTGGCGATGAATCGGCTGTTCTGCTGGATGAGCCCTAGCGCCGAAACGTACGCTCCAGTACTGCCATCGAAGCGCGCCCACCGCTGCGTCAGCGTGCGCTGGGCAGGCGTGAGATTTAGTTCGGGCGGCAGGTGTCGCGCGGATTCCGCGTCGCGCATGCCGTTGGCGCGCAGCCACCGGGCGTCGTGCGTGCGTAGCGCCTCGCCAGCGGCGAAGCGCACGAGGCCGGCGCAGTCGCGATGCGTCCAGCGCGGCGTCGGGCCTTGTCGAAGCTGCTCGTTGACGATGCGAACGAACCACGCACGGAACACACTGGATTGATCCGGCGTCAGTGCATCGGCGTCCGCCGGCGCCGTGTCGGCCCAGCCCGACAACGCATGCACAGACGGAGCGAGCAGACAGGCGCCCGCCGCCGTCAACCAACGGCGGCGGTTCAGCGCGGCGGCCTGGGCGCGCAACGTCATTGCGTGCTTGTGTTGTCTTCGGAAGCCGCAGCCGCGGCCGCAGCGGTCGGCGCATCGGCCGACGGGGCTGACGCTGCAGCGGCGTCAGCCCGCGGCGGCGTGCCATCGCCACCAGCAGGCAGGCCGCGTCCGCCTGAGAGCCACGTCACCGGCACCCAGCCACGCGACGACGGCACACCGCCATCCAACGCCAGTGACACCGGCGCATACCGCGACAACGCCTTGAGCTTCGGAAACAGATGCGTCTGCGCAGCGTTCAGGAACACCGCTTCCTGGTCGGCCGGCAGCGCGGCACCGGCTTCGCGGCGGACGAGCGGCGCGAGCGATGCGGGCGTCATCGTCAGGACGATGCGGTCAGTCTTGTCCTTCGGCAAGCTATCCGCCACGGCCGGGAAGCGCTTGCCGAGCACCGCCAATGCGTCATCGACGAGGCGCGCATCCGGCGAGAACACCACCACGTCTCCCGCAATCGCCAGCGTGACGGGGAAGTAGCGATCCGAGGACAGCTGCGCGGCAAACGGAGCATCCGCCGATTGCGCCGTACCGTAGGACGCGCTCACCGGGCGCTGCCACAGCGTGGCGTTGGCGGGCCCCGGCTTCGTGGTCACCGGCAGGCGCTTGTACGGGCCGGACTTGTCGTCGGCCTGCGCCTTGGCTTCGTACGACCCAACGATCTGAGCGAACAGCGCTGCCAGGGCCGGCTTGACCGCCTCGGCCTGCGACGCCGACGACAGCTTCGCTACGAACAGCGGCGCGACCAGCGACGACTTGCCGTACCAGCACGCTGCAGCCGGGCCCGCAAACGCATCGCCAACGTGCGCGGCGGCTTCACTGATCTCCTTCGCGTCGCCGGCCACGGATCGCAGCAGCGTGCCGGCGGCCTTCCAGTCGATCGGCAGCGTGGCGCACGCGGCCGGATCAGACGGGAGCGCGCGCCACAGGCCTGCGTTGTCCCACTTGCCGGTCAGGCGGCTCGGGTCGACGAGTGCGGCACTCTGCCAGCCGTTGCCCCCGCCGTCCTTGCCCGAACCGAAGTCGAAGCGCAGCGCTTCAATGCCGGGAAAGTACTGCTGATAACCGAACGACAGATAGTTCGCGCTCACCACAACGTGATGGCCCGTCGGCTCCTGCGCGGGCAGCGCATACGCCGTGCCCTGCACGTTGCGCCTGCCGGTATCGTCCGACAGCAGCGCCGCCAGCGCGCTCGCCTGCTTGGAAATCGGCTTGCCGTCCTTGTCCAGCAGGATGCCCGGTTCGGACAGCGCGATCAGCCGATCGCCCTTGCTGGCAACCAGGATCGAACGCGTGGCCGAGAGCCTGAGCGCGTATACCGGCGCGCCGGAATCGCCGAGCCCATCGGCGACTTTGCTGAGCTGCGCGTCGCTCGTAGCCACGGTGGCCACGGCTTCCAGCGCCTTGGCCAAGCCATTGCGCTGCATCGAGAGCACCCAGTAGCGCAGCTTGTCGTCCGGACCACGCCACAGCATCACGCGGGCGGGCTCGTCAAACACGTGCTTGAGCACCGTCTCGGCCAGGTCGAGCTTCTGCTCGTACGCCAGGCGGCGCAGCGCACCGGCCACCGAGAGGCGGTCTTCGTTGCCTTCGTAATAGGCGACGAAATCTTCGGTCAGCACATCGCGCAGCAGCGGCACGCGCAGCACGTCGCGCGGCAGTTGCGACAGGCTTTGGCTGTCGATCAGGGCGTCGGGATATGTCAGGTCGAGCTGGACCTGGCGAGCGTGCAGCGCGCGTGTGCGGCCAAACGGGTGCCAGACCATCTGCACCACCGCCGCACCGGCAACGACCAGGGCGACCGCACCAACGGCGATCTGCTTGCGTGTGAGCTTCATGGAGGAATCGTCGGCAAGACTGGAGGGGCCGGCGACTTGCTGGAACCTGCTTCGCTGGAGGGCGCGCAGATTGTAAAAAGTGCCGGTCTATAACCGCGAAATCATAGCGGTTGGCATGTTAAGGCGGGTTAACGTCTCAAGAAAATACGAATCGGGCGACGCCGGTGTTGTTTTTGGTGTCCGCACAAAGCGCCGGAGAAGAACGCGGGCAAAAAAAAAGCCCGGCACATGGCCGGGCTTTGATGGTGTTGCTTGCGTTCGCTTACGCGTCGCCTTCTTGCTGGACGGCAGGCGTTTCGAAGATCGAAGCGGCTTCCTCTTCGGCAATCGCTGCAGCGCGGTCGCGGTCAGCCACTTCCTTCGCCTTGCGGGCGCGGTGGTAGGCCAGGCCGGTACCGGCCGGGATCAGACGGCCAACGATGACGTTTTCCTTCAGACCACGCAGGTCGTCGACCTTGCCCATGATGGCGGCTTCGGTCAGCACGCGCGTGGTTTCCTGGAACGACGCCGCCGAGATGAAGCTGTCGGTCGACAACGATGCCTTCGTAATACCCAGCAGCAGGTTCTCGTAGGTCGCCGGACGCTTGCCCAGCGCGATCACCTTGTCGTTTTCGTCGAGCAGGTCCGAACGCTCCACCTGTTCACCCGGGATGAAGCGGGTGTCGCCGGTATCGACGATCTGCACGCGGCGCAGCATCTGACGAACAATCACTTCGATGTGCTTGTCGTTGATCTTCACACCTTGCAGACGGTACACGTCCTGCACTTCGTCGACGATGTAGGTCGCCAGTTCTTCCACGCCCTTCAGACGCAGGATGTCGTGCGGGTCAGCCGGGCCTTCAACGATCATTTCGCCCTTGTTGACCACTTGGCCGTCGTGCACCAGCACCTGCTTTTCCTTGGCGATCAGGAACTCGTGGGCATTGCCGTCGAGATCCGTAATCACCAGGCGCTGCTTGCCCTTGGTGTCCTTACCGAACGAAGTCGTACCGGTGACTTCCGCCAGCACGGCGGCGTCCTTCGGCGAACGGGCTTCGAACAGCTCGGCCACACGCGGCAGACCACCGGTAATGTCACGCGTCTTCTGCGATTCGGTCGGGATACGTGCGAGCACTTCACCCACGTGCACTTGCTGACCGTCCTTCACGGTGATCAGCGCGCCCACCTGGAAGCCGATGGTCACGGAGTGGTCCGTGCCCGGGATCTTCACTTCAGCGCCCGACGAGTCGAGCAGCTTCACCTGCGGACGGATGCCCTTGGTGGCAGCGGTACGACGCTTCGCATCGATGACCACCAGCGTCGACAGACCGGTCACTTCGTCCATCTGCTTGGCGACGGTCACGCCTTCTTCGACGTTCTCGAACTTGATGGTGCCCGAGTACTCCGAGATGATCGGACGCGTCAGCGGATCCCACGTGGCGAGCTGCGTGCCGGCCTTGATGGACTGACCATCCTTGACCAGCAGCGTTGCGCCGTACACGATCTTGTGGCGCTCACGCTCACGGCCGTGGTCGTCGGTGATCAGCGCTTCGCCCGAACGCGAGATGACGATCTGCTCGCCCTTCGCGTTGGTGACGTAACGCATGGTCGCCGTGAAACGCACGGTACCGGTTGCCTTCGCTTCCACGCTCGATGCCACTGCCGCACGCGATGCCGCACCACCGATGTGGAACGTACGCATCGTCAGCTGCGTGCCCGGCTCGCCGATCGACTGCGCAGCGATCACACCCACGGCTTCGCCCGAGTTCACCAGCACACCGCGGCCGAGGTCGCGACCGTAGCACTTGGCGCACAGGCCGTAGCGCGTATCGCAGGACAGCGGCGTGCGAACCTTCACTTCGTCCACGCCCAGCGCGTCGATCAGGTCCACCATGTCTTCGTCGAGCAGCGTGCCGGCTTCGATCGCGGTTTCCTGCGTTTCCGGGTTCACCACGTCGTTGACGACCACGCGGCCCAGGATACGGTCGCGCAGGGCTTCGATCACTTCACCGCCTTCGACCAGGGCCTTCATGGCCACGCCGTTGGAGGTGCCGCAATCGTCTTCCACCACCACCAGATCCTGCGTCACGTCGACCAGACGACGGGTCAGGTAACCCGAGTTCGCGGTCTTCAGTGCCGTATCAGCCAGACCCTTACGTGCACCGTGGGTCGAGATGAAGTACTGCAGAACGTTCAGGCCTTCGCGGAAGTTCGCGGTAATCGGCGTCTCGATAATCGAGCCGTCCGGCTTGGCCATCAGGCCACGCATACCTGCCAGCTGACGGATCTGCGCCGCGGAACCCCGTGCGCCCGAGTCGGCCATCATGTAAATGGAGTTGAACGACTCTTGCTTGACGGTGTTGCCGTTGCGGTCGATCACGTCTTCGGTCTGGAGCTGCTCCATCATCGCCTTGCCCACCTGGTCACCAGCGGCACCCCAGATGTCCACGACGTTGTTGTAACGCTCCTGGTCCGTCACCAGACCCGACATGTACTGCTTGTCGTATTCCTTCACCTTGGCGGCAGCCTCGGAGATGATCTTCTCCTTGGCCGGCGGCACCAGCATGTCGTCGATGGCGATCGAGATACCGGCGCGCGTTGCCAGGCGGAAGCCCGACTGCAGCAGCTTGTCAGCGAAGATCACGGTTTCGCGCAGACCGCACTTGCGGAACGCCGTGTTGATCAGGCGCGAGATTTCCTTCTTCTTCAGCGGCTTGTTCAGCACCGAGAACGGCAGACCCTTCGGCAGAATCTCCGACAGGATCGCGCGACCGACCGTGGTCGATTGCAGCGTGATCTTCGGCGCGAAGCGGGCGTCGCCGTCAGCTTCCGGGTTCACCAGGTCGTACTCGGTGATCCGCACGTTCACGCGCGAAGCCAGTTCGACTTCCTTGTTCTCGTAGGCGCGGATCACTTCCGAGATGTCGGCGAACGTCATGCCTTCACCGCGGCCGTTGATCTTGTCGCGGGTCGTGTAGTACAGACCCAGCACCACGTCTTGCGACGGCACGATCGACGGATCACCGTTGGCCGGGAACAGCACGTTGTTCGACGCCAGCATCAGCGTGCGCGCTTCCATCTGCGCTTCGAGCGACAGCGGAACGTGAACAGCCATCTGGTCACCGTCGAAGTCGGCGTTGAACGCCGCGCAGACCAGCGGGTGCAGCTGGATCGCCTTGCCTTCGATCAGCACCGGCTCGAACGCCTGGATACCCAGACGGTGCAGCGTCGGCGCGCGGTTCAGCATCACCGGGTGCTCGCGGATCACCTCTTCGAGGATGTCCCACACCACCGGCGTCTGGCTTTCCACTTCCTTCTTCGCCGCCTTGATCGTGGTGGCGATGCCCATCGTTTCCAGCTTGTGGAAGATGAAGGGCTTGAAGAGTTCGAGCGCCATCAGCTTGGGCAGGCCGCACTGGTGCAGCTTCAGCGTCGGGCCCACCACGATGACCGAACGGCCCGAGTAGTCCACGCGCTTGCCCAGCAGGTTCTGACGGAAACGGCCGCCCTTACCCTTGATCATTTCAGCCAGCGACTTCAGCGGACGCTTGTTGGCACCGGTCATCGCCTTGCCGCGACGGCCGTTGTCCAGCAGCGAGTCCACCGCTTCCTGCAGCATGCGCTTTTCGTTGCGCACGATGATTTCCGGCGCCTTCAGCTCAAGCAGACGCTTCAGACGGTTGTTCCGGTTGATCACGCGGCGATACAGGTCGTTCAGGTCCGACGTGGCGAAACGACCGCCATCCAGCGGCACCAGCGGACGCAGCTCGGGCGGCAGCACCGGCAGCACTTCGAGGATCATCCAGTCCGGCTTGATGCCCGAACGCTGGAATGCCTCGAGCACCTTCAGGCGCTTGGCGAACTTCTTGATCTTGGCTTCCGAGCCCGTGGCCTGCAGCTCAGCACGGATCGTCTCGATCTGCTTCTCGATGTCGATGCCGCGCAGCAGCTCGCGAATGCCTTCGGCGCCCATCATGGCGACGAATTCGCCTTCGCCGTACTCGTCGCACTTGGCCAGATAATCGTCTTCCGACATGATCTGGCTCTTCTTGAGCGCGGTCATGCCCGGCTCAACCACGACGAATGCTTCGAAGTACAGCACGCGCTCGATGTCGCGCAGCGTCATGTCGAGCACCATGCCCAGACGCGACGGCAGCGACTTCAGGAACCAGATGTGCGCGGTCGGCGCAGCCAGTTCAATGTGGCCCATGCGCTCACGGCGCACCTTGGCCAGCGTCACTTCAACGCCGCACTTCTCGCAGATCACGCCACGGTGCTTCAGGCGCTTGTACTTGCCGCACAGGCACTCGTAATCCTTGATCGGGCCGAAGATCTTGGCGCAGAACAGACCGTCACGCTCAGGCTTGAACGTACGGTAGTTGATGGTCTCGGGCTTCTTGACTTCGCCGAAGGACCACGAGCGGATTTTCTCAGGCGACGCGAGGCCGATCTTGATCGCGTCAAACTGCTCTTCTTGCTGTACCTGACGGAATAGGTCGAGCAATGCTTTCATTCCAAACTCCTTGAGTTTGAGGCTGGCGTCTTGGTGTGACCCAAAGTCGCCGACCCTAAATCTTCGTCAATGGCTGCTGTTACCAGGGCATGGCGATGCTGCCGCCACGCCCTCACCGCATCGGCGCTCAGTTGCGCTCGAGGTCGATGTCGATACCCAGCGAGCGGATTTCCTTCACCAGCACGTTGAACGATTCCGGCATGCCGGCATCGATCGAGTGCTCGCCCTTGACGATGTTCTCGTACACCTTGGTCCGGCCATTCACGTCATCCGACTTCACGGTCAGCATTTCCTGCAGCACGTAGGACGCGCCGTACGCTTCGAGTGCCCACACTTCCATTTCACCGAAACGCTGGCCACCGAACTGGGCCTTACCGCCCAGCGGCTGCTGCGTCACCAGCGAGTACGGACCGGTCGAACGCGCGTGCATCTTGTCGTCGACCAAGTGGTGCAGCTTCAGCATGTGCATCACGCCCAGCGTGACCGGACGCTCGAAGGCTTCACCGGTGCGACCGTCGAACAGCGTGACCTGTTGCTTGGAAGCCGTCAGGCCCTTCTCCTTCGCGATGTCTGCCGGATAGGCGAGGTCCAGCATGCGACGGATTTCGTCCTCATGCGCACCATCGAACACCGGCGTCGCGAACGGCACGCCCTTCTTCAGGTTCTCGGCCAACTCCAGGATTTCAGCGTCCGACAGGCTGTCCAGATCTTCAACCTTGCCGCTCTCGTTGTAGATCTGACCCAGCAGCTTGCGGATCTCGGCAGCCTTGGCTTGCGCCTTGAGCATGTTGCCGATGCGCTCGCCCAGACCGCGTGCGGCCCAGCCCAGGTGGGTTTCGAGAATCTGACCCACGTTCATCCGCGAAGGCACGCCCAGCGGGTTCAGCACGATGTCAGCAGGTGTGCCGTCGGCCATGTAGGGCATGTCTTCGATCGGGGTGATCTTCGACACAACACCCTTGTTACCGTGACGGCCGGCCATCTTGTCGCCAGGCTGCAGGCGACGCTTCACGGCCAGGTACACCTTGACCATCTTGATCACGCCCGGCGGCAGTTCGTCGCCTTGCGTGAGCTTCTTGCGCTTCTCTTCGAACGCGAGGTCGAAGTCGTGGCGCTTCTGCTCGATGGCGACCTTCACGGCTTCCAGCTGCAGCGCGACTTCGTCTTCCGCCGGGCGGATGTCGAACCAGTGCCACTTGTCCAGATCGGCCAGGTATTCCTTCGTGAGCGCGGTGCCCTTGGCCAGCTTCTTCGGGCCGCCGTTGGCAACCTTGCCCACCAGCAGGCGCTCCAGACGCTGGAAGGCATCGCCTTCCACGATACGCAGCTGGTCGTTCAGGTCCAGGCGGTAGCGCTTCAGTTCTTCGTCGATGATCGACTGGGCACGCTTGTCACGCACCACGCCTTCACGCGTGAAGACCTGCACGTCGATCACGGTACCGCTCATGCCCGAAGGCACGCGCAGCGAGGTGTCCTTCACGTCGGACGCCTTCTCACCGAAGATCGCACGCAGCAGCTTCTCTTCCGGCGTCAGCTGGGTCTCGCCCTTGGGCGTGACCTTGCCGACCATCACGTCGCCGGCTTCCACTTCAGCGCCGATGTACGTGATGCCCGATTCGTCCAGGCGAGCCAGTTGGGCTTCGGCCAGGTTCGAGATGTCGCGCGTGATTTCTTCCGGTCCGAGCTTGGTGTCGCGAGCTACGACCGACAGCTCCTCGATGTGGATCGAGGTGTAGCGGTCTTCAGCCACGATGCGCTCCGAGATCAGGATCGAATCCTCGAAGTTGTAGCCGTTCCAGGGCATGAACGCGACCAGCATGTTCTGGCCAAGCGCCAGCTCGCCCATGTCGGTCGAGGCGCCGTCAGCGATCACGTCGCCGCGGGCAACGACGTCGCCCACCTTGACCATCGGACGCTGGTTGATGTTCGTGTTCTGGTTCGAACGCGTGTACTTGATCAGGTTGTAGATGTCCACGCCGACTTCACCAGCGACAGCTTCGGCATCGTTCACGCGGATCACCACGCGGTTCGCATCAACGTAGTCGACCACGCCGCCACGGGTTGCCTGCACGGCGGTACCCGAGTCCACTGCCACGGTGCGCTCGACGCCGGTACCCACCAGCGGCTTGTCTGCACGCAGGCAAGGCACGGCCTGACGCTGCATGTTTGCGCCCATCAGTGCACGGTTTGCATCATCGTGCTCGAGGAACGGCACCAGCGAAGCTGCAGCCGACACGATCTGCGACGGTGCCACGTCGATGTACTGCACGCGGTCCGGCGTGACCATACGGGTTTCACGCTCGCTACCTTCACGCGCGGAGACCAGTTCGTCGATCAGGTTGCCGTCCTTGTCCAGCGTCGCGTTGGCCTGCGCCACCACGTACTTGCCTTCCTCGATGGCCGACAGGTAATCCACCTGATCGGTCAGCTTGCCGTTTTCAACCTTGCGGTACGGCGTTTCGAGGAAGCCGTAGTCGTTCAGTTGTGCGTACAGCGCCAGCGAGTTGATCAGACCAATGTTCGGACCTTCCGGCGTTTCGATCGGGCAGACGCGGCCGTAGTGGGTCGGGTGCACGTCACGGACTTCAAAGCCCGCACGCTCGCGCGTCAGACCGCCCGGGCCCAGGGCCGAAATACGGCGCTTGTGCGTGACTTCCGACAGCGGGTTGGTCTGGTCCATGAACTGCGACAGCTGCGACGAACCGAAGAACTCGCGAATCGCCGACGAAATCGGCTTCGAGTTGATCAGGTCGTGCGGCATCAGGTTTTCCGTCTCGGCCTGGCCCAGACGTTCCTTCACGGCACGCTCAACACGCGACAGACCGGCGCGGAACTGGTTTTCCGCCAGTTCGCCGACGCAACGCACACGGCGATTGCCGAGGTGGTCGATATCGTCCACTTCGCCCTTGCCGTTACGCAGGTTCACCAGCAGCTTGATCGTGTCGAGGATGTCCTCGTCCGTCAGCACCATCGGGCCGGTACCAGCCGAACGGTTCAAGCGGCTGTTGACCTTCATGCGGCCAACGCGCGACAGGTCGTACGAGTCTTCGTTGTAGAACAGACGTTGGAACAGCGCTTCAACGGCGTCTTCGGTCGGCGGCTCGCCGGGGCGCATCATGCGGTAGATAGCGATACGCGCGGCGGTCTGGTCGGCCGTGTCATCCGTACGCAGCGTCGCCGACATGTACGGACCTTGATCGAGGTCGTTCGTGTACAGCGTCTGGATTTCCTTCACGTCGGCGTCGCGAAGCTTCTCGAGCACGCCTTCGGTCAGTTCGTCGTTAGCGTTGGCCAGGACTTCACCGGTATCCGGATCGACGATGTTCTTCGCCAGCACGCGGCCCAGCAGGTAGTCTTCCGGAACGCTGATCAGCTTGGTGCCGGCGGAATCCAGGTCACGGATGTGCTTGGCGTTGATGCGCTTGTCCTTCTCGACCACGACCTTGCCGTTCTTGTCGGAAATGTCGAAGCGAGCGACTTCGCCGCGCAGACGCTCGGGCACGAATTCCATCAGTGCGCCTTCGGTCTTGAGCGTGAAGTTGTCGAACACGAAGAAGTGCGCCAGGATCTGCTCCGGCGTCAGACCGATCGACTTCAGCAGGATCGTCACCGGCATCTTGCGGCGGCGGTCAACGCGGAAGTACAGGATGTCCTTCGGGTCGAATTCGAAATCGAGCCACGAGCCGCGGTACGGAATGATCCGCGCCGAGAACAGCAGCTTGCCCGAGCTGTGCGTCTTGCCCTTGTCGTGCTCGAAGAACACGCCCGGCGAACGGTGCAGCTGGGACACGATCACACGTTCCGTACCGTTGATCACGAACGAACCGGTGGAGGTCATGAGCGGAATTTCGCCCATGTAGACTTCCTGCTCCTTGATCTCCTTGACCTTGGTGGGATTCTCGCGGTCGTTGATGATCAAGCGCACTTTTGCGCGCAGCGCCGAGTGGAAGGTCAGACCACGCTGCTGACATTCCTTGACGTCAAACGGCGGGTTGGACAGGTGGTACGACACGAACTCCATGCGTGCCAGACCATTGTGCGACACGATGGGGAAAATGGCGTTGAACGCCGCTTGCAGACCTTCGCTCTTGCGTTGTGCAACAGGAGCGTTCTCCTGCAAGAACTGGGCATACGATTGAATCTGGGTGGCAAGCAGGAAGGGAACCTGATGAACCGTTGCGCGTTTCGCGAAACTCTTGCGAATACGCTTCTTCTCGGTAAAGCTGTACGCCATGGGATCTCCGAATCATCGCAAGTGCGCGCGACGGACTTAAGGCGATAAAGCACGCCTGACACTTGAGGTGTTCAGCGACTGGTGACGGGATTTGGCGGTTGGCCGCTACCAACCTCTGGCTGACGGTACTGCGCGCGCCACCCGCACATGGGCCCATGGAGCCCATGCTACGGACGGGGGAGTACCCGACCAAACTTGCCTTCTGCAGTCGGTTCAGAAGACAAACATCAGCGGACTGCGAACAGCCTAGTGTGCCACTGATGTTTGGCCTCTGCTGGCCTTGTCCTGGCCGGCTGCCGGAAAAACCCGGCAAAGAGACTTCAACGATACTTAAAGCGTGATTGCGGAATCGCTCAACAATCGGCCCTACAAGCGCAAAAAGGCTGGCGCCGGGAAATATCCCTTTGCCAGCCTCTATCGCGTACCGAGTACGGCACGCGAGACCTGCACTTACTTGGCTTCGGCTTCCGCGCCGGCTTCCACCAGCTTCTTCACCAGCTCGTCGGCGGTCTTCTTGTCGACGCCTTCCTTCACGGGCTTCGGTGCGCCATCGACCAGGTCCTTGGCTTCCTTCAGGCCCAGACCGGTGATTTCACGCACGGCCTTGATGACGCCAACCTTGTTCGCGCCGGCGCTCTTCAGCGTCACGGTGAATTCGGTTTGCTCTTCAGCAGCAGCAGCGCCACCAGCAGCAGCCGGACCGGCCACGGCCACGGCAGCAGCCGACACGCCAAACTTCTCTTCGAACGCCTTGACCAGGTCGTTCAGTTCCATCACGGACATCGCGCCAACGGCTTCCAGGATGTCGTCTTTGGTGATTGCCATTTGAATAACTCCAGAATGTGATTCGGTATCGATCGTGCGATCTGTACGCGGTGCTGCAGCCTATTAGGCCGCTGCAGCCTCGCCTTCGCCTTGCTTGGCAGCCAGGGCACCCAGGGCGCGGGCAAAGCCCGACACCGGAGCCTGCATGACGAACAGCAGCTTGCTGAGCAGTTCTTCGCGGCTCGGAATCGTTGCCAGCGCCTTCACGGCGTCGACGTCGAGAACCTTGCCATCGTACGAACCGGCGCGCAGCACCAGCTTGTCATTGCCCTTGGCGAAATCGTTCAGCACCTTGGCCGGGGCCACTGCGTCTTCGGAAATACCGTAGATCAGCGGGCCAGTCAGTTGCTCGGCGAGTTCGGCAAACGGCGTGCCTTCAACAGCGCGGCGTGCCAGCGTGTTCTTCAGAACGCGCAGGTAGACGCCTTGCTGGCGCGCTTGCGCGCGCAGCTTGGTCAGATCGCCAACCGTGATACCGCGATATTCAGCAACGACGATGGTCGAGGCCTTGGCGACTTGCGCCGTTACCTCGGCCACGACGGCCTTCTTATCTTCGAGATTGAGTGCCACGGTTAAGCTCCAAAACGACTTCGGTTTCCGCAGTCACTGCGGTCACCTCGGTCAGTCCAAAAGTACGGCGTCCGATTGGCACAAATCACTTCGGCAATACCAAAGTCACTTATTCCCTTCGGGGGCGCCATCTGCGTTGGCCGAGCATCGCCGCCGTTTCCGGAGGGAGCCGCGATTAAGGCGTTGGCCCCAAGGAGCCCTTCACCGCCAACGGTCTTTGATAACCAGCGGCGTCGGCTTGCTCGCGCAAACGTCTACCACTGCCCAAAGTCTTGTCCCTCAAACTTCAAGGGTCCGCGTGGCCGGGGCCACGCGAGAGAAAACTGCTAACACCGGGATGGTTATCGGGCCACCCAGTGCGAATGATCGAGAGCGGTCAGGCAGCCAGGGTCGCCTGGTCAACGCGCACGCCCACGCCCATCGTCGACGAGACGGCGACCTTGCGCAGGTACACACCCTTGCTCGATGCCGGCTTGGCCTTGGTCAGTGCGTCCAGCAGTGCAGCCAAATTGCTCTTCAGCGCTGCCGGCTCGAACGAGCGGCGGCCGATGGTGGCGTGGATGATACCGGCCTTGTCGACACGGAATTGAACCTGACCAGCCTTGGCGTTCTTCACGGCCGTAGCAACGTCCGGCGTCACGGTGCCGACCTTCGGGTTCGGCATCAGGCCGCGCGGGCCGAGGATCTGACCCAGCGTACCGACCACGCGCATCGTGTCCGGCGAAGCGATCACGACGTCGAAGTCCATCTTGCCGGCCTTGATCTGCTCGGCGAGGTCTTCCATGCCGACGATCTCAGCGCCAGCAGCCTTGGCTTGCTCGGCCTTGTCGCCTTGGGCAAACACGGCCACACGCACCGACTTGCCAGTACCAGCAGGCAGCACCACCGAACCACGGACCACTTGGTCCGACTTCTTTGCATCAATGCCGAGTTGCACGGCCACGTCGATGGACTCATCAAACTTGGCGCTGGCGCATTCCTTGACGAGGCTCAGCGCTTCGTCGATCGGATAGAACTTGGTACGTTCGACCTTGGCCTTGTTAGCAGCCGTACGCTTCGAAATCTTTGCCATGATTACAGGCCCTCCACCGTGATACCCATCGAACGGGCGCTACCGGCGATCGTACGCACGGCGGCGTCCAGATCTGCAGCGGTAAGGTCAGCGTTCTTCGCCTTGGCAATTTCTTCTGCCTGAGCGCGAGTGATCTTGCCGACCTTGTCGGTATGCGGCTTGGCGGAACCCTTCTGGATACCGGCAGCCTTCTTGATGAGCACGGTCGCCGGCGGCGACTTCATCACGAAGGTGAAGCTCTTGTCGGCGAAAGCGGTGATCACCACCGGCACCGGCAAGCCCGGTTCCATACCTTGAGTCTGCGCGTTGAACGCCTTGCAGAACTCCATGATGTTCAGACCGCGCTGACCCAGGGCCGGGCCGACGGGCGGGGACGGATTTGCTTTACCAGCCGGAATTTGCAGCTTGATAAAGCCAATAATTTTCTTGGCCATCTTGACTCCAATCCGGATTGCCTAGCTCAAACGACCACGGCAATCCTGTTGAGTGGTAACGCATCGGCGCAGAGCCGACGCTCCTCTGTTGGCGCGGGCGGCTTCGCCACCGTTGCCCGCCAAGTCCAGTGGACCGGGCGAATGGCGCGGTGGCTCGCGCCACCACGCCGATTTTTTAAACCTTCTCGACCTGACCGAACTCGAGCTCGACGGGCGTCGCACGCCCGAAGATCGTCACGGAAACGCGCAGGCGCGATTTCTCGTAGTTCACTTCCTCGACGTTGCCGTTGAAATCGGTAAACGGGCCTTCCTTCACGCGCACCATTTCCCCCACTTCGAACAGCGTCTTGGGACGCGGCTTTTCGACCCCTTCCTGGATCTGGGCCATGATCTTGTCGACTTCGCTCTTGGAAATCGGCGAGGGGCGATTGCCCGTACCACCAATGAAACCAGTCACCTTGGAAGTGTTCTTCACCAAGTGCCAGGTCTCGTCGGTCATCTCCATTTCGACAAAGACATAGCCGGGGAAAAGGCGGCGCTCCGTCACGGTCTTACGACCGCTCTTGCTCTCCATCACCTCTTCCGACGGCACCAGAATCTGGCCGAACAGATGTTGCAGGCCTTCGCGCTCGATGCGCTCCTGCAGCGCGCGTTGCACGCTTTTTTCCATGCCCGAATAGGCATGCACGACATACCAGCGCTTTTTCGAGGCCGGTGCGGACGAATCCGCGGACGTGTCGTTCGCTACGTTATCCGTCATGGCTTTACCCGATTATTTCCAGCCCAGCACGAGCGAGAAGATCACCCACTCGATGAGCTTGTCCGCAGACCACAGGAACAGGGCCATGATCACGACGAACGCAAACACCAGACCGGTCATCTGCCCGGCTTCCTTTCGCGTCGGCCACACCACTTTGCGAACTTCGCGGTACGACTCGCGCGCGAACTCGATGAAGCCCTGCCCAGGTGCGGACACCAGCGCAACGCCTGCGCCCAACACCAGCCCGCCGATCAGCGAGGCAGCACGGACATAGCTCGGCTGTTGCGCCAGCAGGTAAAAACCGATCACCCCAGCAACCAGCAGTAGGAACGCCAAGGCCAGCAACCATTTGCCGCTGGCGGTGTTGACGGTTTCGACGTTCGGATTGGCCATGTTTCCCAAACGAGACTAAGCCGCGTGGCGCGTTTTCCTGCGCGACGCGGCTGATGAATTGGCAGGGGCAGAGGGAATCGAACCCCCAACCTTCGGTTTTGGAGACCGACGCTCTGCCAGTTGAGCTATACCCCTAAAACAGCTTTGGGGTTGCCATTTCGGTCAACCCCACTCTGGCACTTCACGTGCGGCCGGTTGGCAGCCGCACGGAAGAGTTACAGCACTTACTCGATGATCTTAGCGACGACGCCGGCGCCAACGGTACGGCCGCCTTCACGGATTGCGAAGCGCAGACCTTCTTCCATGGCGATCGGGGCGATCAGCTTGACGGTGATCGACACGTTGTCGCCCGGCATGACCATTTCCTTGTCGGCCGGCAGCTCGATCGAGCCGGTCACGTCCGTCGTACGGAAATAGAACTGCGGACGGTAGTTGTTGAAGAACGGCGTGTGACGGCCACCTTCGTCCTTCGACAAGATGTAGACCTCGCCCGTGAAGTGCGTGTGCGGCTTGATCGAACCCGGCTTACACAGCACTTGGCCGCGCTCGACGTCTTCGCGCTTCGTACCGCGCAGCAGAATACCGACGTTGTCGCCTGCCTGACCTTGGTCCAGCAGCTTGCGGAACATTTCCACGCCCGTGCAGGTGGTCTTCTGTGTGGCCTTGATACCGACGATTTCCAGTTCTTCGCCGACCTTGACGACGCCGCGCTCGATACGGCCGGTCACCACGGTGCCGCGACCCGAGATCGAGAACACGTCTTCCACCGGCATCAGGAACGTGCCGTCAACAGCGCGCTCCGGCGTCGGGATGTAGGTGTCCAGTGCGTCGGCTAGGTTCATGATGGCCACTTCGCCCAGTTCGCCCTTGTCGCCTTCCAGCGCCAGCTTGGCCGAACCCTTGATGATCGGGGTGTCGTCGCCCGGGAAGTCGTACTTCGACAGAAGTTCGCGCACTTCCATCTCGACCAGCTCCAACAGCTCAGCATCGTCCACCATGTCGCACTTGTTCAGGAACACGACGATGTACG
>NZ_QMKS01000017.1:0-2959 GCF_003290055.1 Ralstonia sp. GX3-BWBA | reverse complement strand
TCCACCGGCATCAGGAACGTGCCGTCAACAGCGCGCTCCGGCGTCGGGATGTAGGTGTCCAGTGCGTCGGCTAGGTTCATGATGGCCACTTCGCCCAGTTCGCCCTTGTCGCCTTCCAGCGCCAGCTTGGCCGAACCCTTGATGATCGGGGTGTCGTCGCCCGGGAAGTCGTACTTCGACAGAAGTTCGCGCACTTCCATCTCGACCAGCTCCAACAGCTCAGCATCGTCCACCATGTCGCACTTGTTCAGGAACACGACGATGTACGGCACACCAACCTGGCGGGCCAGCAGGATGTGCTCACGCGTTTGCGGCATCGGGCCGTCAGCGGCCGAGCACACCAGGATGGCGCCGTCCATCTGGGCGGCACCGGTGATCATGTTCTTGACGTAGTCGGCGTGGCCCGGGCAGTCAACGTGCGCGTAGTGGCGGTTAGCCGTTTCGTACTCGACGTGCGCGGTGTTGATCGTGATGCCACGTGCCTTTTCTTCCGGCGCTGCATCGATCTGGTCGTATGCCTTGGCGGCACCACCAAACTTGGTCGCCAGCACGGTCGTGATCGCCGCGGTCAGCGTCGTCTTACCGTGGTCAACGTGACCAATCGTACCAACGTTCACGTGCGGCTTAGTCCGCTCGAACTTTTCCTTTGCCATGTCGCGACTCCTGTCTCGGTAGCGATTTGCGTTGGTGGATGCGTGGTGCCCATGGGCAGGATCGAACTGCCGACCTCTCCCTTACCAAGGGAGTGCTCTACCACTGAGCCACATGGGCAAAACTTACGAACAGTGAATGGAGCGGGTGAAGGGAATCGAACCCTCGTCGTAAGCTTGGAAGGCTTCTGCTCTACCATTGAGCTACACCCGCCCGGACTACTTCTTCCCTTGCCGCCCGGCCTTGCGACCGAACTCACTGCTTAATTCTGGTGGAGAGGGTTGGATTCGAACCAACGTAGGCGTAAGCCAACAGATTTACAGTCTGCCCCCTTTAGCCACTCGGGCACCTCTCCGAAGAGAACTTGCGATTATGGGACCATCAGGGCACCCTGTCAAGCGTTGCTTGATGAAATCGCGAGATTTCGAGCATTGATGCTCTCATCCTTATAGGGCAATTCAGATCGACGAGGGACTGGCGCCGCTATGCCACTCCAATGCTCGCACCAGGGCGCCGACGGAGAGGCTGGCGGAGCCTTCCTCGGAAGTCACGACCGCCGTCGACCGGTATAGCTAGGAAGATCGCGAACATCATTGCGAGTCGCTGGCCCGCAGCTATATCCACGCGACGCAGCGATGCCTGCGTATCCGCACAAAAGCCACGCACAGCCGGCCCACCGATTCTCCGTACCTCACCGCAGCGAGCGGACGGGCCCGGCTGACTCACGAAGCCAATCAGTCTTGCAGGGGAGTCCGCGGACGTCTCCGTTGGGAGGCGTTTTGTTTTTGGGGAGAGGCGGAGGGGAGTGTTGCTGGGATCTGTCTGGCGGATCAATGCAGCAAGCCGGGTGCGAGCCGATTGCGCAAAGGCAAACACCCCAGCTCTAAGGTAGAGCTGGGGTGTTGTATGGGAGAGCCTGGCGATGACCTACTTTCACACGGGAATCCGCACTATCATCGGCGCGGAGTCGTTTCACGGTCCTGTTCGGGATGGGAAGGGGTGGTACCGACTCGCTATGGTCACCAGGCTATGACTTGTCGTCCCGTTGACGAGGTCAACGGGACCAATATGGGAATGTAGATTTTGGGTTGTGAGTTGTGTGTATCAGGCACAAGGCGGACCCAGCCGGAAACATACCGGTTATAGGATCAAGCCGCACGGGCAATTAGTACTGGTTAGCTGAACGCATTACTGCGCTTCCACACCCAGCCTATCAACGTCCTGGTCTCGAACGACCCTTCAGGGAGATCAAGTCTCCAGGGAATCCTCATCTTCAGGCAAGTTTCCCGCTTAGATGCTTTCAGCGGTTATCTCTTCCGTACATAGCTACCCTGCGATGCCTCTGGCGAGACAACAGGTACACCAGCGGTACGTCCACTCCGGTCCTCTCGTACTAGGAGCAGCCCCCGTCAAGATTCCAACGCCCACGGCAGATAGGGACCAAACTGTCTCACGACGTTTTAAACCCAGCTCACGTACCTCTTTAAATGGCGAACAGCCATACCCTTGGGACCGGCTACAGCCCCAGGATGAGATGAGCCGACATCGAGGTGCCAAACACCGCCGTCGATATGAACTCTTGGGCGGTATCAGCCTGTTATCCCCAGAGTACCTTTTATCCGTTGAGCGATGGCCCTTCCATACAGAACCACCGGATCACTATGTCCTGCTTTCGCACCTGCTCGACTTGTCGGTCTCGCAGTTAAGCACGCTTTTGCCATTGCACTTTAGGTACGATGTCCGACCGTACCAAGCGTACCTTCGAACTCCTCCGTTACACTTTGGGAGGAGACCGCCCCAGTCAAACTGCCTACCATGCACTGTCCCCGACCCGGATTCACGGGCCAAGGTTAGAACCTCAAACAAACCAGGGTGGTATTTCAAGGTCGGCTCCACCGAAACTAGCGTCCCGGTTTCAAAGCCTCCCACCTATCCTACACAGATCGGTTCAAAGTCCAATGCAAAGCTACAGTAAAGGTTCATGGGGTCTTTCCGTCTAGCCGCGGGGAGATTGCATCATCACAAACACTTCAACTTCGCTGAGTCTCGGGAGGAGACAGTGTGGCCATCGTTACGCCATTCGTGCAGGTCGGAACTTACCCGACAAGGAATTTCGCTACCTTAGGACCGTTATAGTTACGGCCGCCGTTTACCGGGACTTCAATCAAGAGCTTGCACCCCATCATTTAATCTTCCGGCACCGGGCAGGCGTCACACCCTATACGTCCACTTTCGTGTTTGCAGAGTGCTGTGTTTTTATTAAACAGTCGCAGCCACCATTTTATTGCAACCCCTTCGTCCTTCTGGC
>NZ_QMKS01000016.1:0-163059 GCF_003290055.1 Ralstonia sp. GX3-BWBA | reverse complement strand
GCTTGTGCGGGTCCCCGTCAATTCCTTTGAGTTTTAATCTTGCGACCGTACTCCCCAGGCGGTCAACTTCACGCGTTAGCTACGTTACTAAGGAAATGAATCCCCAACAACTAGTTGACATCGTTTAGGGCGTGGACTACCAGGGTATCTAATCCTGTTTGCTCCCCACGCTTTCGTGCATGAGCGTCAGTGTTATCCCAGGGGGCTGCCTTCGCCATCGGTATTCCTCCACATCTCTACGCATTTCACTGCTACACGTGGAATTCTACCCCCCTCTGACACACTCTAGCCGTGCAGTCACCAATGCAATTCCCAAGTTAAGCTCGGGGATTTCACATCGGTCTTGCACAACCGCCTGCGCACGCTTTACGCCCAGTAATTCCGATTAACGCTTGGACCCTACGTATTACCGCGGCTGCTGGCACGTAGTTAGCCGGTCCTTATTCTTCCGGTACCGTCATCGACCCCAGGTATTAACCAGAGCCATTTCTTTCCGGACAAAAGTGCTTTACAACCCGAAGGCCTTCTTCACACACGCGGCATTGCTGGATCAGGCTTTCGCCCATTGTCCAAAATTCCCCACTGCTGCCTCCCGTAGGAGTCTGGGCCGTGTCTCAGTCCCAGTGTGGCTGATCGTCCTCTCAGACCAGCTACTGATCGTCGCCTTGGTGGGCCTTTACCCCACCAACTAGCTAATCAGACATCGGCCGCTCCTATAGCATGAGGCCTTGCGGTCCCCCACTTTCACCCTCAGGTCGTATGCGGTATTAGCTAATCTTTCGACTAGTTATCCCCCACTACAGGGCACGTTCCGATGTATTACTCACCCGTTCGCCACTCGCCATCAATCTAGCAAGCTAGATCATGCTGCCGTTCGACTTGCATGTGTAAGGCATGCCGCCAGCGTTCAATCTGAGCCAGGATCAAACTCTTCAGTTCAATCTGCTGTTTTTCGCTCTTTACGAGCGGTCGCTCACTCTCAGAATCTGACTTGAACTTTCGTTCAAACCTTACTTCTGTGCGAGCACTTCATTACTTGTTAGCTAGCGGATCGAAATCCGCCGCATCCAGTATTAAGCGCCCACACTTATCGGCTGTTTGCTTGTTAAAGAACTTCGCGATCAACTTTGTTCACCGCGTCGCTGCGTTGTCTGCAGCAGAGAAACGAGATTATGCAGAGCTTTTTCGTCGCTGTCAACAACTCGTCGAAGAATTTTTATCATCAACTCGCCGCCAACCACTCCTGAATTTCCAGCCAATCGCCAACCACACAATCGACCGCAAACCCGCCCCACTCCTGCTTCTCCACCACCTAACTCCACCGCCTCAACCTGCGTTTCGGCGCTGTGTTTTGCAGCGAGGGGCGAACTATAGGCGGGTTTTCCGAACAGTGCAAGCCCTTTCTCATTACGGGGTCTTTCTGCACTTTCCCCAGGGTTATGGCGCCTTGTGGGACCGCATCCATCGCAGACCCTTGGCTGCCCGGCCCCGCGCGCTGCTGGCGCGCTTGTGAAAGGCGTTCACTATAGACAGCGGCGGCGTCGCATCCAATACGCCCGCAACGCAATCAAGGGCGACACTCGCATCGTGTACCTCGCCCAGGGCGTCTTGCAGTTTGCGCAAATGGCTCCGGTACCGCTTGGCTACGTTGGCGCCAAGCGCCGGGTAGAACGCTTCATATAGATAGCGCCATTGCTTGGCGGCGATGCGAGCACGATGCAGCCGCGGTGCAGACAACCGCCTGGGGTGGCGCCCGCGACGGATCAGCTTCTTTCTGAGCGCCCGGGCCTGTGCACGAGCGAAACGGAGATGCCGTTCGGGCTCACCTTCTATATGAAACGCAGCGACCGCCTGCTCCAGTTCAAGCAGCGCTTCCGACACATCTGGCGACGCCAGCTCAGCACGCAGTTCCTCCCATGCACGGTTGCGCGCCCCTTGGGACTTTGTAAGCGCCTCGTCCAGCCATGCCCGGCCTGCCTCGTCACTATCGAGTAGCGACTCCCGGGCAGCGGGAAGCCAATCGGAGAGCAACACATCCCATTCGCGCACAGGACCCGTGGAAGCGGCGAGCGCACGCAGGCGCGGTATCCACTCTGCGGCAAAGCTGGTTGGCAGGACCGGCGCGAACGTCACCCAAGCCGAACGCAGGCGGCGCAGAGTGACGCGAAACTGGTGAAGATCTTCGCCGCTTGGGCTGGGCGCAGCCAGCCTGGCGAGGGCATCGCGCAAAGCAGCGATGTGTTCGGTGACGATGCCCGCGAAGATCGAAAGGATTGCCGCATGTGAGTGCTTGCTCACGATGCTCCCCGTATGACGAATCTGGATGACAGTGCGGCTCGCAAGGTGCGCGCCTTGTCATTTCACTGTAGTCGACGGGGCGAAGACTGCAGGAGCGCCAGATCAAACGTCAGAGCGTTTCGCTGGCGACGACCACGTCGACCTCGGCGGCGCGGAAGACTTCGGCCATCGGCTCGGGCACCGGGACGTCAGTGAAGAACTTGTCGATCTGGGAAACATGGCCCAGGCGGACGACCGCGCGGCGGCCGAACTTGGAGTGATCGGCGACAAGCCAAACTTCGCGCGACTGCTCGATGATGGCCTGGGCGACGCGGACCTCGCGGTAATCGTAGTCGAGCAGCGTGCCGTCTTCGTCGATGCTGGAGACGCCGATGATGCCGATGTCGACGCGGAACTGCTTCATGAAGTCGATCGTAGCCTCGCCAACGATGCCGCGGTCGCGGTTGCGCACGAGGCCGCCGGCGACGATGACTTCGGCATCCGGGCTGCCGGAGAGGATCGACGCGACGTTCAGGTTGTTGGTGATGACGCGCAGGCCGCGCGGTCCGCTCTGGCCGACCAGCGCCTTGGAGACTTCTTCGGTGGTCGTTCCGATATTGATGATGAGCGAGCGGCCGGACTCGACATGGCGCGCGACGACTTCGGCGATGCGGCGCTTGGCGTCGATGTGCAGGACCTGACGCTGGTCGTAGTCGATGTTCTCGACCGACGATGGCAGGCCAACGCCGCCGTGGTAGCGCGCGAGCAGGCGCTCGTCTTCGAGCTGCCGAATATCGCGGCGAATGGTTTGCGTCGTGACGCCGAGCACGCGAGCAAGCGCGTCGACGGAGGCATCGCCGTGCTGGCGGACGTATTCGAGGATCTGGCGGTGTCGCGGAAGCATCAAGTCACGAAATGAACACAAACGAACACATGTGAGCGGATTAGGCGATTCCCTATGTTGCTTTATTTTCGCCCTTCACTAAACTATCCGCCAACGCGTCACTATTCGCAAGAAAAGACGCGCAAATCAACAGATTCCAACCCATGCAACTCACTGACGCGTCGCATCTGGACTGTGATCTGCTGGTGGTCGGAGGCGGCATCAACGGCGTGGGTATCGCGCGGGATGCCGTGGGCCGTGGCCTGTCGGTGGTCTTGTGTGAAAAAGACGACCTGGCCCAGCACACCTCTTCGGCCTCAACCAAGCTGATCCACGGCGGGCTGCGCTACCTCGAATATTACGAATTCAGCCTGGTGCGCAAGGCTCTGCAGGAGCGCGAGGTGCTGCTGCGCATGGCGCCGCACATCATGTGGCCGCTGCGTTTCGTGATGCCGCACGATGCGGCGCAACGCCCGGCATGGATGATCCGCGCGGGCCTCTTCCTCTATGACCACCTGGCGCGCCGGCGCTTTCTGCCGGGTTCGGAATCCATCAAGCTTGCGCAGCACCCGGCAGGTAAGCCGCTCAAGGCAGGCTACACGCGGGGTTTCGTCTATTCCGACGGCTGGGTGGACGACGCCCGCCTGGTGGTGCTCAACGCCCGCGACGCGGCGGACCGCGGGGCGCAGATTTTCACCCGCACGCGCTGCCTGAACGCCGAGCGCCGCGCCGATGGCTGGCACGCCTCGCTGGCCGGCCCGGAGGGCATTCGCTCCGTGCGCGCAAAGGCAATCGTCAATGCAGCCGGGCCGTGGGCAGCGGAGTTCGCCCGCTCTGCGCACGCCCTGCCGAGCACGCGCGGCCTGCGCCTGATCAAGGGCAGCCACATCGTCGTGCGGCGGATGTTCAACCACCCGTTCGCCTATATCTTCCAGAACCCGGACGGGCGGATCGTGTTTGCGATTCCGTACCAGAACGAATTCACGCTGATCGGCACGACGGATCTGGAATACAAGGGCTCGGTGGACCAAGTGGCCATTGACGCGGGCGAAATCCAATACCTGTGCGAAATGGCCAGCCGCTATTTCACCCAGCAGCTGACGCCGGGCGACGTGGTGTGGAGCTACTCGGGTGTGCGGCCGCTGCTGGACGACAGCGCCGCCAACGCTTCGGCCATCACGCGCGATTACCTGGTCGAATGCGAAACCGGCGCCGACGGCGCCAGCGCACCGCTCGTCAACGTGTGGGGCGGCAAGATCACCACCTACCGCAAGCTGGCCGAAGAAGCGCTGGACCACCTGGCCCCGCATTTGCCTCTTGCGGGCAAGCCTTCGTGGACGGCCACCGCATCGCTGCCGGGCGGCGATCTGGAAGCGCCGGGGCAGTTGGTTGCCGAATACACCTTCGACGATTTTGTGACGCGCCTGCAAAAACGTTTGCCTTGGCTGCCGACCCAACTTGCGATGCGCTATGCGCACCAGTACGGCACGCGCCTGAACACGATGCTGGCCGGCGCCACGCGGCTGGAAGAGCTGGGCGCCGAAGTGACGCCCGGGCTGTACGAAGCCGAAATCCGTTATCTGATCGAACACGAATGGGCCCGCACGGCGCAAGACATCCTGTGGCGGCGGACCAAGCTGGGCCTGCACGCCAGCGATGCAGACCGCAGCCGCCTGGAAGGCTGGCTGGCGCGGCATCTGCCCGAAGGCGAGACCGCGCCAGTTGCGGAACGCGCGCCCTGACGCACCGGGCCGGGCGCACGAGCCAAGACATCAAGAAATCAAAGCAGTAAGACGGGAGACATCAATTGATTCTGGAACTGGACCAGGTTACGGCCATGGTCGGGGCGCAGACGCACCTGTACCCGACCAGCCTGCGGCTGGCGCCCGGCGCCATCAACGTGCTGCTGGGGCCGACGCAGGCCGGCAAGACCACGTTGATGCGCATCATGGCCGGGTTGGACCGGCCGACGACCGGCCGCGTACTGGTCGACGGCAAGGACGTGACGGGCGTGGGGGTACGCGATCGCAATCTGGCGATGGTGTACCAGCAATTCATCAACTACCCGGCGATGACGGTGTACGACAACATCGCCTCACCGCTGCGCCTGCAGGGCACCAACAAGAGCGAGATCGACACGCGTGTGCGTGCCGTCGCCGCAAAGCTGCACATCGAACACCTGCTGCAGCGCCTGCCGGCGGAGCTGTCCGGCGGACAGCAGCAGCGTTGTGCGCTGGCCCGGGCACTCGTCAAGCGTGCACCGCTGGTGCTGCTGGACGAACCGCTCGTCAACCTCGACTACAAGCTGCGCGAAGAACTACGTGCCGAGCTGGCATCGCTCTTTGCCGACGGCGGCACGACGGTCGTCTACGCCACCACCGAGCCGCAGGAAGCGCTGCTGCTGGGCGGCCACACCGTCGTCATGCATGAAGGCCGCGTGCTGCAGGACGGTCCGACGCTCGACATGTACGAAGTGCCGGTATCGGTCAACGCGGCGGCCATCTTCAACGACCCGCCGATGAACGTGCTGGACGCCACCGTGGTTGAGGGCAACCAGATCCGGCTGCCGCAAGGCATTGACGTTGCGTGGACGCGCCCGCTGCCGATGGCGGCCGGCACGCGCTGCCGCATCGGCCTGCGTCCGAGCCACATCCGCCTGACGCCGCGCAACGGCGGCGCAGTTGCCCTGCCGGGCACGGTAGAACTGGCCGAGTTATCGGGCTCCGAGACCTATCTGCACGTGCGCGCGCATGCTGCCGGCCAGTCGAACACGATCGGCTTGGTCGCGCAGTTGCCCGGCGTGCACGAGTTCAAACTCGGCGCGGCGCTGGACGTGTTTGTCGATCCGGCCGAACTGTTCCTGTTCGACGATGCGGGCAAGCTGGTGAGCGCGCCCAAGCAGGGAGGCGCACATGGCACGCATTGAATTCCGCAACCTGGGGCACAGCTACCGGCCCAATCCGCAAAGTCTGAGCGACTACGCGCTGCAGCCGATGAACATGACCTGGCGCGACGGCGGTGCATACGCATTGCTGGGCCCGTCGGGCTGCGGCAAATCCACGCTGCTGAACATCATCTCCGGGCTGCTGACGCCGTCCGAAGGACAGGTGCTGTTTGACGATCGCGACGTCACGCACGCAACGCCGCGCGAACGCAACATCGCGCAGGTGTTCCAGTTCCCGGTCATCTACGACACGATGACCGTGTTCGACAACCTCGCCTTCCCGCTGCGCAACCGCAAGACGCCGGAAGCCGAAGTGAAGAAGCGCGTGGAGGAAGTGGCCGAGATTCTCGAACTGCAGCACGCGCTCAAACGCCGCGCCTCGGGCCTGGCGGCTGACGCCAAGCAGAAGATCTCCCTGGGCCGCGGCCTCGTGCGCAAGGACGTGGCGGCCATTCTGTTCGACGAGCCGCTCACCGTCATCGACCCGCACCTGAAGTGGCAACTGCGTCGCCAGCTCAAGAAGATTCACCACCAGCTCAAGCTCACGCTGATCTACGTGACACACGATCAGGTGGAGGCGCTGACCTTTGCCGACGAGGTGGTGGTCATGACCGAAGGCAAGGTCGTGCAGCAAGGCGGCCCGGAAGCGCTGTTCGAGCGGCCGGACCACACCTTCGTCGGGTACTTCATCGGAAGCCCGGGCATGAACCTGTACCCGGTGACGGTGGACGGCGATGTGATTGCCCTGGGCGATCAGCGTCTGACGGTCGGGGGCGACACGCTCGCCACGCTCAAGAACGCAAACGGTTCGCTCAAGCTCGGCATCCGCCCGGAATTCGTGCAGCTGGCGGCGGCCGGTGAAGTCGGCACCGTGGCCGCCAACGTGCATCAGGTGCAGCAACTGGGTACGCACCAGTTGCTGACGGCCAGCCTGAGCGAGGCCGGCGGCTTGCCCATCAAGGCAAAGCTGCCGAATGAAGTGAGCATCACCGAATCGCGCGTGTGGCTGCGCCTGGATGCGCCGCAGACGCTGTACTACAGCAATGACGAGAGGATCGGCCGATGAACAAGCCGCTCAACAACAAGGCGTGGTTCCTGATCCTACCGGTGTTCCTGTGCGTGGCGTTCTCCGCCATCCTGCCGCTGATGACGGTGGTGAACTACTCGGTGCAGGACATCATCAGCCCCGAGCAGCACGTCTTCGTGGGCGTGGACTGGTTCCGCCAGATCCTGCGCGACAGCGATCTGCAGGACGCGCTCACGCGCCAGCTGATTTTCTCGCTGTGTGTGCTGGCCGTGGAGATTCCGTTGGGCATCGGCCTGGCACTGTCGATGCCGTCCAAGGGCTGGAAGGCTTCGGCTGCACTGGTGGTACTCGCCATGCCGCTGCTGATTCCCTGGAACGTGGTCGGCACGATCTGGCAGATCTTCGGGCGCTCGGATATCGGCCTGGCCGGATACTGGCTCAACGAGATGGGGATCGACTACAACTACACGTCGCACTCGTTCGATGCGTGGATCACCGTGCTGATCATGGACGTGTGGCACTGGACGCCGCTGGTGGCGTTGCTGGCGTATGCCGGCCTGCGTTCGATTCCGGATGCGTTCTACCAGGCCGCCGAGATTGACGGCGCCAGCCGCCTGGCCGTGTTCCGCTACATCCAGTTGCCGAAGATGCGCGGCGTGCTGATGATCGGCGTGCTGCTGCGCTTCATGGACAGCTTCATGATCTACACCGAGCCGTTCGTGCTGACCGGCGGCGGCCCTGGCAATGCCACGACGTTCCTGTCGCAGTACCTGACGCAGAAGGCGGTCGGCCAGTTCGACCTGGGTCCGGCGGCGGCATTCTCGATCGTGTACTTCCTCATCATCCTGCTGTTCTGCTTCGTCCTCTACAACTGGATGCAGCGCATGGGCAGCGCCAGCACGGCCGCGGGAGACGACCATGCCTAAGCAGAACAACAACGAGCACAAGCGCAAGATTGCTCGCGCGATCACGCTGGCGGTGTATGTGGCGTTTGCCGTGCTGCCGCTGTACTGGATGTTGAGCATGTCGCTCAAGACCAACGAGGAGACGCTCGCCGGTTTCTCGATCTGGCCGAAGCTCGTCACGTTCGACAACTACAAGATCATCTTCACGGACCCGTCGTGGTACTGGGGTTACATCAACTCCATCATCTACGTGACGATGAACACGGTGCTCTCGACCGTGGTGGCGCTGCCGGCGGCCTACGCCTTCTCGCGCTACCGCTTCCTGGGCGACAAGCACATGTTCTTCTGGCTGCTGACGAACCGCATGACGCCACCCGCGGTGTTCCTGCTGCCGTTCTTCCAGCTGTATTCGACGGTCGGCCTGATGGATACCCACCTGGGCGTGGCGCTGGCGCACATGCTGTTCAACGTGCCGCTGGCGGTGTGGATTCTGGAAGGCTTCATGTCGGGCATCCCGCGCGAGATTGACGAGACGGCCTACATCGACGGCTACAGCTTCCCCAAGTTTTTCCTGAAGATCTTCCTGCCGCTCATCAAGGCCGGCGTGGGCGTGACGGCGTTCTTCTGTTTCATGTTCAGCTGGGTGGAGCTGCTGCTCGCGCGCACGCTTACGTCCGTCGATGCCAAACCCATCACCGCGGTGATGACGCGCACGGTGTCGGCCTCGGGCATGGATTGGGGCGTGCTGGCTGCGGCCGGTGTACTGACGATCATTCCCGGCGCGCTGGTGATCTGGTTTGTGCGGAACTACATCGCAAAGGGTTTTGCGATGGGCCGCGTGTAAACGCGATCAGGACGATTCTGACGGCCCGGCGCGGCCTTGCCGTACCACACGTACTGTCTGCGGCCACGCCGAACCGTCAGAACCGCTGTGCTTCGCCCTGATCACGTTTCCACGAACGCGGGAACGAATGTTGGAGAAAAGAATATGTTCAGTTGGATGGCCTGGACGCCCGAAGTGGCGACCTTCTTCGGCTGCATCGCCTTGATGCTGGCCAGCATGACGGTGTGGGAGGTCGTTCGACCGACCGTGGAGCGCAAGGGCTTCCTGCCCATTGCCACCACGCGCGGCGACCGCCTCTTCATCGGCCTGCTGACTGCGGCCTATATCAACCTGGCGTGGGTTGGGCTCACGTCGGAAGAGACGAGCGCCTGGGGTGGCTTCATCGCCTCGATGGTGGTGCTGGTGATCGTGATGTGGCGCGGCTGATGCGCCATCGATGTACTTGAATTTGCAAGTCCGGAGGCATCGGCACACGTTGATGCTTCCACGCCCAAATTGACGTACGGGCACAGGCATTCCATCACGCTCCCCGCGTCGGAATGCCGGATGTTTTCGCTGCGGGGAGAACAACAAGCCAACAAGCACGAGGAGATACCAATGAAAACATCCTGGCGCATGACGCTTCAGATCAGTGCCATTGCACTGGCGAGCGCCCTGGCAGTCGGCGCAACCCATGCCGGCGAAGCCGAAGCCAAGAAGTGGATCAGCAGCGAATTCCAGCCCAGCACGCTGTCGCAAGACAAGCAGATGGCGGAAATGAAGTGGTTCATCGACGCCGCAGCCAAGCTCAAGGCCAAGGGCGTGACCGAGATCCACGTCGTGTCGGAAACGCTCGACACGCATGCGTATGAATCGAAGACGCTCGCCAAGGCCTTCGAAGAAATCACCGGCATCAAGGTCAAGCACGACATCATGCAGGAAGGCGATGTCGTCGAAAAACTGCAGACCTCGATGCAGTCGGGCAAGAGCATCTATGACGGTTGGATCTCCGACTCCGACCTGATCGGCACGCACTACCGCTATGGCGTGGTGATGCCGCTGTCGGACTACATGGCCGGCGAAGGCAAGGAGTTCACCAACCCGGGCCTGGACCTGAAGGACTTCATCGGCACGAGCTTCACCACCGCGTCTGACGGCAAGCTGTATCAGCTGCCGGACCAGCAGTTCGCCAACCTGTACTGGTTCCGCGCCGACTGGTTCGCCCGCAAGGACCTGCAGGACAAGTTCAAGGCCAAGTACGGCTACGACCTGGGCGTGCCCGTCAACTGGACGGCCTATGAAGACATCGCCAACTTCTTCACGAACGACGTGAAGGAGCTGGACGGCAAGCGCGTCTACGGCCACATGGATTACGGCAAGAAGGATCCGTCGCTGGGCTGGCGCTTTACCGACGCCTGGCTGTCGATGGCCGGCTCCGCCGACAAGGGCATCCCGAACGGCCTGCCGGTCGACGAATGGGGTATTCGCGTGGAAGGCTGCGCCCCGGTGGGCGCCTCGATGTCGCGTGGTGGTGCCACCAATAGCCCGGCCGCGGTGTACGCCCTCACCAAGTACATCGACTGGATGAAGAAGTACGCGCCGCCCGAAGCCACCGGCATGACCTTCAACGAAGCCGGCCCGGTGCCCGCACAAGGCCACATCGCCCAGCAGGTGTTCTGGTACAGCGCCTTCACCGCGCCGATGACCAAGCCGGGCCCGGTCGTCAACGCCGACGGTTCGCCGAAGTGGCGCATGGCCCCGTCGCCGCACGGCCCGTACTGGAAGGACGGCATGCAGAACGGCTACCAGGACGTCGGCTCGTGGACGTTCTTCAAGTCCACCCCGTTCGAGCGCCGCTCGGCCGCGTGGCTGTACGCGCAGTTCGTCACGTCGAAGACCGTGTCGCTCAAGAAGTCGATCACCGGCCTCACGTTCATTCGTGACTCCGACATCCACAGCGACTACTTCACCAAGAACGCAGCGAAGTACGGCGGCCTGATCGAGTTCTACCGCAGCCCGGCCCGCGTGGCCTGGACGCCGACCGGCAACAACGTGCCCGACTATCCGAAGCTGGCCCAGCTCTGGTGGAAGAACGTCGCCACGGCCGTCACGGGCGAAAAGACCCCGCAAGGCGCGATGGACAACCTGGCCAAGGAAATGGACCAGGTGATGGGTCGCCTGCAGCGCGCCGGCATGAAGAACTGCGCGCCGAAGCTGAATCCGGAAAGCGATCCGTCGAAGTGGCTGTCGACCGAACACGCCCCGTGGAAGAAGCTCGACAACGAGCGTCCGAAGGGTGAGACGGTGGCCTACGACAAGCTGCTCGCAGCCTGGAAGGCAGGCAAGGTGCGCTGAACCCGCTCACGATCCTACGGCGCGGCCCGATCTTGGCCCCGCGATGCTCGCCGTACCCATGTACGGCTGCGCTTCTCAAGCCAACCTCGGGCCGCTCGCTACGGATCGTGAACAGGTTCCAGATAACGAGTGATCCGGCACCAGGATCATCTGCATCGCACGCCTGCCAACGGCGGGCTATGCTTTCGCATCACCATTGCATCAATTGCCGGGGTAGAGTGATCTTCCCCGGCACTTCAATGTCTCTGCCTTATGGAATACCTCCTCGCGCTCGACCAGGGCACGTCCAGCTCACGCGCTATCGTCTTCAACCGCGCCGGCCAGATCGTCGCCAGCGCCCAGCAGGAGTTTCCCCAGCATTTTCCGCAGCCCGGCTGGGTCGAGCATGACCCGTTCGACATCTGGAACAGTCAGCTCGCCACCTGCCGCGCCGCACTCGAACAAGCGAAGCTCTCCGCCGCCGACATGGCTGCGCTGGGCATCACCAACCAGCGCGAAACGACCATGGTGTGGGAGCGCGCCACGGGCAAACCGATCTTCAACGCCATCGTCTGGCAGGACCGCCGCACGGAATCCATCTGCGAGCGCCTGCGCGCCGAGGGCCTGGAAGACGAGGTGCGCAAACGTACCGGCCTGATCATCGACCCGTACTTTTCCGCCACCAAGCTGCGCTGGATTCTCGACCACGTGGATGGCGCCCGCGAGCGCGCCGCGCGCGGCGAACTTGCCTTCGGCACCATCGACAGCTGGCTGGTGTGGCAACTCACGCGTGGCCGCCTCCATGTGACCGACGTGTCGAACGCCTCCCGCACGATGCTGTGGAACATCCACACCGGCGAATGGGACGCTGACCTCATGCGCGCGCTCGACATTCACCCGAGCCTGTTGCCCGAGGTGCATCCATCCGCGTATCAATTCGGGCAGACCGATGCCGACTGGCTTGGCGCCTCGCTCACCATCGGCGGCATTGCAGGCGACCAGCAATCGGCCCTATTTGGCCAAGCCTGCTTCAAACCCGGCATGGCCAAGAACACCTACGGCACCGGCTGCTTCATGCTGCTCAACACGGGCGACAAAGCTGTCCAGTCGCACAACGGCCTGATCAGCACGGCGGCTTGTCAGAGCGGCGCGAAACGCAGCTACGCGCTCGAAGGCAGCGTGTTCGTTGGGGGCGCGGTGGTGCAGTGGCTGCGCGACGGCCTGCGCGCCATCCAGCGCTCGGCCGACGTCGAGGGCCTGGCCGCCTCGGTGCCCGATTCCGGCGGCGTGGTGTTCGTGCCGTCGTTCACGGGCCTCGGTGCGCCGTACTGGGACCCGACCGCGCAAGGCGCCATCGTCGGCCTGTCACGCGGCACGACCATCGGACACATCGCGCGCGCGGCGCTGGAATCCATCGCCTTCCAAAGCACCGCCCTGCTGCAGGCCATGACGCGCGATGCCGTCTCTACCATCTCGGAACTGCGCGTCGATGGCGGTGCCTCGGCAAACAATCTGCTGCTGCAGTTCCAGGCCGATTTACTCGGCATCCCGGTGGTGCGCCCGGAGATCATCGAAACCACGGCGCTGGGTGCGGCCTATCTGGCCGGCATCGCCACGGGCTTCTATCGTGACGAAGCCGAGGTCGCCCAGCAATGGCGCGCCTCGCGTACATTCCACCCCGTCATCAGCCGCGACGAAGCCGCGCATCGCATCGCCCAATGGGAAATGGCCGTCGCGCAGGTCCGCCTGCCGACAACGCGCGGGCACTGAAGGCAAAATCAGCGGACAGAAAAAAGGCGACCCTCGGATCGCCTTTTTTTCATGGTTCGGCCGGCGGCTTACTTGCCTTCGCTGGCCGGCGTCTGGGCAGGCCCGCCCTGTCCGCTCATGGCTTCCTTGCGCTTGGCGCGGGCTTCCTTCTTCTCCGCCTTGCGGTTGGCCTTGGCGGCCTTCTTCTCTTCCTTGTACGCGGCCTTGGCGTCGGACTTGCGGGCCTTGTATTCGTCGCTGGCGGCCTTGTCGTCAATGCGCTTCTGCACCAGCGGGTCAGACGACGAGGTGGCCGGCCCACCTTGTGGGGCGGTCTGCACGGTGCCGGTGGTCTGCGGTGAAGTCTGCGGTGCCGGCGTCATCTGTGCGAAAGCAGCCGACGCAGCAAACGTGGCGGCCACGGCGAGGGCGGTTTTCAGGCGCAGTTCAATCATGGTTGGGCTCCTTCTTTTACAAAAACACGGAATGGACTGACCACATAAGCGGCGCGCGAAGCACCCGAAGTGATCTCGGCGCACATCAACAGCGCACGCCGGACGTTGCAAATCACAACACCCATCCCGTCGCAAGAAGCGCTCCCAGGCCATCGACTACACTGCGCGCTATCTCATCCCTCCTATGCGCCGTGTCCAATCACGCCCCTGATTTCGTCCTGCTTGATCCGCCCGCCGATGCGCTGCCCCTGAACGCGGATGACGCAGCCCATCATGTCGCGCGCGTGCAGCGCTGGCTCGAAGACGCCGTCATCGGCCTGAACCTGTGCCCCTTCGCCAAGGCCGTGCATGTCAAACAGCAGGTTCGATACGCCGTCAGCCGCGCGACGATGGACGGCGACGTGCTCGACCACCTGCGTGCCGAAGCCGATTTGCTGCACGCCACCCCCGCCGCACAGATCGACACCACGCTGCTGATCGTTCCCGCCCTGGCTGACTTCCTCGATTTCCACTCGCTCACGGAGCGCGCTGACTCCGTGCTCGCCAAGGCCGGCTACGAAGGCGAGCTGCAACTGGCAAGCTTCCACCCCGATTTCGTCTTCGCCGATGCCGCCCCAGACGACATCGCCAACGCCACCAATCGCGCGCCCGTCCCCATCCTGCATCTGCTGCGCGAAGACAGCATCGCCCGCGCCGCAGCAGCCGTACCCGATGCAGCGGACATCTACGAGCGGAATATCGCGACGATGGAAAAGCTCGGCCCCGAAGGCTGGGCAGAAATGGCGGCGAAGTTCAGCAAGACATCGCCCCACAACTAACCCAGAGCAGCGACGGTTTGGCCGTCCCCTGCCCTAGATGGCGCCTTGAATTTCTGTTGCGGGGAGGAAAAAGAAGGGAGGCCTGTCTGAGCGCAGCGAGTTTGCCTCCCTTCCCTCCCCGCGACATAAATTCAAGGGATGGGTCGCCATCTCGGGCGCGCCTTTCTTTGCCTACTTTCTTTGGCAAGACAAAGAAAGTAGGTCAGCCCCGGCAGGGGATGAAACAAGGGACGCACCACGCGCATCAATCAACCAAGCCAAAGAATCAAACCGCCCGATCCACCGGCGGCGTCCACTGATACGCCCAAGTCTCAGACAGCAACCGCTCCCCCGACTGCAACGTCAGCAACAACTCGATCGGCGCGTTGCTGGCATCCGGCACCACGTCAAACATCGCCCGCACACCGTCGATGCTCGCCAGCGGCCGCGCCGATGCAATCTCGACCCGCCCGCGCGAGGCTCGGATGACAGGCTCCACGGTCGACCCCGCCGTGCTGCGCCCCAGCCGCGACAACTCCCCACCGGCAAAGTCCACCACAAACCGCCAGGAGAAGTATTTGCGCGGCTGCCCGACCACGCCGCCAATGCCCGTGCGCGTGGCTACCACCCGCGCGAGCGGCGAGGCCGCCGCAGGCTGCGCGCCCCACGTCAGCCGATAGCCAAACGCCAGCTCCTGCCCCGCATGCGGCGCCACGGCCGGTCGCCAGAACGCGACGATGTTGTCGAAGGTTTCATCGTTGGCCGAAAGCTCCACCAGTTCCACCGCGCCTTCACCCCAGTCATGCGTGGGCTCCACCCACACACTTGGGCGCTTCTCGTAGAACACGCCGTCATCCTGGTAATGATCGGGATTGCGATCGCGCTGCAGCAGGCCGAAGCCGCGCGGGCTGTCGTCGGCAAAGCGCTGACTGCGCAGCATGGGCGGATTGGCCAGCGGCCGCCAGACCCACTCGCCCGAGCCGCGCCAGATGGCCAGGCCGTCGGAATCATGAATTTCCGGGCGCCAGTCCGATGCACGCCAGCGGCGGGCGGCGCTGTGGCGATCGCCAGCGCGGTCGGCGCGGTCGTTCTCGCCGTAAAGGAACATGCTGGTCAGCGGCGCGATACCCAGGCGCTCGATCGGCTTGCGCACGTAAAGGGTGACGGCCACGTCCATCACCAGCGTGTCGCCGGGGCGGATGTCGAAGCGGTAGACGCCCGCCACGCTTGGGGAATCGAGCAACGCATAGACGCGCAACGTATCGGCGTCGGCGGCCGGGCGCACCAGCCAGAATTCGGTGAAGTCCGGAAACTCTTCTGCGCGGGGCAAGCCGGTATCAATCGCCAGCCCCCGCGCCGACATGCCGTACTGCCACTGCCCGCCGACGGCTCGGAAATAGCTGGCACCGAGGAAGGCAGCCACATCGCGCGTCGGGTCTGCCTTGGTGGTCAGCCGAAAGCCGGCAAAACCGAGATCGGCCGGCAGCGCCCGATGATCCAACCCGCTCTTGCCGTAATCGAACATGGCGGGGTCGTAGGCGATTAAGCGAGCTTGGCCGTCGACCACCTCGTGCATCTGCACGGCCGACTTGAAGAACAGCCCCAGGTGGAAGAACTTGGCCTCAAAAGGCAAGTGCTGCCCGGCCCACAGAGCGTGATCGCGGCGATAGCCGATGGATTGGTAGCCGTCCCAGCCGAGTACGGCCAGTGGCGGGGGCAACTGCGTGCTGCGAGGCCGGTATGGCCGCGCCGCCAAGGCCCGTGCACGCGCCAGCAGGCGTGCTTCGTCAAACGGTTCGGAGGCGCCAGCGGCGGAGCCGGGCGCGGCACTGCGGGACAAACCAGGAGCCAGGGCAAGCAGCCCGGCGGCCAACTGCTTGAGCAGATCGCGACGGTGCATGGATCGGGGCAAGACCAGGGGGTGAGCCAAGGATGATTCATCTTCGCACAACCCACGCCCGGGCAGCATCCGGGAAAAAACCTTTCATTGGACCCACAACCCTGCGCCGTGACCGGGATTGGACCGGTTGCGCGTGGCGCGGGGCAGCCAGTTGGAGCACAATCCCGGGTCTGTTCACATGTACAACGCATGTACGTCGCCTATGGTGAACAGAACAGATCCGAGCAATCGGCCGGGCTAAAACGGGTCGACGCCCGCCACGATCATCACGGCGCACATGCTTTCACAATCCTCCACGCCCCCGCTGCCCGATACGGCCACCGAACTGTCCGCTGACATTGCGGCTGCCCTGGAATCATTCGACCGCTATTACGACGACGTTCTGCTGCCCATGTGGCTCGGCCCGGGCTGGAACGCGCAGGCCGGTCTCTGCTATGAGGCGCTCGTCGTCGACAACGGCGCGCTGGTGCCGGCATCAACCGCGCGGTACCGGGCGATGGCATGTGCGCGGCAGTTGTATACCTTCGCGCGCGCCACGCAGCTCTCCAAGCGCCACCGCGATCTCTGCGCCGAACGCGCCGCCGCGCTGTGCCATGCACTGGACACGCGCTTTCGCGACACGATCCACGGCGGCTGGCTGTTTGCGATCGACAGCGCGCTGGCGCCGCACGACACCACCAAGGATCTGTACACGCACGCCTTCGTGCTGTTTGCCGCTGCACATTGGCTGGCCGTGAGCGAAGACCCGCGTGCCGCCGCGCTGATGCACGACGCGCACGACGTGATCGTGCGCAGCTTTGCTCGCGCCGGGGCCAAACCGCTGCCGGTCGCATCCATGGACGCCACGTTCAGCACCACGCTGGCCGGTGTCGCACAGAACCCGGTGATGCACCTGACCGAGGCCTACCTGGCCGCCGCCGCGCTGGACGAACCGCCCGCCTGGGCCGAGACCGGCGTGCGCACGCTGGCCGAAGGCATCCTCGCGCGCTTCATCGACCCCCGCACGGGCGGCATCGCGGAGTTGCCGGTGGACGAGGCCAGCGCCGACAACCGCATCGAGCCCGGTCACCAGTTCGAATGGTTTTACCTCGTGCGCGCACACGCCGACGTCTTTACGCGCTCCGAAGCCGGCCGCCATCTGGCCGAGAGCCTCGCCCGTGCGGTGGACGCGGCCTGTGCCGACGGCGTGGATGCCGAGACGCAGGGCGTGTGCCTGTCACTCAATCTGGACGGCACGATGCGCGACGCCAGCCAGCGCATCTGGGCACAGACTGAATACGGCCGCGCCCTCGCGCTGTGCACCGAAACGCAGGGTGCCATGCTCGCGCGCCTGCTGCCGGCGTGGTCGACACGCTTCCTGCACGCACACGGCTGGAACGAGGTGATCGACCCCGCGGGCCAGCGCCTGCGCGCCGACATGCCGTCGAGCACGCCGTACCACATCACCACTTTTTACGAGGCGGCCCGCAGTTCGCTGTCCGGCTCGCCCGCGCGTTGTACCCAAGCTGTTGAGTGAGACCCTTCATGCATACCTCCAACCCCAACGAATCCAAGGCCCGCACCATCTTCCGGGTGGTCAGCGGTAACTTCCTGGAGATGTACGACTTCATGGTCTACGGCTATTACGCCAAGGCCATTGCCGACACCTTCTTTCCGGCCGGCAACGAGTTCCTCTCGCTGATGCTGTCGCTGGTGACCTTTGGCGCCGGCTTCCTGATGCGGCCGCTGGGCGCGATCTTCCTGGGCGCGTACATCGACCGTCACGGCCGCCGCACGGGCCTGATCGTCACGCTAGCGCTCATGGCCTGCGGCACGCTGCTGATCGCACTGGTGCCCGGCTACGCCACCATCGGGCTGGCGGCGCCGCTGCTGGTCCTGGTCGGCCGGCTGCTGCAGGGATTCTCGGCCGGCGTGGAGCTGGGCGGTGTGTCGGTCTACCTGGCCGAAATCGCCACCCCCGGCAAGAAGGGCTTCTTTGTGAGCTGGCAATCGGCCAGCCAGCAAGTGGCCGTCATGTTTGCCGCCCTGCTGGGCGTGTTGATGTCGTACCTGCTGCCGCCGTCTGAGATGAGCGCATGGGGCTGGCGCGTGCCGTTCCTGATCGGCTGCCTGATCGTGCCGTTCCTGTTCATCATCCGCCGCTCGCTGCAAGAGACGGAGGAGTTCCAGAAGCGCAAGCACCGCCCGGACCTGGCCGCCGTGTTCCGCTCGATGGGCCAGAACTGGCGCCTGGTAGGCGCAGGCACGCTGATGGTCGTGATGACCACGGTGTCGTTCTACCTGATCACCGCCTACACGCCGACCTTCGGCAAGAGCGTGCTGCATCTGTCCGACATGGACAGCCTGATCGTCACGCTGTGCGTGGGCGCCTCGAACTTCTTCTGGCTGCCTGTGATGGGCGCCGTGTCTGACCGCGTCGGCCGCCGCCCGCTGCTGATCCTCTTTACAGTGCTGATGCTGGCGACGGCCTACCCGGCCATGCAGTGGCTGGTTGCCGCACCGTCGTTCGCCCGCATGCTGACCGTGCTGCTGTGGCTGTCGTTCCTGTATGGCAGCTACAACGGCGCGATGGTCGTCACGCTCACCGAGATCATGCCGCCGGAAGTTCGTACCACCGGCTTCTCGCTGGCATACAGCTTGGCCACGGCCATCTTCGGCGGCTTCACTCCCGCGATTGCCACGTGGCTGATCCACACCACCGGCAACAAGGCGATGCCGGGCGTATGGGTGTCGTTTGCCGCGTTGTGCGGGTTGATTGCCACGCTGGCGATCGTCAAGCCGGCGGGCAGGCATGAGCATGGGGCGGGCACGGCGCCTATTGCCTGACCGACATCGTGGATGAATGAACGCCTCTCAGAGGGGAATCTCTCTGAGAGGCGTTTTGCTTTGTGCTTTTGGCTTTTTGCTGGGATTTTTTTTAGTGGTTCATCCCCCTTTCGGTCCCGGCAGGGGATGAAACAAGGGATGCACCACCAACAAAGAAATCCCCGCCCCTCGCAACTTCCAAATCCGCCATTAGGCACAACAAACTGCACAGACGCAGCCTTACTGAATCACCAGCCCATTAGGCCCCACCACCCCCAGCTCCACATAGTGCGAACCAGGCCGCGTACGGTCGGAAAAGTCCACCATAAACCCGCCTCCCACATCGAAATTGCGCAGGTGGGCCAGCTCGCGGCGCACCTGGTCGCGCGTGGGCTTGGGGCCCGCGCGGCGCACGGCTTCGGCAAGCACCTTGGCTGCCACAAAGCCTTCCACGGCTCGGAATGAAAGTTCGACATCTCTGGCGCCCACGGCTGCGCGTGCGCGGTTGAATTCGCGGATGACGGGGTTGACGCCCTTGCCCGGGTTCGGCATCACAAGCGCCAGCGAATAGCCGCGCACCGCATCGATACCGGCCACCTTGAGCAGGATGCCCGGATCGATGGACGACAGCCCCAGGAGTTGCGCAGCACCGCCGCGCGCGCGGTATTGCTTGATGAACTGCGCGGCGGGCTCCGCCGTGGCGCCCAGGAAAATGGCCTGCACATCGGCGCCGAGCAGCTTGTCGACAGCGGCGCTCACCGAGGCCGTGTTGCGCGGGTACGAAGCGGTGGCCGCAATCATCAGCTTGTACGGCTTGAGCGTGCGCTCAACGCCCGCCAGCACCTCCTTGCCCAGCGCATCGTCCTGATACAGCACGCCGATACGCGTAACGCCGATGGTGGCGAGCGCCCCCACCATCTTGTCCATCTCCTGCTGATAGCTGGCCTTGATGGGGAAGACCAGCGGATCGCCGGTCATGCTGGAGGCCCCCGTGGCGGGCCCGACCAGCGGCAGGTTGGCTTCGGCCAGCACGCCGCTGCGCATGAGCGCTTCCACATTGGCGGTGCCGACCACGGTGAGCGCCGCCACGGGGTTGTCGATCTTGGCCATGTCGCGCACATTGCGCAGGGTCTGCTCGACCTTCTGCTCGTCGTCGCGGGCGACCAGGCGGATGGTCTCGCCGTTGATGCCGCCATCGAGGTTGAGCCAGTCGAAATACAGGCGTGCCCCGGCATTGAGCGCCCGCCCCGTCGCGGCTTGTGTGCCGGACAGCGGCAAGGACTGGATGATGCTGATGTCGGCGCGGGCGGCCGGCGCTGTCAACGCAGCCATGCATGCCACACACATGGCAAGCGCGGCCCACGGCCGCAACCATCCCATCGCCCCGCGCGCCCCCCGGCTACGCGTGTGATTTCCCGTTTGCATTGTTCGCACCCATGTCGCCGCGTGCCTCGTGGGCAACGGCGTTTTTTGTCGAGACCGCTTGAGCGATCCGCTTTGTTGTGTGGCGCCAAACATCTGCGGCGCCGGGCGATAGCCTGCCATCGACATCTGCCTTCGACAAGTCCTGCCGGCGCATTTACACTGGGCTGACCGCTTCTGTCGCAAACCCGCCATGCCACAGCGCATCCTGCCTACCGATATCGAAGGCCGCACGCCGCCCTCAACGGCGCATCCGGTGCGGCTCTACACGCGGCAGATGGACGCCAACACGCGGTTCCCGCGCCACACCCATCCGTGGGCGCAGGTGGCGTATAGCCACAACAGTGTGCTGCGCGTGCAGGCGGGCGACACCGCCTGGGTAGTGCCACCTTCACGGGCGATCTGGATTCCGCCCGGCATCGAGCATGAGGTGTGGGTGGTCGAAGCCGCCTTTCTGCGCACGCTGTATGCCGACCCGTCCGTGGTGACCGGCACGCTGGCGCAGTGCCGCGTGATGGAGGTGTCGCCGCTGTTGCGCGAGCTGATTGCCGCGATGGACGTGCGCCAGCCGCTGCCGGCCGCGCGCGAGCAGGCGCTGGCCATGCTCATCCTCGACGAGCTGCGCCGTAGCGCCCCGCTGCCGCTGGATTTGCCCATGCCCGCCGACAAGCGCCTGCGCGCCCTGTGCGAGCGCGTGATGGCCGACCCCGGCACCCCGCTCACCTTCGACGTCCTCGCCCGCGATGTAGGCGCCAGCGCCCGCACGCTGGCGCGGCGCTTCCGGGACGAGCTGGGCGTAAGCTTTTCGCAGTGGCGCCAGCAGGCCGTGCTCGCCAGCGCCATCCCGATGATGTCGCAGGGGATGCCGCTGTCGCGCGTGGCGCAGGAGCTGGGCTACAACAGCCAGAGCGCGTTCTCTGCGATGTTCCGGCGGGCGTTCGGCAGCAGCCCGAGCGCGTTTCTGCATCGGCCGGGCGGCGACCAGGCCTAGCCCCCCAGGTTGACCGATCCAGCTGCGCTTACAGCGGCGGAATCGCCATGTCAGGCAGCAGCACGGAAAAGCGCGCACCGCCGCCCGTTGCCGCATCGAGGCGGACATCACCGCCATGCACCAGCGCAATACGCCGCACGATCGCCAGCCCGAGGCCGAAGCCTCCGGTATGGCGGTCGCGGCTGGCATCCAGGCGCAGGAACGGCTCGAACACGCGCGCGCGATCCGGCTCGGGAATGCCGGGGCCGTCGTCTTCCACCGTCAGGCGCAGCGCACCGGCGGGGCCCGCTTCGGCGCGGATGGTGATGGTGTTGCTGGCATAGCGCGTGGCATTGCGGATCAGGTTGAGCAGTGCACGCGCCAGCAGGCGCGGGTCGCACACGTGGTGCGCGGGGGCGCCCTCGGCATGCACGGCCAGGGTGAGCTGGCGGTCGGCCACGTCGTTGGCGACGCTGGCAACCACGCTGTCGAGCCATTCACCCACGGCCACGCGCATCAGCACGAGGTGCATGGCGCCCTGCTCCAGGCGGCTCAACGCCAGCAGCTCGCTCACCAGTTCATCGAGTTCACGCACGTCACGGCGCAGCGCATCGAGCCGCACGTTGCGCTGCATTTCTGACGACGGCGACACCGGCGACTGCAGCAGCGCAATGCCGAATTCCAGCCGCGCGATCGGCGTCTTCAGCTCGTGCGAGATGCCGTTCATCATCTCGCGCTGGTGCTGGATCGAGCCCTGGATGCGCTCGGCCATCTCGTCGAACTGGCGCGCCAGCGCATACACGTTCGAGCGCTTGCGCAGATTGGCGCGCGTCGCCAGCTTGCCGGCGCCAAAGCCGCGAGCCGCTTCTTCCAGCACGCGCAGGTCGCGCCAATGCATCCAGACCCAGAGCAGCAGCGGCAGAAGCGCGGCAATGGCGATCAGCGAATAGGCGACCAACTGGATGCCGAGGTAGTCCATGTCCTCGCTGTAGGCGTGCAGGACGGTGCCGTCGCGCAGCGGCAGGTAGTAATCCTTGCCGTTGGTCATCAGCACGAGCTTGTGATCCGCCAGATCGCGCCGCTGCTGGGCTGAGAAATTCGGCACGGTGTCCGGATCGACGAGGTCGAATGTCTCCCACGCGTTCTTGTTCAAACGCGCGATGGCGGCATCGCGCCCGTCGGGGCCCGCGCGATCAAGGTAGTCCTGCAGCACGAAGGCGTAACCCTTGCGCACCTCGCGCTCGCCGTGGGTGAGTGTGTCGTGGAACAGCCAGACGAACGACTTGTTGACGCCGATAAGCGCCAGCGCCGCGGCCACCACGACCATTGCGTACAGCTTCAGTAACGACTTGAGCACGGTTCAGTCCTCCCACGCCGACGGGCTGAACAGATAGCCGCGTCCCCAGATCGTCTTGATCTTGTGCGGCTCGGGCGAGGCGTCGCCAAAGCGGCGGCGCAGGCGCGAGATGCCTGAGTCGACGGTTCGATCCAGCCCGTCGAACTCGATGCCGCGCAACTGCTTGAGGATGTCGTCGCGGCTGAGCACGGTGCCGGCGGCGCGCGCGAGGATCAGCAGCAGATTGAACTCCGCCGTCTTGAGGTCGACCGGCTGGCCGCGCCAGGTGACGGTGCGGTTGGGTGGCGAGATGGCGAGTTCGCCAAAGACAAGCGTGTCGTCGCGCGGCGCCACCGGCTCGGACGTCGACATGGCCGGCACCGAACGGCGCAGCAGCGCGCGGGCCCGGGCAACGAGCAAGCGCGGCTCGATCGGCTTGAGCACGTAGTCGTCGGCGCCGATCTCCAGCCCGGCCACCTGGTCATACGTATCCACGCGCGCGGTCAGGATCAGCACCGGCACGCGCGAGAACGCGCGGATGCGCCGGCACACTTCCATGCCGTCCATGTGCGGCAGCATCAGGTCGAGGATCACCAGCGCAGGGTGGTGTTCGCGCACGGCAGCCACGGCGATGTCGCCACGGCGCACCACTTCGACTGCAAATTCATAGTTGCCCAGGTATTCGCTGACGAGCTGCGCGAGACGGTCGTCGTCTTCGATCAGCAGCACCTTGGTCTTGAGCGGCTCGTCGGTCATCGCCGTCATCGCTCGTACCCCCGTTTCTTCTTGTGTTGGCGCGCAGTGTACGGCGATGGCCTTGCGAGCGGATGGCGTGGAGAAACTTGCAGACACTCGCGCACAATTGCGCACAACTTCCCGGCAATTTCCAGACAGACGTGCGTGCGGCACCTCGCCAGACTGCGGGCTCTCTCTCAAGAGGTCCAACAAGAGGTCCTACGTGCTCAATCGTCTCTCCCCCCGGTTCTCCATCGCTTATCTGGCCGCGCTCTCGGGCATGTGGCTGTCGCCCTCTTCGGTGTATGCCGACGATGCGTCGTACTCGCTGTCGCTCAACGCGGGTGTAGCGCCGCGCTACCAGGGCGGCAAGGAGTACACCGTGACGGCCGGCCCCGGCTTGCGGGCAGATTTCGGCAACGGCTGGTTCATCGACCCGACCCAGGGCGGCGCGGGCTATGCCATCCGCTTCCTGAACGGCATGTTCGCCTCGGCCGCGCTGGCGTACGACCCCGGCCGCTCCGACACCAACCGCTACGGGCGCCCCGGCTCGGACCATCTCAAGGGCATGGGCACCGTCAAGGGCTCGCTGCTGGGCGTGGTCACGGTGGGCGGCAAGCTCATCGGCGACACCACGGGCAGCGCCACGCTGGAAGTGCCCATCACCAACCGCGAGCGCGGCTGGTCGGGCCACATTGACGTGGCGGCGCCGGTCGTGAGCTGGGGCAGCGACAAGATCACCGTCAGCCCGAGCCTGCATTTCGGCTCCAGCAAGTACATGCAGACGTACTTCGGGGTGACGCCGCAGCAGTCGGCCAACAGCGGCTTCGCCCAGTACAGCGCGGGCAGCGGCCTGCAAGCCGCCACGCTCACGGTGGCCTGGACGCACGAGTTTTCGCGCCATTGGGCGGTGCAGACGGCGATCGGCACCTCGCGCCTCTTGGGCAACGCGGCGAAGAGCCCGATCGTGCAGAACAAGCAGAGTTACTTTGGCGGTACGGGCGTCGTCTACACGTTCTAAGCGCGCGGAACCGCAAAGGACGGCTCAGGCCAGGGCATCGAGCCACGCCACGGTTTCACGCCACCATGGCGCACCGGACGATGCCCGGAAGAAGCCCATGTGGCCGACACCCTTTGCACCCAATGCTGCACCGCCCATTTGTCGGCGCGTCACGCGCGTGGCGGGAAACTGTGCGACCAGCGCATCAATGGCGTTAGCCGGTGCCAACGGGTCATCGTCAAAACCCCAGGCGAGCAGCGGCACGGCGAGCCTCGGATAACGCGAGGTATCCAGCCCGGTGCGCGGCGCGAAGATGTAGCCGCGCAGGCGGGCAAAGCGCGCCCAATCGCCCAGGATGGCGGCCGGAATCGACATCGGCCCCATGCCGACGGCCGCGAGCGGCAGCATGCCACCGCGCACGCGCGCCACCGCCAAGGGAATCCGCACACGCAGCAGCCAAGCAAATTGCGGACGGGCCAGCGGCCCGCGCCACGGCCACAGCCGCGCATCTGCCAGCGGCACCGCTACGTGCGCCAGCGCATCGGCATGCACGATGTGCGGTGCCAGCCCCGCCAGTTGGCCGCCCGCGCTGTGGCCGAGCACCACCAGCTTGCGGCCGCTGCAGCCCTCGGGGACGAGCGTGTCGTGCACCCATTTCAGCACGGCGTCGATGTCCTGCCGGCCCCAATCGGCAAAGCGCGGGGTGCCCGGACCGGTCGCGACCGCCTCGCCAATGCCGCGGTAGTCGAACGTCACCACACGCCAGCCCGCCAGGCACAGGGCACGCGCAAACGCCGCGTAGAACTGGCGTGGCACGCCCAGCGCCGAGCAGATCACCACCGTGCCGTGCGCACCCAGCCCAGGGCTGGTGACGGTCACGGGCAGCGTCCAGCCGTCGGCTGTGCGGACGCGGTCGTCGCGGGTGGGAAGGGCATCGGCGGGGTAGTCGATCGGTTCGCGCTGCATGGGCACTCGGCTCGGGAGTCTCGGGATAGGCTCAGTATTGGCGCCGCCCGTTGCGGTCACAATTACGCGACAGGTAATCGCGGCAGCTACCTGACTCTGCTTCAATAGGTGGCATGACATCCGCCAAGCCTGCCTCATCATCCTCGTCCTTGTCCGCCACCGACGACACCCTCATGCTTGAAGACGCCGATGCCGCCCCAGTGGCGATTGAGCCGCCCGAAGCAGCGCTGTCGCGCTTTCCGCAGTTGCTGCGCTTCTGGCGCACGCGGCGCGGGTATAGCCAACTGGCGCTGGCCCTGGCAGCGGGCGTATCGCAACGGCACGTGAGCTTTCTGGAATCCGCGCGCGCGGCGCCCAGCCGGAACATGATCCTGCAACTGGCAGAGGAGCTGAACGTGCCGCTGCGCCATCGCAACCAGATGCTGCTGGCGGCCGGTTTCGCCCCCGCCTATTCCGAGCAGGGCCTCGCCACACCGGCCGATGAGGCCTCGCCGATGATGCAGGCGGTGCGCCATGCGGTGAAGCTGATCCTCGACAAGCAGGCACCGTATCCGGCCATCGTGCTCGACCGTTTCTGGCATGTGCTGGATGCCAATGCCGCGCATCGCCGCCTGATGCGCTGGGCCATCGGCGACGACCGGTCCGAAGGCGCACCGGGTGCCGTCAACATGATGAAACTGGTATTCGACCCGACCGCGCTGTGGCCGGCCATCGCCAACCGTGACGTTGTCGGCCGCTACCTGGCCCGGCGCGTGCGGCAGGAACTGGCGCTGCAAGCCATCGACCCGGCAACGCAGCGGCTGCTGCACGACATCCGCGCGATGCAACCGGCGCTGTTCGATGCGGCGGATGCGCCGGCAGCCCCCGCCGCGCACGCGCACGATGCCGGCGATCCGCCGCCGTTCCTGCCCATTTCACTGCAGCGCGACGGCGTGACGATCTCGCTGTTCTCCACGCTCACCACGCTGGGCACCCCGCGCGATGCGGGGCTGCAGGAGATGCGCATCGAGTGCTTCTATCCGGCGGATGAGGCATCGCGGCGGGCCTTGGAGCGTATTACGTTGTAACCGGCAGTCGATTGCAACGAGAATCATTCTCATCTATATTGGCCGGTCGATTTGCCTCCCTCCGGCGGCCCTTGCGCCGCCTTGTGCTTCATGACCGACCTGTCCCATCCCCGGCTCTCGGCCGAGCCCGACGCCAATCCAGGCGCCAACGCGCGCCCCGCGAAGGCCAAGGCCGAGCATCCCGCCAATCGCCGCGCCACGATCGTCCGGTGGTTGCGCAAGACACACGGCTGGTTCGGGCTGTGGGGCGCGGTGATGGGCCTGATCTTTGGTGTGTCAGGCATCTGGCTGAATCACCGCGCGGTATTGAAGCTGCCCGTGGCGCAGCAGCGCACCAATACGCAGATCGCCCTGCCCGACCCGGTGCCTGCTACGCCCGACGCGATGGGCGCCTGGCTGCAGCAGACGCTCAACATATCGGAGCCCGCCACCCGCACGCGCGTGGAAAAAGCCAAGCTGGTCGCCTGGGCCGAGCGCCCTGCCAAGGGTGAAGGCGCGCAGGACGAGAAGAACGCCGACGCCCCGCGCGAACCCGCCGCCAAGCCGCTCATGCAGCCCGAGCAATGGACCTTCAACTTCGGCAGCGCGACCACGCAAATCCAGGCTGAATACTGGGCCGGCAATCGCTCGGTATCGATCCGCCAGACCGACAATGGCTTCCTCGGCACGCTGATGAGTCTGCACAAGGGCGTCGGCATGACGGTGCCGTGGATTCTGCTGGTGGATACGCTGGCCGGCTGCCTGATCTTCCTGTCGATCTCGGGTCTGTGGCTGTGGGTGATGACGACCAAGCGCCGCACGGTCGGCTGGACGATCTTCGGGCTGGGGAGTCTGCTGGCGATCGGGCTGGCAATCTCGCGGCTCTGAACGCCGCATTTGCTACGGATGGCGCCCGCGTGGCGCCATTTTTTTCGCCTTCGCCGTTTAGGGGCGGTCGACGCTGCGCTCTGTCAGCAGCCGCTGGATCGCACGCATGCGCGAGCGCACCATCTCATCGCGGCGTTGCGCCACGCAGGTCATCAGGATTTCGATGACGGTCAGATGCACCAGGTACGCCTCGGTGCCCACCCGCATCACGGCATCTTCCGGCACGTCCACCGTCAGCGCGATCTGCGCGCGTTCCGCCAGCGGTGTGCCCGCCTGGGTGATGGCGATCACGCAGGCGCCCTGCTCCGCCGCATAGGCGATCGACTCGAGCAGATACGGCATCCGCCCCACGTGCGAGAACGCCACCACGACGTCGGACGCACCCAGCATGGCTGGCCGACACGAGCTGCAGATGCGCATCGAAGTAGGCGTTGGACGCCAACCCCAGCCGCATCAACCGCGCTTGCATGTCGTTCGCCATGAACGATGACGCCGCACCGGCCGCATAGCAATCGACGCGGCGGGCGCGGGCGATGCGCTCGGCGGCGGCGTCGACTTGTGTGGTGGACAGCGATTCACGCAGCTTGGCCAACGCCCGCGCGGCACCGTCAATGACCTTGCTGGCGACCAGTGCCGGCGGATCTGCCCGGCCGACATGGCCCGGCAGCGTCGGCTGCGCGTGCGCTAGCTCGGCGGCCAGCGTGGCCTTGAACTCGCGCAAGCCTTCGAAGCCGAGCGCCTGGCACATCCGCACGATGGTCGGCATCGACACCCCGGCGCGCACGGCCAGCGTCTCCACGGATTGTTCGAGCGACAGCTCCGGCGCTTCCAGGATCAACCGCGCCACACCCTGCTGCGCCGGCGAAAGCGCGGGCAACTTGTCACGCAGGGCGTTGAGCACGGGAACGGAGAGCGATGGCATGGCGGTACGCGGGTGGCGATCGGAAATCAGCGTCGCCAGTGTAGCGGCAGCCCCGCACCACGCCGCTTGCCCGAGGGAAAACCCCCAAGAATCTGTAAGCCGGCGGTTTACGCTCAACGCCCCTTCAGCGGGCAACACCCCACCCGGCGCGACGTGTGCGGCGCTTTGCCGGTGCATGCGTAACTTCAACCCTTACAGCGCAGACTTGCCTGAGAGTCGGCCCCCGAGCCAGGCCGGAAAGCCCATTCCGGCCAACACAACAGTCGTCACGACAACAAGGGAGCCACATGACCACTTCGAACCGTTCCATTCCGCTATCGGCCGTTGCACTGTCGGCACTGCTTGCCTGCGGCGAGGCGCACGCCCAATCGAGCGTCACGCTGTACGGCGTGATGGAAACCGGCCTGCGCTACAGCACCAACAACGACGCCGACGGCCACGGCAAGGCCGAGATGGCGGGCGGTTACTACAGCGGCAGCCGCTTCGGCATTCGCGGGTCGGAAGACCTCGGCAACGGGCTGAAGGCCGTGTTCCACCTGGTCAGCGGCTTTGCACCGGACACGGGCGTGGGCTCCACCAACGACATGGGCCTGGGCGGCTACAAGCCCACCACGCCTGCGACGTCGCGCCTGTTCGGGCGCCAGGCGTATGTCGGGCTGGAAGGCGGGTTCGGCTCGCTGACGTTCGGCCGGCAAGAGAACCTCGTCTTCAACACGGCCGGCCAATACGACGCGCTCTCCATTGGCAACCTCGGCGCGACAGCCTGGCACGTGACCGCCACCGGCGTGCGCATCGACAACTCGGTCAAGTACGTGGGTGATTTCAACGGCTGGCGCCCGGGCGTGATGGTCGGCATGGGCGAGCAGGCAGGCGCGTTCTCAGCGGGTAACTACAGCGCCCTGTCGCTCAACTACGCCAGCGGCCCGTTCGCCTTCGGCGGCGCGTGGGAGCAGCAGAAAGACCTGCAATCGGTCGGCACGCGCACGTGGACCACCGGCGGCAGCGTACAGGTCGGCCCCGCAAAACTGATGCTCGGCTACATCAACTACCGCGACGGCACGCCCACCAAGAACGACCTCATCCTCGGCGGCGTGAAGTACGACTTCAGCGGACAGTACAACCTGGTGGTCGGCGGCATGGCCACCCGCCAGCGCGACCCCGACGGCCTGCGCTACACCGCATACGCGATCATGAATTACGTGGTCAGCAAGCGCACGTGGCTATACGTCGGCATGGACTACACCCACCAGAAGGATGCGGGCACCGTGCTCGCAGCCGCGCTGCCCAAGGCCTCGCAGACCGGCGTGATGGTCGGCATGCGCCACGGGTTCTAAAACGAAGACACGGCCTGGGCGAAAACACACGCGCCCAGACGGTTTGGCTTTTGGCTTTCCCTGCCCTAGATGGCGCCTTGAATTTCTGTTGCAGAGAGGAAAAAGAGTGCAGGCCTGTTTGAGCGAAGCGAGTTGCCTGCGCTCCCTCTCTGCGACATAAATTCAAGGGGAAGTCGCCATCTCGGGCGCGCCTTTCTTTGCTTACTTTCTTTGGCAAGACAAAGAAAGTGAGTCGGCCCCGGCAGGGGACGAAACAGCAGCAAACCATCAACGCCCTTACGCCGGCGCAGCAGCGGGTGGTTCATTAGAAGCCGACGCCCCTTTCCCCTCATCCGCCCCAACCCGCGTCATCCACTCCTCAAACGCCGCCGAAGTCCGCAACACCGTCCCCGGCGCCGCCAGCGGCACGTGCGCCTGATCGAACGCATCCTTGAGCACAACGTTGAACGCCCGCAGCACGTCAGCCTGCTTCTGCGGGCGCGTCTTGAACCGCCCCTTGACGATCATCGCGCCACCTTCGAAGCGGTCCAGCCCGAAAATTTCCGCACCGCCGAGCAGCGTGTAGGCAAAGCGCGGCTCACCAGCAATCTGATCAGCCGCCGTGCGCACGAGCTCGATCGCCTGCTGCGGTTCAGCCTCCATCGCCACGCGTACTTCAAAATCGGCAAACGAGTAATCGCGCGAGAGGTTGCGCACGGTCTTGATCTGGCTGAACGGAATCGACAGCACCGCACCGGTGCCGTCGCGCAGCCGCACCGTGCGGATGGTCAGGTTGATGACCGAGCCTGTGGCCACGCCCACGTCCACCGTATCGCCCACGCTGATGGTGTCTTCCATCAGGATGAAGATGCCGGTGATGAAATCCTGCGCCAGCGACTGCGCACCAAAGCCCACCGCCAGGCCGATCACCCCAGCGCCGGCTACCAGCGGCGTCACGTTGACGCCCAGGTTGGCCAGCACGCCGATGCTGGCCGTCACCACCAGCGTCACCTTCAGGCCATTACGCAGCAGCGGCAGGATGGTCAGCGCGCGCGTGCTGGGCTGCGCCCGCGCCGAGGCCGGCGACAGCGCCCGCAAGATCGCCGTGTCGAGCAGGATCCAGACGAGCCAGGTGGCAAAGACGGTGCTGATCAGGCCCACCATGGCATCGGCGATGCGTTTGCCGTTGACGGAGCTGTGCGCCAGCTCCACCAGCGTGTGGCCCCACACGCGCAGCACCAACTCAAGAAAGGCGATCCAGATGACAAGTTTGATCAGCGCACCAACGAAATGCTTGAGCCGCTCCACGTAAGGCGAACTGCGCCCCAGACGTAGGTGCGAGCGCCAGTTCGCGCGGGGGCGAATCAGCGCCGACAGAAAGAACGCCGCCACCAGCAGCAGCGACGTCATCACCGCGCGGCGCGCCACGACGTCAACGTTGTCGGGCGTCGTCAGCGTGGCCACGACGGTGGCGCTCGCCAGCACCACCACCGGCACGGGCCAGAACGCCGCCAGCAGACGGCGGACCTGGTTGCCCGTGTGTTCGCCGCTGCGCAGCTCCAGCGGGCGATTGGCGATCAACTGCCCGATCGGCCGGCGCGCCCACAATGCGCCCACCGCCAGCATCAATGACGCCACCACGTTGCACGCCGTGGCCAGCAGCAGACTGAGCGAGCCGCCCAGCACCAACGCCACGCGCGGGTCGACCAGCGCATCGCCACAGGCCCCCAGACTGGCCGTCAGAAAGATCGGCCACATGCCGTGCTTGAACAGGTATTCCACCGCGACGCGCCGGTGCGCACTGCCGGAAAAGAGCGAGAACAGCATCGCCACGCCCGCCGTGATGATCGCGCCCCATACGATGGCGTAGGCCAGCACCAGCGCCAGGACAAAGCCGGGCGAGGCTTCGCGCTCCAGCCGCATGATGACGGCAAAGGAAATGGCCCATGGGCCGATCTTGCGCGCCGCGTCGATCAACAACGCGCGCGTGGTCGGATGCGGCCCGAGGCCCGCCGTGAGGCCAAACACACGGCGGATCAACCAGCCCAGGGCGAGCAGGCCACCGGCAATGGCGGCCCAGATGCCCACGGTGCTGGCAAAGTCGGCGGCCAGCGACATGCGCTTGTCTGGCGAGAAGAGCAGGCCGGCATTACCGCTGGCGGCCTCGATGCGGCGCAGCCAGTAGCGCGGCGCCCCGGCTTCCACATCGGCCTGCAACGAGCCGTTCTCGATGAGCGACGCCACCGCGCCCAACAGACCCGGCGCCTGTTCGGCCTGAACCTTCTGCTGCGCGCTCATGCCGTCGCGCAACTGCTTCAGTTCATTGACGAGGGCCGTGCGCTGCTGGTCGTTGTTGAGCAGCGTGATGACGGTGTCGAGCGACTGGCGTGTCTGCGCAGGGTCCGCCGCCGGCGCCGATGCGCTGGCGGTGGAGCTCGGCAGCCCGGCCAGTTTGGCAAACGACACCGGGGCAGCGTTGACCACGTTGGCGGCGCAGGCCACCAGCACAAGCAGGAACGATGCGAGCGGCCACAGTCGCCGCGTCAGGAAGAGAGAATGAGTACGCATGACAGGGAAAGCGATCGTGCAGACATCGACCACGGCACGATACGCGAATTCCCCGGGCGCACAACCTCACCGCTTGGCGCCCTGCGGCAGCGGAGCCCGCCGCCAGAGCCAGACCGCCGTGCCCAGCGCACATGCCATGCACGCCATCACCAGGGCCACCACCCCGGGCCAGCCCCACGGCGCGTAAAGCTTGCCGCCTGTCGTGCCGATCAGGCTGGAGCCCAGGTAATACGCCAGCAGATACAGCGCCGCAGCTTGCCCCTTGGCACGCTGCGCACGGCGCCCAACCCAGCCGCTGGCCACCGCGTGCGCGCCGAAAAAGCCGAAGGTCAGCAGCGCGATGCCGCCAATCACCAGCACCAGCGGCCCCGCCAGAGTCAGCAGCACGCCCGCCGACATCAGCGCCGTGCCCGCCAGCAGCATGCGGCCCCGGCCATGGCGATCCGCCAATCGGCCAAACCAGGCGGAAGCGCCAATGCCCAGCAGGTACACCATGAAGATGCCGCCCACCGCCGTCTGGCTGAGGGCATACGGCGCATCGAGCAAGTGAAAGCTCGCGTAGTTGTAGATCGTGACGAAGCCGCCCATCAGCAGAAAGCCCATGGCGAACAGCGCGCGCAGGCCCGGCTCGCACAGATGCGCGCCCAGCGTGTCGAACAGATCGCCCAGCGCCACACCCTTGCGCGGCACAAAACGGCGCGACGGCGGCAGCAGCCACAGGAACGCCAGCGCCACCAGCAAACCCAGCGTGCCGGTAAAGCCGATGGCGGCACGCCAGCCAAAATGGTCAGCCACGGCGCCGGTCAACACACGTCCGGCCATGCCGCCGAAGGCCGTCCCGCCGATGTACAACCCCATCGCCATGCCAAGCCCTTGCGGATGCACCTCTTCGGCCAGATACGCCATCGCCACCGCCGGCACGCCGCCAAGGACCACGCCCAGCAAGGCCCGCGTGGCCAGCAACCCGTGCCAGCCCGGCAGCACAGCCGCCGCCAGCGTGAGCCCCGACGACAGCACCAGCGACACGCCCATCAGCGTCTTGCGATGGATCGACTCCGACAGCAACCCCGCAAACAGAATCGCAAATGCCAGCAGCAGCGTGGACACCGACAGCACGAGGCTCGTCTGCGCGGGCGTGAGGCCGAAGTCGTGCGCCAGCATTGGCATGAGCGGCTGCACGCAATACAGCAGCGAGAACGTAGAGAAGCCCGCCGCGAACAGCGCCAGATTGGCGCGCAGATAACCGGGGTGGCCCCGGACCAGCCAGTGGGCAGGATCAGCGGCGTCGATGGCGGGCGAAGGAACCTGCGAAGAAGAAAGTGGAGCGTTCACGGCGGGCGGGTTGAAACAAGCGCAGAGGCAAGCGCCTATTATCGTTCGCAGGCACCGTTCCCGCTGCGATGCGGCATCGCTCTTGCTGCGCAGCACCCACCTCGCTTATCCGCCCGACCATGGACACCACGCTCTACTACTGGCCCGAAATCCAGGGCCGCGGTGAATTCGTCCGGCTGGCGCTGGAGCAGGCCGCCGTGCCCTATACCGACCTCGGCCGCGAAGATGAATCCGCCATCGAAGCGTTTCTCGACGATGCCGGCATTCCGACGCCGCCGTTCGCGCCACCGTTCCTGGTGGCCGGGCCGCTGGTGATCGCGCAGACGGCCAACATCCTGCTCTACCTGGGCCAGCACTACGGCTTGGCTCCGCACGACGAAGCCGGTGGCCTTTGGACGCACGGCCTGCAACTGACAATTGCCGATTTTGTGGTGGAGATTCACGACACGCACCACCCCATCGCGTCAGGCGAGTACTACGAAGACCAGCGGCCCGAAGCGAAGCGCCGCACGCAGGATTTTCTCGATCACCGCGCGCCCAAATTCCTGCATTACTTCGAGCGCGTGCTCGAGCGCAACCCCGCCGGCCCGACATGGGCCGTGCGTGATGCGTTGACGTATGTGGATTTGTCGCTGTTCCAGATCGTGGCGGGGCTGCGCTACGCATTTTCGCGCCACATGCGGCGATACGAGCGCGAGCTGCCGCATCTGGTGGCGCTGCACGATCGCGTGGCGGCGCAGCCGAACATCGCGGCGTATCTGGAATCGCCGCGGCGCATTCCGTTCAACACGATGGGCATTTTCCGCCACTACCCCGAGCTCGATGCGCTGAAATGACAGAACCCGGCGCAAGGCCGGGTTCGCATGGAGATTGAATCGCTCAGACCGCCAGCGGCGTATCGGGCAACCTGCGGGGCAACCGGCCGCGAATGTCTTCCAGCGCCGCGGGCCAGCTTTCGATGGCGGCCAGATCGTGGATGTCCTGCAGATTGATCAGCAGATCCACCACCTGATCGTCGTCGACATTCACGCCAGAGCAGCGCAGCGCACACGCGAGCGGATCGTCGCCAGGCACACGCAGCAGACTGACGCCCAGGCGCTCGATGGCGCCGCAGTAAAACGCATCGTCGATGAGAATGCCGACGCCGCACCGACGGTTGTCGAGGCCTCGGTAACGCGGCTCGCCGTCGGCGTCTTCGGAGCGGCATTGCTGTGCGAGCAGGTGCGTGCGCACGCGTTCAAAAATGTCCTCGATGCCGAGGAACGTCCCCTTCCCTTTCATGGCGTCACCTTCTATAGGGTGATCTGTGACCGGCCGGTCGGTCAGAATGTATCGACGAGAGCGCCGCTCAGGCCGAATTGGCGCGCAATCGACTGCAGGCGGTCCTTCCACTCCCACGTGCCGAACACGTCGTGCGCGTTCTGCAGCTTGGAGAGCAGCTCGACGGTGTCGCGGTCGTCCACGTCAATGCGCGCACGCTTGAGCGCGCGGCGCAACGCGATGACGCCGGCATCCATGTAACGCGGAATCTCGTTGGTGGGCTTGAGGATGTAGCGCACCGGCACGCTTTCCATCGACGTGGTGTAGTCGCGCACGCCGATCAGGTTACCGATCGGGCAGCAGCGCCCGCCCTGGCCATGGTACGCAGCACCGCCGCGCGGCAGGATGGCAGCACCGCCCTGTCCGAACAGATGGCGGACTGCGCCGTCGTAGATTTCTTGTTTGCTGAGATATTGCGTCTTCATGTTCTTTCCCCTGACCCCAGATTGCAGGCGTCGCCGATTCGATTCACTTCCGACTTCCGGCCTGACGTTGCGTCCGACGTCGCACAATCTGCCATCCGTGCGATCTATCTTGGTTCAGGATGCACCAGAACCATGGGCCGAAAAAGGACCGGAATGTAAGTCATTTTTACCGTTTGCTTTTTGGCAACGGATTGCCCGCAAAGGTGCGCCAGTCAACGCTTTGCGGGTGCTTCAGACACCACGCGATCGGGCCGTTTTGGCATGCCCTGATGCGCGCTCGCAACAGCATGTGCGCATGGCTGCTCGCACGTGGCGCATGCGTCGTAGGCGCGGCGCTTACATCCCGATGATCTGGTCTGCGTGGCCGAGACAGAAGCCACGTCGGTCATGGTGCCCACAGGTGGGCATCACCTCGTAGCCGGCAGCGCGCAGCAACACTGCACGCGCGGCCACCTCCACCGGAGGCAGGGGCTGCCCCGAGTCTTCATCGCGCACCAGCCGGCCGAGTTGGGCAAACGGCTGGCGCAGCAGATGGTCCAGATCCAGCGATCCGCAGTACCGCATCACATCACCTTCTTCAAAACGGCGGCAGCACTGGGGTGCGCCGACTACATCGATTCGTCTGCCAGCTCAGGACACGCAACGAGCGTCCGGCGCACACGCGCATAGGCGGCACGCTGCGCCCAGATCGAGTCGGTCAGGGCCGCGATGAGCGCATCGCGTGGCAGGCTTTGCGGTGCCACGCCGAACTGCGCCTCCACGGTACGTAGAGCCTCCGTCACTTCGCTTCGCCATCGGGCGTCGAGTCGCTGGGTCATGTTGTTCTCGTTGGGTCGGTTCTGGCGCGGTGGGCGGCGGGCTTGTGCCCACTCTGGCCGCGCTGGGAAGGGATTGGCGGAATGGGTTCCGCTCTTGTTTGTGAAGAACGGCACACGGGGCCGAAACTTGATTGCTGCGGCGGGGGGTAAACCGGCGCCTCCGTCGGACTTTGCGACACCCGGCGCCACTCCGCCAAATGGGCTCCCCCATTCGCGCAGCAACTTCGGCGGGTGCCCGTGGCCCAATCGGTTCTGCAACCGCCACCGAGCCACCGATGAAGATGGAGCGTCACGTGTCCCGACTGTCTTTCCTGCGCCGTACCGTGCTGGCCCTTGCCTGCGCGCTGACCGTGCCCGCCGTTGCGACGGCCGGCGCCCCCGACCCGCGTCAATACATGCATGGCATTGGCGCGGTGCCTGGCACAACGGCCAACACCTTCAACGTGTTCTTCAGTGCCTCGGGCCTGCCCCCGCGCGGCGCCGATCGCAGCGGCAGCTGGCCGCACGATGTCTATGTCGCGCAATGGCATGCCGACACGGGCGTACTCGATGCCCCGCGCATCTTCATCCAGAAGCCCGAAGCACAGGAACCTGTGACGGTGGCCCGCAACCGCGCTGGCCAGGTGATGGTGTCATTTGAAGACGGCTGGAATGCGCCGGAGAACGTCAACCAGCGCTTCGGCATCTACGACACCGCGCTGCGGCCCATCAAGCCGTATCCGCAACTGGTGGAATCCGGTGGGCACTCGGGCCACATCACGGCCGTGGGCGACCGCTTCGTGGTGTTCTATTCCGATGGCTGGATCACCGGCGGCGGCGTCGACAACCTCGGCAGCGGCAACGGTGTCTACCTGAAGGTCTACGACGGACGCGGCCGTCGCCTGCACAACGTCGATGTTGCCGATGGCCGGCGCGAATGGTGGCCCATGGTGGCAGGCGGCAGCACCAACGCGCTGCTGGCCTGGCAGCAGTTCGTGCCGGGCCAGACCGAGGCCAATCTGAAGATCGCCGTCTTTGATCCGGTCAGCGGACGCGTAACGGGCGAGCAGCTTCTGCACAAGCATCTGCAGTACTACACCTACAGCGTCACGTGGATGCCGGCGATCGAGCGGTACTTGCTGGTGGGCGTAGCCAAGGGCAACGGCTTTGCTGATCTGATCGACACGACGGGCAAGGTGCGCGCGTCCATTCCATGCATGCCGGCAACCGTGCGCGAAGCGGGCATCACCGTGAACCAGAACACCGCTTATACGCCCGCCGCTGATGGCCGCCTGCTGCAACTGCAGGCGGGGCCGGATTCGCTCACGCTATCGGCCACGCTGCTGAACACCGACGGCAAGCGCGTGCAATGGCGCCCGGTGGGCAGCACCGGTTTGCTGCGCACGTCGGGCGCAATAGACTGGATGTCGCTGACGGAAAAGGGGCTGGAGCAGCTGCACTTCGACCCCACCAAGACGCAGCCGGCCAACGCGGTTGACCAATGCCGTTAGCGCGACAAGCTTAAGCGTCGGTAACGTCGGTAACAAGCACGCGCAGGCGTACGATGCCATCCCACCTGGTGTGGATGGCATCGGCAATGCGGGCGATTTCGGGGGCCAGCGCCGGCGGCAGAACCAGGTCGACCTCCACCGCGCCATCGACGTAATGCAGCACGCAGTGGCGCGCGTCCAGCGGCGTGCCGGGCGGCAGCAGTTGTGCCAGCACGGCATGCAGCGCATCGCGATCGGGTAGCGGCACGGGGTCGGTCGCGATGTGCTCGCGCGGGTCGACGTGAATCTGCACGTCGAGCACCGCCATCGCCGTGTGTGCCGTCAGCACGTTGGTGCGGGCCCGGACGGCAATCGCATGGCCCTCGCTCACGGAGACACGCGGGTCCACCTCGATATGCGCGTCCACCAATGCCTGGTCTCCCGTCACACGCGTACGCAGATCGTGCACATTGATCACGCCCGGCGTGGCTTCCAGGCTGACCCGGATCGCCTCCACCTGCGCGGGCGGCAAGGCCCGGTCCATCAGGTCATTGAGCGCCTCCCAACCAAAGCGCACGCCCACACGGCCAATCATCAGCCCGACGATGCAGGCGGCCACCGGGTCGAGCCAGTGATAGCCCATCAGGTTGCCCGCCACGCCAATCGCCGCCACCAACGACGACACCGCATCGGAACGCGCATGCCACGCATTCGCAATCAGCATGCGTGAGTTGATGCGCTTGGCCACGGCCAGCATGTAACGGAAAAGTCCTTCTTTGGCCGCCAGCGCGATCAGTGCCACGACCAGCGCCAGACCATGGACCGGCGTCGGCCCCTGCGGCGAGCGCAGGCTCTCCACCGCGGCCCAGATCATGCCCGCGCCCGCGCCCATCAGCAGCAGCCCGAGCCCCAGCGACGCGGCGTTCTCATAGCGCGCGTGGCCATATTGGTGGTCTTCGTCTGGCCCCTTGTGGCTGTTGCGGTTGGCAATGAAGACGATGCCATCGGCGATCAAGTCGGACAGCGTATGCAACCCGTCCGCCACCAGGCCCTGCGAATGCGACCACAGCCCCGCCGCAATCTGCCCCGCCGAGAGCAAGCAGTTGACGCTCGCACTTACCAGAGTGGAGCGTTCGGCGCTCTGCTTGCGTGCGGCCGCAGAAGGTGCTGTCGAGGATGTGGGCGTCATGGGAAATCGGTGCGATCAAGCGTGCGAAGCAATCGCGAGCATTGTGCCACGCACCGACGCGCCGCCTTGGCCCGAAATCATGGCTGCGATCGCAACGCGATGCGACGAATTTGCACCAGAAAAGCGCAGATCGGGGCGTACTAATAGGACTTTTCCGATGTTCCGCCCCTGAGGCTTCGGCGATTCTCAGCAATGCGGCAAACACGTTGCCGCACGTTACACGCTCGGAGACACGTCGACATGCAGGCCCCCATCCAACTCGTCATTGCAGATGATCACCCCGGCGTGGTGGCGGCCGTGCGGCGCCTCGTATCGGTGGTCGACGGCTTCGAGGTGGTGGGCGAAGCCAGCAACGCCGATGAGCTGCTCGCCGTGCTCGGCCGCGTGCGCTGCGACCTTGTCATCACCGACTACGCCATGCCCGGCAGCCGCTATGGCGACGGCATCCTCCTGCTCGAATTCCTCGTGCGCCGCCACCCGGACCTGCGCGTGATGGTACTCACCATGCTTGAGACCCGCGCACTGATGAGCAACATCCTGCGCGCGGGCATCAAGGTCATCGTCAGCAAATCCGACGAGCCGCAGCACATCCTCGAAGGCATGCAGGCGGCGGCGGACGGTCGCATCTATCTCTCGCCAATGCTCAATGTCAAGCTGCTCTGCCGCAACGGCGAACCGCAGCCCGTCCACGACGACCCGGTCTCCAAACTCGGCAAGCGGGAGCTGGAAGTGCTGCGCATGTACGTGACCGGCAAGACGGTCAGCGAGATTGCCGTGCAGCTCAACCGCAGCGTCAAGACCATCAGCTCGCAGAAGCAGACGGCTATGCGCAAGCTCGAGCTTGGCACTGAGGCGGCGCTGTTCGACTTTGCGGTACGCCACGGGCTGCTGGGCAGCAGCGAGGGCTGACGCGATGATGGCGTGGCTCGCGCCCAGGACGGCTGCCCACCTGCGCGTTGGTATCGTTGCGGGGTTGCTTGCCTGCGCGGCGGCGTTTGTCTGGCTGGGCGGAGCGCGCAATGCCGACGCGGAGGACGCCGCACAGACCATTCAGCGGCTCAAGCAGTTTCCGCCCAAGGTAACGGTCGGCGTGATCAGCGACGCCATGGCTCCACTCGAAGGCGTCGAAGCCGACCGGCTCAGCGGCTTCTCGGGTGACCTGCTGATGCGTTTGATTCCGCAGGATCAGGTACGCGTCATCCCGCACGTCTTCGCACGGCGTGACGAGCTGCTCAAGGCGGCTTGCCGAGGCGACGTCGACATCATCATGAGCGTGGCACCCCGCTCGCAATACGATCACTGCCTCATCTATTCCGCGCCATACCTCGAACGCCCCATCGCGGTGGTCGCGCGCAACGACAACACGCACGTCGCGCAGAACCCGTTTGCCTCCGGCATGCGCATCGCCGTCGAGCAAGGCTCTTCACTCGAAGAAGAACTGGCGGTGCAGTACCCGAGCATCCGGCTGATCAGTACCCCCACGGCAGCCGACGCCCTCGATGCCGTGCTGCACGACGCGGCCGACGCTTACGTGGGTGTGACCTACCCCACGCGGGAGTTGATGTCGCAGCCGCGCTACCGGCGGCTGTCGATCGTGCAACTGGTGAACCAGCAGGTTGACGCGCTGCACTTTGCCGCGCCGCGTGAACAGGCGATGCTGATCCGTTATCTGGACCGCCATCTTGCCCAGTTGCCCGACGCCACCATGAGCGAGCTGCGCGCGCGGTGGATCACGCAAGGCGGCGGTCCGTTGGCGGGCCTGCAGTTGTCAGCCGACGAGCGGGCCATGCTGGCGTCGCTGCCGCCGCTACGCTACGCCGCCGACCCCGACTACATGCCGTACACCTTCAACGGATCGGGCGGCGGGATGCTCGGCATCTTTCCCGAGTACCAGAGCTTTCTCTCGCGTACGCTCGGGTTGCGCTTCGAGCGGGTGACCGTGCGCGACTGGGCCGAAGCACTCGCGAAGGCGCATAGCGGCGAGGTCGACATCCTGCTCGGCATATCCGACCAGGATTCCCGCCCCGCGGGCTTTACGCTCACCCAGCCGATCGATGCCACGCCGATGGTGATCGTCGGGCGCAGCGACGCGCTCACGGTGGCGGCGCTTCCCGAGCTTTCCGGCAAGACCGTCGCTCTGCCCACGAGCGAGACCCTGACCACGTTGCTGAACCAGAATGTGCCGAAGATCCGCATCCTGCCGGCACGTTCGGTAAGCGATGCGTTGTCCATGACGGCAACTGGAGAAGCCGATTTCACCATCGCGAACCTGCCGGTGGCCGATGCGCTGATCCGTCATCACTTTCCGGGCGAGCTGAAGGTTACCGGTTCCGCGAATACGATCGAGAGCCTCGGCGTGGGGGTGTCGTCGCGTTACGCTGCGCTGGTGCCACTCATCAACCGCGCGCTCTTCGCCATGCCCGAAGGCGAGCAGGTGAGCATCCGCAACAGGTGGCTGTCGGTGAGCTACCAGCTGGGTCCGTCGGCGTCGGCCGTGCTCGGCAGGTTTGGACCGGTAGCGGCGCTGGTGCTGGTAGCGCTGCTGGCACTCTTCATCAAGCAGATGCAGCTGCGCCGCGAGAACCACCAGCGCCGCCACGCTGAAGAAACCCTGGCTCGCCAGCTCAGCTTCCAGCGCGCGCTGATGGAAGCCGTGCCGTTCCCGCTCGTCGCCAATGACGCCGGGCACCGTTACGTTGCCGTGAATGCGGCGTTCTGCAACATGTTCGGCCGGACACGGGCATCGCTGCTCGGGCACACGCCGCAGGAGCTCGGGCTGCAATCGGTCGGCAACACGTCGCCGCTGTCCGATATCAACCGGCGCGCCGTGGAGACCAGCGAAAGCACACGCGAAGAACTCATCATCGACACGCCCGACGGGCCACGCAACGTTCTGTATTGGATCGAGCCGCTGCACATGCCGGACGGGCAGCCTGCCGGCACCGTCGCCTCGCTGGTCGACATCAGCGAGATTCGCGACGCGCAGGCCCGTGCTGAGCGCCTTGAGCAGCGCCTGCGCGAAGTCACCGAATCGCTGCCGGCGCTGGTCTATCAGTTCGAACTGCGGCCAGGCCAGGTCCAGGGGCGCATCACCTACGTCGCCGGCAAAGCGTACGAGACGCTGGGCGCGCGGCCTCAGGATCTGCTGGACTACCTGTCCACCCCGGAGCTGCTCATTCACGAAGACGACCGGCAGCGCATGCTCGACACGGTGCTGGTCTCGGCGCAGCAGCTGACGCCCCTGGACCAGCAGTTTCGCCATGTCAGCGCAGACGGCGTGGTCCGCTGGCTGCATGCGCGCTCGATCCCGCACCGCGAAGCGGACGGCCGCACGATCTGGAACGGCTACCTGAGCGACGTCACCGCAGAGCGCGAGCAAGCCGACGCATTGGAAGCGGCCAAGAACGCGGCGGAATCGGCGTTGCACGCGAAAGACCGCTTCCTGGCCATGATGAGCCACGAAATCCGCACGCCCATGAATGGCGTACTCGGCCTGGTCGAACTGCTGCAGCAGACGAAGCTCGAGGGCGAGCAGAAGCAGATGGTCTCGTTGGTGCAGGATTCGGGACGCGCCCTGCTGCATATCCTCGATGACATCCTCGATTACGCAAAGGTCGAGGCCGGCCGATTGGATATTTCACCAACAGCCACGGACCTGCGCGACGTCTTCGACGGCACGGTGGGCCTGCTGGCAAGCCGCGCGCACGAAAAATCGCTCGCCGTACAAGTGGAGGTGGCCGCCGACGTGCCGGCCAGCGTCTCGGTCGACAGCATTCGTCTACGGCAGATCCTCTTCAACCTGCTCTCCAACGCCATCAAGTTCACCGACACGGGCAGCGTGCGGCTTTCAGCGGAGTGCACGCGCATCGAGAACGACACGGCGCACCTTGCCATCTGCGTCAGGGATACGGGCATCGGGATCTCATCCGAGGTCCAGGCCACGCTGTTTGCACCGTTCGTGCAGGCTGAGCGCTCGACTACGCGGCGCTACGGCGGCACCGGTCTGGGCCTGGCGATTTCGCGCCAGCTTGCCGGCCTGATGGGCGGCAAACTCGTCATGGAGAGTGTTCCCGGGCATGGCACAGCAGTCACGCTGCACCTGGCCGTGCCGATGCTCAGGGCGCAGTATGCGTTGCCGCAACTGGCAGGCCGCAGCGTTGCCATTTTGGTGGACGACCCGGCCGTGCGGCACAGCCTCACGCAGTTCGCGATCGCGGCCGGGCTGCAAGCGGGCCCCGCAGCCAACGCCGACATCCTGCTGGCCTCCACCGTCCAGGCAGACGCACGCACGATCCGCATCACTTCAGAAGCGTGCTATGCCGGACCCGGCAACACACTGAGCAGCAACCCGCTGAACTGGCACGCCTTCGTGCAGGCGTGCGAGCGCACGCTCCCTCGATTTGACGATATGCAGGCGGCCAGCGCGGCGGTACACACACTCGCTGCCACCACCCCCTGTGATGCGCCGGGAGCGCATATCCTCGTGGCGGAAGACCACCCGATCAACCGCGAACTGATCGCCAAGCAACTCCGGCTACTGGGTTATCGCGTCACGCTGGCCGAAGACGGCGTCGTCGCGCTCGAGCGTCTGCACGAACATCATTTCGATGCGTTGCTCACGGACTGCCACATGCCGCGCATGGACGGCTTCGACCTGGCGCGGCACATCCGCCACGAAGAACGCGCCGACGGCCCTCGCCTGCCCATCATCGCCATCACGGCCACCACGCTCGCCGAGGAACACGCGCGGTGCCGCGCAGTGGGAATGGACGCAAGCCTGCTGAAGCCGACCACGCTTGTCACGCTGCAAGAAGCGCTGTCTGCGCTATGGAGCCCCGAAGCCGCAGAACCAGCGGAAGCGCCCCAGGAGGAGCCATTCGCCCTGTCGCTCGACGATCTGCACGCCGCGCTGGGGGCCGACCCCGCCGCAGCCGGGCTGGCACAGGTCTTCCTGTCATCGCTGGCCGAGGATGCGCAGCGGCTGCAGCCGCTGCTGGACGCAATGGACCGCGCAGCGCTGCGCCAGTGGGCCCATCGCACCGGAGGCGCGCTGGCGCTGCTGCACAACCCGAGCGTCGACGCCACGTTGGAAGCCCTCTGCCATGCCGTGCATGACGGTAGCGAGCGTGACATCCGCGTCTCGGGGGGCCATGCCACGCGGCTTCTTGCGCACATCAACGCGTTGTTGAGTGCCTTCGCGCCGGCGGCCACTGAGGTTGTGCACCGCACGCAAGTGACGGATTCATAAGGGAAAACCGTTTCAAGCGATCGATGCATCGCTTTTAGACGAGCCGTTCCAATCGCCCGATTGACTCGGTCCTGGCAGCCTCCTACGATGACATCGACCAATGTCACATTAAGAGGCGCCCATGTGGTGCCCACGGAGACACCACGTGAACGCACGGACCGATTTTCCGCGCGCCGACGCTCTTGCGCCGGCCCCGCACAGCCCTGACGCCCCCGCCCTGATCGATGCCGCCATCATCGGGACGGGTTTTGCCGGCCTGGGCATGGCGATCCAGCTCAAGCAGAACGGCATCGACAACTTCCTCGTCTTCGAAAAAGCGGGGTCTGTGGGCGGCACGTGGCGCGACAACCATTACCCCGGCTGCGCGTGCGATGTGCAATCGCACTTGTATTCGTTTTCGTTCGCGCCCAATCCGGACTGGTCGCGCATGTATTCGCCGCAGCCCGAAATTCGCGCGTATCTGGAGCGCTGCACCGATGAATTTGGCGTGCGCCCGCATGTGCGCTTCCATCACGAGCTGACGCGCGCCACGTTTGACGAAGCCGCCGGCGTGTGGAATCTGGAAATGGCCGACGGCCGCCGCTACCGCGCCCGCACGCTCATTTCCGGCATGGGCGGCCTGAGCCGTCCGGCCTGGCCGAACATTCCCGGCATCGAAAACTTCCAGGGCACGGCGTTCCACTCGCAACTGTGGGAGCACGATTACGACCTGCGCGGCAAGCGCGTGGCCGTGATCGGCACAGGCGCGTCCGCCATCCAGTTCGTTCCGCAGATTGCGCCGAAGGTCGGCCGCCTCGACCTGTATCAGCGCACGCCGCCGTGGATCCTGCCCAAGCCCGACCGCAAGGTGTCGCGCGCTGAACATTGGCTGTTCCGCCACCTGCCGGTCACGCAAAAGCTGATGCGCACGGGCATCTATTGGATGCTGGAGTCGCGCGTGCTCGGCTTTGTGGTGCACCCGAAGCTGATGAAGGCGGTGGAGCGCATGGCGCGCGGTCATATCAAGCGCCGCATTGCCGATCCCGTGCTGCGGGAAAAGGTCACGCCGAACTACACCATCGGCTGCAAACGCATCCTGATCTCGAACGACTATTACCCGGCGCTCACGCGCGAGAACGTCGACGTGATCACCTCCGGCATCGCGCGCGTCGAATCCAACGCCATCGTCACCACCGACGGCACGCGGCGCGAAGTCGATTGCCTGATCTTCGGCACGGGCTTTCATGCAACGGACCCGTTCCCGCGTGGCGTGCTGCTTGGCAGCCAAGGCGTGGACATTGTCGATGCGTGGGACAAGCACGGCGCCGAGGCCTACCTCGGCACCACCGTGTCGGGCTTTCCGAACTTCTTCATGGTGGTGGGCCCGAACACGGGGCTCGGCCACTCGTCGATGGTGTTCATGATCGAGTCGCAGGTGGCATACATCGTCGACGCGCTCAAGTCGATGCGTGCGCACAACGTGGCGGCCATCGACGTACGCCCCGACGTGCAGCGCCGCTTCAACGACGGCATCCAGAAGCGGCTGTCGAATGCAATCTGGTCTGCCGGCGGCTGCGTGAGCTGGTACCTCGACCCGAAGACGGGCAAGAACACGACGCTGTGGCCGGGATTCACTTGGCAGTTCCGCCGCGCCACCGCGCATTTCCGGCTGGCGGATTACCGCACGCGCCCGATGGTTGTACCGAAGGGCGTGCCCCTGCGCGTGCCTGCCCGCACGGTGCCCGCCGCTCAAAACACCCCCAACGAAGAAGCGCTCGACCGCGTCTGACGCGCGCCCGCCCCAAGGAGACCACGCCATGAAGTCATTCAACAACCAGGTTGCCGCCATCACGGGTGCCGCGTCGGGCATGGGCCGCTCGCTGGCACTGCAGCTGGCACGCGAAGGCTGCCACCTCGCGCTGGCCGATCGCAATGAAGCGGCGCTCGCGCAGACGCTGCAACTGGTGCGTGCGCACGAAGGCGACCGCATCCGCGTGACTACACATGCCGTCGACGTGGCCGACCGCGCCGCTGTGTACCGCTGGGCCGAAGAAGCGGCCACCGCGCACGGCAAGGTCAACCTGATCTTCAACAACGCGGGCGTGGCGCTGTCCAGCACGATCGAAGGCATGGAAGACGACGAGCTGGCCTGGATCATGAACATCAATTTCTGGGGCGTCGTGCACGGTACCAAGGCGTTCCTGCCGCTGCTCAAGGCAACAGGCAATGGCCACATCATCAACACGTCGAGCATCTTTGGCATCTTCGCGCAGCCGGGCATGGGCGCCTACAACGCCAGCAAGTACGCCGTGCGCGGCTACACCGAAGCGCTGCGCCAGGAACTGGACCTGATGAACTGCGGCGTGTCGGCCACGTGCGTCCACCCCGGTGGCATCAAGACCAACATTGCCAAGTCGAGCCGCGTCTCGCCGAGCATGAACGGCTTCCTGATGCGCGACGAACAGCAAGGCAAGGCGGAGTTCGAGAAGTTCTTCATCACCTCGGCAGACAAGGCTGCGCAGGTGATCCTGGATGGCGTGCGCAAGAACAAGCGCCGCGTGCTGATCGGCCCCGACGCTCACGCCGCTGACGTGATGGCCCGCGTGCTGCCCGCCGCATACCAGGCGCTGGTCGTGCGCGAAGCCCGCCGCACGCGCAAGAAGGCACTGCGTGACGATGCGGCGCCAGCCACCGCGCGCGCAAAGTAGGAGCCGCCGATGAACACGGCCACCACCAACGAACTGTTCGCCAGCCCCCCGCGCGCGAACCTGCTCAACGTCGCCCGCGCGATGCTGCGCCCCGGCCGCATCGGCCTGCGCAGCATCGGGCGCGATGTGCTGATCGCGCGCTACGCCAAGCCGCAATCGCGCTACCTGCCGCTGATGGGCACGCGCGTGCATTACACCGATGAAGGCGCCGCCAACTCGGAAGGCACGTTGCTGCTGATCCACGGTTTTGGCGCGTCGCTGCACACGTGGGACGGCGTGTTGCCGCAGCTCACGCGGCGCTACCGCGTGATTCGGCTCGACCTGCCGCCGTTCGGCATCACTGGCCCGCTGCGCGATGCACAAGGCCGCCCGCGCGCGATGGAGCTGCCGCTGTACCGCGACTTCATCGACGCGTTTGTCGATACGCTGGGCCTGTCGAAACTGACGCTGATCGGCAACTCGCTGGGCGGCATGGTGTCGTGGGACTTTGCCGTGCGGCACCCGGGCCGCGTCGAGAAGCTCGTGCTGATCGATTCGGCAGGCTTTCCGATGAAGCTGCCGATCTACATCGACCTGTTCAATCACCTGGGCGTGCGGCTGACATCGCCGTGGATGCTGCCCGAGGGGATCATCCGCGCCGCCACGCGCGATGTATATGGCGACCCGTCGCGCGTGTCCGAACCGACGCTGCGCCGCTACGCCGACTTCTTCTATGCCGACGGTGCACGACAGGCCATCGGCAAGATGGTGCCGAAGTTCCGCTTTGACGATGTCGATACCAGCGGGCTGGCCTCGATCCGAGTGCCCACGCTCATCCTCTGGGGCCAGCGCGACCGGTGGATCCCGCCCGCGCATGCCGGTGAATTTGCCCGCCGCATTCCCGGCGCCACGCTGCGCATGTATCCGGCACTCGGCCATATCCCCATGGAGGAAGACCCAGTGCGCGTGGGGACCGACCTCTGTGCATTCCTCGATCAAGGGCGCGCATCGACGCGCCTTTCAGAAACCACATTCCAGGAGAACCGCCCATGATGCCAGTCCGCCGCGACGTGCATCCTCACCTGCCGGCTGATCGCATCAGCAACTGGCACGAGCGAGGCACGCACGTCACCCACTTCCTGAACGCGCTGTCGATCTTCTTCCCGACCGGCGAGCGCTTCTTCATGGATAGCGTGCGCAACTACCGCCATCTGGTGACCGACCCCGAACTCAAGCAGGCCGTGGCCGGCTTCATCGGCCAGGAAGCCATGCACACGCGCGAGCACGTGCTCTACAACGATCTGCTCGACCGCGCCGGCCTGCCCGCCACACGCATCGACCGCTTTGTCGGCAAATTCCTGAACGTACTGCGCAAGTGGACCCCGAAGTCGCACCAGTTGGCCGTGACCGTGGCGCTGGAGCACTACACCGCCATGCTGGCCGGGCAGGTGCTTTCACATGAAGATGGGCTGGGTCGCAACTCGGAACCCGGCTATCGCCAGGTCTGGCTGTGGCATGCCATGGAAGAGACCGAGCACAAGGCCGTCAGCTACGACGTGTGGAACCTTGCCATCAAGCCGGGCCTGCACCGTTACATCCTGCGCACGTCGACGATGCTGCTGACCACGCTGATGTTCTGGTCGATGGTGTTCTACGTGCACTTGCGGCTGATCTTTGCCGATCGCACCTGCAAGAACAAGTTCTTCGGTCTGGGCAAGGCGTTCCACTTCCTGTGGATCCACCCGGCGCCGCTGCGCAAGATCATTCCGGAGTTCTTCGACTTCTTCCGGCCTTCATTCCACCCGTGGGATGAAGACAACCGTGACGCACTTGAACGCCTGCCCAAGCTGATTTCGGAAATCGAAGCCTACGCCGCAGCAAACGGCGAGGCGCCGTCGCCGTCGATCCGCCGCAAGCTGTCGACGGCAGGTGCAGCCGGGTCTTGAGCAGGCATTCAAAACGCCTGCAGCACCCGTCGTATCAGGATCAAACTAGAAATAGATAAGGCGCGCCCCACGCATGGGCGCGCCGGAGACACTAGCCTTTGTCCGGCCCAGGCGCGTTGCCCGGCGGTTCATGCATGTGCTCGATGACCTGCGCCACGCGGTCGCCCAGGTATTTGTTGGCGGCCGTCTCAAGCGCGCGCATCAGCTCGGCTTCAACCGCCACCAGCGCCAGCGGACGGATGCGCCAGATCACGTCGACCAGACGCGGCACGTCTTCGACTGGCGGCAGATCGCTGCCGTATTTGTCGAGTTCGCGCACGACCATGGAGACGAGATCGTCGGCCACCGCCTGCGTATGCGGCCGGGCACGCTCGATGATGTCGAGCACTTCGACCAGCGGGAAACCGGCCTTTGCCATCTGCGCGCCGGCCAGCAGTGCTTTCGGGCTGCGCGCCAGATAGCCGAGGCCATCGGGTTCAAGCAGGCCAAGCGAAATGGCCCGCGCGAGCGCCTGACGCGACATGGCACGGCCAAACAGCTTGGCCAGTGCCAGGAGCGAGTAGTGCTTGGGCGACTCATCCGACCACGGGCTGGCGATGGCGGATTCGAGCCCGAGAATGGAGCGCAGGTCATGGCCCTCGACAATGGCCTTGAGCAGCTCCTGGATGTTGGAGAGCGTGTAGCCGCGCCCGAGCAGGTGATTGATGAGCTTGAGCCGCCCCAGATGCGCCTGCGTGTAGATACCCACGCGACCACGCCGCTCGGGCGGATCGATCAGGCCGCGATCCTGATACGAGCGGACGTTGCGGACGGTGGTTTCAGCCGCGCGCGCCAGTTCATCGATGGTGAACTCGCGGGCATGCGGAATAGCGGGTGGACCGGCATCGCCGGTTGGTTTGCGGGCAGGCATGCAAAAAATTCTACACGAGCGCGGCGACAGACCGCGTCGGTTACCGGAACGTTTCCGGTGCGTTTCTCGCGACGAGGAGACCGTCGATGTGGGACTTGACCTTGCGTCACCGTAATAGCGCGCTCCGGGCTGCGGGCGCGGTGGTTGCGGCGCTGCTGCTGCAAAGCTGCGCCACCGCCAGCGATGAACACGGCGCCATCGAGGCCGAAAAGGCCAAGCAGCTGGAAGATGCACGCGCGCAAGCCCGCGCACCGTTCCAGTCGGGCAACCTCGCCACGCGCGAGGTACGGCCCGCCACGCTGCGCGATTCCGGCCAGCCCGATGCGATCTCGTATCTGCGTCATGTCGATTTCCGCTTCGATGGCGGCGTGGGTTTCCTGGTCGATCAGCTCGCGCTACGCATGGTGCCGCGTGCGCCAGGCGATCCGGTGTGGCTCGACGATGTGTCGTCGTACACGCTGCAGCCAGTGAATGGTTCGGTACGCGTCACGGCCGAGAGCATGGCCGCGCTGTTCAATACCGTGGTCTTTGCGCGCGGGCAGGGCGATGACCCTCCGCTGCGCAACTTCAGCTTCTCGCTCGACGACGGCACGCTCGACATGCGCGCCGAGATGCGCCGTCGGGGCGCGTGGGTGCCGATCGAACTGCACGGCCCGCTGGTCCTGCGCGACCCGCAAACCATCGTGTTCCGCCCCAACGTGGTCAAGGTGCGAGGCCAGGATGCCAGCGCGCTGATGGGCGCCGCGCATATCGAACTGGCCGATCTGTTGCCGGTGTCGACGCCTGCCGTTCAACTGACCGCGAGCGAAATCGTCATGCAGGTGCCGAAGCTGTTTCCGCCCCCTGCGCTGGATTTGAAGCTCTCCGCCATTCGTGTCACGCGCGAGGGGCTGCTCATGCAGATCGGCGATGGCAACCCGCAGATGCCGCCGCTGGCCAACGCCGCTGACGCGCAGCGCCCGTACATCCTCTTTCGCGGCGGCGACATCCGGTTCATGCGCTCGATGCCGATGAACGCGCGCATCGATATCGTCGTGGCCGACCCGGCCAAACCGTTCGTCTTCAACCTGTACCGCTATCGCGATCAGCTTGTGGCAGGGTCGCTGCGCTTCTCGCCCGACGGCGGCATCCGCGTGCTGATGCCGTCGTTCGACTCGATCGCCGCCACCAAGCCCGCGAAGGCAACTGCCCTCGCCAAAGCGGGCAAACCCGCCCTGCAACTCGCCAAGAGGACCGCGCCATGATCGCCCCCGCCTTCGCTCTCGCCGCTCTGATGTTGCGCCTGGCGTTGGTGACGCTCGGCTTGGCCGGCCTCGTGGCCAGTGCGCTCGCCCGCGCTGCCGAGCCGCCGATGGCCAGCGCGCAACGCAAGGAGTTGACCGCGGTACGCCAGCAATGGGCGCAGCGCTGCGATCCTTCCTCCGGAGCGCCCAACGCCAGCGGCCCCGCCGTTGCGCGCGACTCGGGCACGGCACCGCCCGTCGTGCAGATGCGTGATGTGGATTTCCGCATCACCGGCGACATCGGCTTCCGCGTGCACCAACTCACCGCGCAGCTCGTGCCACACAAGCCGGGCCAGCCCGTCGACATGGACGATCCGAGCCAGTTCGACATCCGCATCCTCGGCGGCGAAGTGACGGTGCCCAAGGATTCGCTCGACGCGCTGTTCAACCGGTATCTGCTCGACTATTCGCCGCGCTCGCTCAATGCGCTGTCGCTCACGCCGGGCGACGGCGTGCTCGACGTGTCGGGCGGGCTCAAGCTACGCAATCATTTTCCCGGCGTGTGGCTGCCGTTCGGCATGCGGGGCACATTGGCGCTCAAGGAATCGCGCTACCTCGTCTATACGCCCACCGAGGCCCGCGTGATGGGTATCCAGACACTGGCGCTGCTCAAGGGAATGGGGCTGGAATTGTCGGGGCTTGCGCCGCTCAATCGCGACGGCGCCAAGCTGGACGGTAATGACATGGTGCTGGACCAATACACCGTCTTCCCGCCGCCGCGCCTGATCGGTCAAATGAAAACGGCGCGTGTCACGCCGGACGGGCTGGTGCTCGGGTTCGGCCCCGCGCCCGCGATGTGTGCGTCTGCACCAACCGACGCGGCCAGCCGCATCTGGATCCAGTCCGGTGACTTGAAGATGTACAACGTGCTGGTGACCAACAGCCGCGTGCTGGTGACCGATACGTCAACGCACGGGCCGCTGCGCTTCGACCTGTACCACTACCGCGAGGCCGCCGCACGCGGCACCACGCACATGGATGCGGACGGCACGCTACGTGTCGACCTCGCGCCGGCAGCGGCCGTCCAGTAACGCTGTCGTCGGCGCCCTATTTTTGGCAGACAGCGTGCAGGATTGCCTCGCCCTCTGAGCGCGACACGACGGCTTCCCAGCGGGGGCCGTCGATGTTTTTGGTGAGCACCGTGGCGTGCTGGCCGTCCTGGATCAGCGCGCTGACCGGCAGGATGCGCCCGTCCTTGCAGTCGTAGACGGACGTGCGTGTGTCGTACTGGTACGCCCTGCCGTCGGAGAGCTTGCGGGGCGCGTCATAGGCGTCGCGCGTCGTGGCACGCACGGTGCCGTCCTTGTTGTGCTCAATGGAGTCCTTGTCCAGATAGAGCGAGCCGCCGTTGTCGGCCAGCGGGGCCAACTTGACCCAGTTGTCGGCCGCCATGGCGGTCGAGCTACCGATTGCCAACGCGGCAGCCACCCAGTAGATCAGCGTCGTTCGTTCCGTTCGCATCGCAACCTCCGTTTGCCTCATTTCACAGACGTATGCGGGGCGACGCAGCATAGCTGCCTCGCTCTCTGCACATTCGAATTTGGCGTAGCAAACCGCATGCCCCGCGCGTGACGCTGCCACGGCAGACAACAAAAAAGCCCGCACGGGGCGGGCTTCTTCGGGAATGCGGGACGGCTTACTTGGCAGCGGCGGCCATGTAGTCGACGGCGGCTTTCACATCGTCATCGGAGCCGGCATAAGTGCCCTTGGGCGGCATCGCGCCCTTGCCGTGCAGCGCGGAGTCATACAACTTGGCCTTGCCTTGGGCAATGCGCGGCGCCCAGGCGGCCTTGTCGCCAAACTTGGGCGCGCCAGCCACTCCGGCGGCGTGGCACATCTGGCAAGTCGAATCGTAGACTTTCTTGCCGACTTCACCCGCAGAGGCTTGCGGCGCGGCAGCCGCAGCCGGCGCAGCCGATGCTGCAGCAGCGGGTGCCGGCGCAGCAGCGGCCGGAGCGGGGGCAGCCGCCGGCGCCGAAGCTTCCGGTGCCGATGCAGCAGCCGGCGCTGCGCCCGCGCCCGCCGGTGCAGCCGGTTCTTGCAGCTTGCCGCCAGCGGAGTTGGCCATGTAGACGATGGCGCGTTCGATTTCGTAGTCGCTCACGTCATCCGGCGACGTGCCGCCGCGTGCGGGCATGCCGCCCTTGCCGGCCAACGCCACCTTCGTCAGGCCATCCAGGCCCTGCGGCAGGCGCGGGCCCCAGCTTGCCGCGTCGCCAAATTTGGGCGCGCCAGCCACGCCAGCCGCGTGACAGGTCGCGCAGACTTCCTTATAGAGCTGCTCGCCCGTCTTGAAAACGTGCGGTGCGCTCGGGTCTTTCAGTTCGAGTTGCGCAACGGGCTTGATGCGATCGTTGACGGCCTCTTCCGACATGCCGGAACCGCCCGCGCCTTCCCTGGCGCCCAGGCCAACGTAATTGGCCAGCAGGATGATGATGAGAATGGGAACGACAAAGGCGGCGATCACCGCGATGATCAGCTGCTTGGGGGTCTTGATCAGAGGCTCGTGTTCGTCGTGTTGCGCGTCGCTCATGCTCAACTCTCAGGATGGTGAAACCGCTCTTGGAGCCCTCAGAGCGCCGCCGGCAAGGTCACGAGCATCGCCGGCAGGGCGTGGGGGCCGCATTGGATCGCGATGAGGGCAGGAAGACCGTGGCGATTCAATCGCCGCGTCGGCCCAGACAGACCTGTCCCCGTCTTTCTTCTGGCAAATAACGCGCGATTATATCCGTAATGCTTTGGCCTTTGACACGCGGGACAGCCCTAGGCGCCGCTTTTCGACCTGCGTCAAAAACCCAACGAAACGTTGCAGCAGCAGGCCTCGTACCCAGGGGGTCACGGGCGTGCGATGGACGCTTGCGCCTAAATGCGCTATCCTGCGGGGCTTCTCTTTCGGTGCGTTCTGTGCCGATATGCGCCCGTAGCTCAATGGATAGAGTACTGCCCTCCGAAGGCAGGGGTTGCTGGTTCGATCCCAGCCGGGCGCGCCAAAAATCAAAGATTGACGCAACTTGTACGGTTTTCCCACGCCAGAACCGCGCTTCTGCCGCAACGTGCAGGCCTGCCTATTCCCGAACCTTACTCAGCTCCCCTGCATTTTTCGATTCATCGATCGCGCTGCGGGCACGCTTAGAAAATAGTCACCTCATCAGGAGTCGAGCCGTGAGCCGTTACTGGAGCGATATCGTTCAGCAACTTGTGCCCTACGTCCCGGGCGAGCAGCCGGCCATTGCGCGGCCCATCAAGCTAAACACCAACGAGAACCCGTACCCGCCGTCGCCGCGCGTGGTGGCCGCAATCTCTGCAGAGTTGGGAGAGACGGGCGACAACCTGCGCCGCTATCCCGATCCCTTGTCGCGCCGGCTGCGCGAGATCGTGGCCGCGCAGGTCGGCCTCCAGCCCGAGCAGGTCTTTGCGGGTAACGGGTCGGACGAAGTCTTGGCGCACGTCTTCCAGGTGCTGCTCAAGCACGACAAGCCGCTGCGCTTTCCGGACATCTCGTACAGCTTCTATCCGACCTACGCGCGGCTTTACGGCGTGCAGTGCGAAGTGGTGCCGCTGGCGGACGACTTCTCCATCCGCGCCGATGACTATCTTGGCGACGCAGGCGGCGTGCTGTTCCCGAATCCGAACGCGCCGACCGGCCACGCGTTGCCGCTGGCAGAGATCGAACGGATCGTCGCCGCGAACCCCTCTTCGGTCGTCGTCGTAGATGAGGCCTATGTGGATTTCGGTGCGGAGTCCGCCATTGCGCTCATTGATCGCTATCCGAATCTGCTCGTTGTGCACACGACGTCGAAGTCGCGCTCGCTGGCCGGCATGCGCGTGGGCTTTGCGTTCGGGCATACGGCGCTCATCGAAGCGCTTAATCGCGTGAAGGACAGCTTCAATTCGTATCCGCTGGATCGCCTTGCACAGGCGGCTGCCCAAGCGGCTTACGAAGACGATGCGTACTTCCGCGCCACGTGCGCGCGCGTGATGGCAAGCCGCGCACGGCTGACGCAATCGCTGCAGTCGCTGGGGTTCGAGGTTGTGCCATCGATGGCGAACTTCGTGTTCGCGCGGCATCCGGCCCACGACGCGGCAACGCTGGCAGCACGGCTGAAAGAGCAGGCCATCTTCGTGCGCCACTTCAAGCTCGCGCGTATCGATCAGCATCTGCGCATCACGGTCGGCACCGATGATGAATGCGACGCATTCTTAAAGGCGCTGCGGGGTCTGCTGGCGTAAGCACGTACGCGTGTGCGGCAAATTGCCACCGGGGTTGACCGGCCATTTGGGGGACTGCGCCCGCGCTGATAGCGGCATTCCTCGACCACGCGGTGCATCCGCGGCGTTGCGCGGTGTGGATCGGAGGCCACGAAAGCAACCCATTGCTGCACTCAGGTATGTGGAACATTGACCATACGCAGATGCTGCCGGCCGATTGCTGTGCCAGAATGCACGAGCGGGGAAACGGCGCGCCGACGCCGTCCGCTGTCCCCTAGGGCGAGCCTGAGCATTGCGCGGGCGGCACGGGACGCCACACAACACACTCCCACAAAAGGAATCAGCATGTCCAATCGTCGTCAATTCCTGAAGAGCATTCCCATCGTGGCCGCCGCAGGCGCCGTCATGTCGATGTCGGACCTGGCACTGGCTGCACCGATGGTGGCGGAAACCGACCCGCAAGCCAAGGCGCTGGGCTACGTGGCTGACAGCGCCAAGGCCGATAAGGCCAAGTTCCCGAAGCACACGCCGGATCAGCATTGCGGCAACTGCGCCCTGTACCAGGGCGGTACGGCTGCGCAAGGCGGTTGCCCGCTGTTCGCCGGCAAGGACGTCGCCAACAAGGGCTGGTGCAGCGCCTGGGCCAAGAAGGCTTGAGCGAAGCGGTATCGCGCGCAAGCAAAACGGACCCTTCGGGGTCCGTTTTTTTATGGTCGCGCCCTCTACAATGCGTGCCATGCCGTTCACATTCACACCCACCGTCCTCGTCATCGACGACGAACCGCACATCCGACGCTTCGTCCGCGCCGCTTTGGAGGAGGAAGGCTGCGAAGTCCATGAAGCCGATCGCGTCGAGCGCGGCTTGATCGAAGCCGGCACGCGTCAGCCGGATGCGGTGATCCTCGATCTCGGCCTGCCCGATGGCGATGGCATGCAGTTGATTCGCGAGTTGCGCACCTGGACGGAAGTGCCGGTGCTCGTGCTTTCGGCCCGTGTGGATGAGCGCGACAAGATCGACGCGCTCGATGCCGGCGCAGATGATTACCTGACGAAACCCTTCGGCGTGGGCGAGCTGGTTGCGCGCCTGCGCGTGCTGCTACGGCGGCACGCCAAGCGCGGCGAAGGCGGGGGCAGCATCATCCGCTTCGGCGAGGTGGAAGTCGACCTGGCGCGCCGCCTGGTCAGCCGCAATGGCCAAGCCGTGCATCTCACGCCGATCGAATACCGGCTGCTAGCGGTGCTGCTTGGCCGCCGCGGCACCGTGATGACGCACCGCGAACTGCTGCGCGAAGTCTGGGGCCCCGCGCATTCCGACAGCAGCCACTATCTGCGCATCTACATGGGCCACCTGCGCCACAAGCTGGAGCGCGATCCGGCGCGGCCCGAGCACCTGCTGACCGAAGTCGGCGTCGGGTACCGCTTCACGGCCTAAGCCGGTTCACTGTTCCTTGATGCCTGCGGCGCGGACGATGCGGCCGTTGCTGTCGTATTCCGCGCGGATGGCCGCGGCAAACTGTTCGGCCGTGCCGCCGGCCGGCACCACGGCGGCCTGCGTGAGGCGCTCGCGCAGATCGGGCGCAGCCAGCGCCTTGTTAATCTCGGCATTCAGTCGGGCAATGACGGGCGCAGGCGTCTTGGCCGGCGCGAACACACCGAAGGTCGACGCCATGTTCGCCTTGGCGTAACCGAGTTCGGTGAAGGTCGGCACGTTCGGCAGCGTATCGAGCCGGTGCGGCGCACCCACCGCGAGCGGGCGCAGCTTGCCGCTCGTGATGTGTTGCATCAGGGTCGGGCCGACATTGGTCGACATGACTTCCACCTGGCCGCCCAGCGCATCCGTCAATTGCTGGCCACCACCTTTGTACGGGATGAGCGTGATATCCACGTGCGCCTGCGACTTGATCTGCTCCAGCGCGAGATGCCCCACCGTACCCAGGCCCGATGTCGACCAGCGGATCGAACCCGGCTTGGTGCGCGACTGGCTCAGCATGTCGGCAAAGCTCTTTCCCGTGAACGACGGCGTGCCCAGCAGGATCATCGGGGCGTACATGACATTGGCCACGGGCGCGATGTCTTTCTGCGGGTCATACGGAAGCTTGCTGAAATGCGGGTTGAGCGTGAGCGGGCTGACCGACGAAAAGCCCAGCGTGTATCCATCCGGAGCCGCCTTGGCCACCGCGTCCATGCCGATGCTGCCGCCGGCCCCTGCGCGGTTCTCGACCACCACGGGCTGGCCAAGTTGCGCCGACAGCTTTTCGCCCAGCGCACGCGCCACGTTGTCGGAAATGCCACCGGTCGGGTACGCGACGATGATGCGGATCGGCTTGGCCGGATAGTCCTGCGCCTGTGCAGGCACAGCGGAAAGCAGCGGCAGGCCGGCGCACAGCAGCACGGCAGAGGCAATCAGACGACGGCGGGCAGTACGTGCGGAAGTCATGGCGCAATGTCAGATGAACGAAACAGGAAGCAACATTGTAGGCGGATGCCCAGGCAACCTCGCCCGACGACGCACAAAAACAGCCGGTAAAAGAAAAGGCGCCCGAAGGCGCCTTTTCCGTTCCCAATCGAGTGACTGCGTCGATTAGAAGATGTGGCGAATACCCACGCCAACGCTGGTCTGGTTCGACTTGCCAGTGCCGGTTGCGTTGCCGCCACCCGACAGTTCCGGCAGAGCTGCGTCCTTGACCTTGTTGTAGTCGACCGTGCCATACACTTGCGTGCGCTTGGACAGAGCGTACTCAGCCAGCAGCACACCGGTGTAGCGCTTGCCGTCGTTGCCGGCGGTCAGAGCAGCGTTCTTGATGCTGTCGTAGTAGAACGCGCCCGTCAGAGCCAGGGCCGGGGTGATGTTGTACGTCACGCCCAGGATGCCGACGTGGTCACGACGCTTCGTGGCGCCCGGGGTCAGGCCAGCGCCCGAGGTGGCGTTGCCGTAGATGTTCAGGCCGAAAGCGCTGCCGCCGACGCAGTTTGCCGAGCTGTTCACGCAACCCGTGGCGTCGCTGCTGTCGATGTAGCCAGCGAACAGCTTGGCTGCAGCGATGGTGTAGTTACCACCGATACCCCACACGGTTTGCTTGTTGCCAGCAACGTCCTTGTGCTGTTGTGCGAAGGCGCCGATGTAGGCCGGGCCGAATTCATAGGCCACCGTGCCGCCAACGTACGAGTTCTGGCTTGCAGCGCCAGCCACTTCGCCAAAGCCGTAGGCCAGGCCGACCGACAGGCCGTTCCACTTGCCTTCGTACTTCAGCATGTTGGATTCACGCAGACCGGTCAGGCCGTAGTACATCCACGAGTTGCCGTCGTAGTTACCCACGCCCAGCGGGTCGAAGTTGCCGCCGGTCGTGAAGCCGAAGTTGTATTGACGGCCCAGCGTGATGGTGCCCAGGTCCTTGTTGGACAGGCCCACGAACGATTGACGGTTGAACAGCGTACCCGAGCTGCTCATGCGGCCCGAATCCGAGTTGAAGCCGCTTTCCAGCACGAACAGTGCCTTGTTGCCGCCGCCCAGGTCTTCCGAGCCCTTCAGGCCCCAGCGGCTGTTCGACACAGCACCGCTTTCCATCTGGGTCACGCTGTTGCCAGCTTGGTTGGCGTTGTTGATGTAGTGAATGCTGGTATCGACAATACCGTACAGCGTCACGCTCGATTGGGCGTAGGCAGAACCTGCGAACAGGGCGCCAACTGCAACCAGAATGGCAGACTTTTTCATGTGGGCTCGTAATAAAAGAGTTGTCTCAAACCGCCCGACCCCGTGTGCATGAGGTTGGGCTCCTCCGTTTCCTTAACTTCCGTGTCGGAAGTGCCGCGCAAATTTAACAAAAGCCCATATGCGCGGCAAAGTAATTCACGGAATCGTTCTACCAAGTGTGGTACGCGCGCATCGCTCTTAATGCGCCGCACCAAATCGGCCTACGACAAGGCTTGCCAGCGCGTCGCGCCCTGCTGTGGTGCACCAAGGCGGACCGCCGACTTTGGACCGCTCTCTTGATTAGACAAAAAGGTTGGGCGGATTGCCGGGGCGTTACGTCATTGGCGCGTTTTTCAGCGCCATTCACGCTGACTTGCATCATTTCGGCGCCGACAACAAACCGTTCGTCGCACCACCGTGGATACGGCATGCCCCCTGACCTAGGCTGTACACCGTGGCAGGACATCAAATGACCACGAACAACACCGAAAATCAGTTGAAGAAGGAGTTCGCCATGCGACTCAAGCAAATGGGGTTGGCCGCCATGTTGGCGGTCGGAGCCCTCGCGGCGGGCAGCGCTTGGGCGCAGGCCAGCCGCGTGGAAGTGTTCGGCCAGAATGCACGGGCCGAGCGGTTTGACGTCTATAGCGACGGTGCCCGCACCGGACGCTTCGACACGTATACAGAAGGCGCACGCAGCGGCCGCTTCGATCCGTATTCGGACGGCATGCGCAGCGACCCGGCCGGCCGCTCCCGCGACGGCGGCGGTACGGTCTACGGGTACCCGGTTCCGAATTGATGCGCTGAGCGGCATTCACCGCGTTCGTCACGCATTGATCAATTACGGGCCGGTCTCCAGGCATCCTCCGTTTTCCGCCTCTTGGCCCACTCTGGCCCCGCCTGGTGATGCGCCAGCGGGGCTTTTTCATGCGCGCTCAGATGAGCTTGTCGAGCGTGATCGGCAATTCGCGCACGCGCCGGCCGGTGGCGTGATAGACCGCGTTGGCAATGGCCGCCGGCACGCCGGTAATGCCGATCTCGCCAATGCCCTTGGCGCCCAGCGGGTTGATGTGCGGGTCCGCCTCGTCGAGCACGAGGATGTCGATATCGGGCACATCGGCGTTCACGGGCACGTGATACTCCGCCAGGTTGTTGTTGACGATGCGGCCGTAGCGCGTATCGAACAGGCTCTCTTCGAACAGCGCCATGCCCATGCCCCACACGATGCCGCCCATGAGCTGGCTGCGTCCCGTCTTGGCGTTGAGCAGCCGCCCCACGCCGTAGCTCGCCACGATGCGCGAGACGCGGATCACGCCCAGGTCCGCATCGACATGCACCTCGGCAAACACCGCGCCGAACGAGTGCATTGAGTACTTCTGCTTTTCTTCGCCCGGCTGCACCTTGGCGGTCACCTCGATGGGGCGGCCATAGCGCGCGACCACGGCGGCCACGGGCTCACGCGCACCGCTGCGGGCGCCCAAGACGCCGTCGGCCACGGTGATCTCGCTTGCGGCCAGCCCGTGCAGCGGCGAGCTGGCATCGGCAATGGCCGCGGCAATCAAGGCGTCGCGGGCCTGCGCGCCGGCGGCCTGCACGGCGGGCGATACGCTGGCCACACTCTGCGAGCCGCCCGACACCGGCGCCTCGGGCATGCGCGTATCGCCCAGGCTGAAATGCACGCGGTCGACGGGCATGCCCATGGCATCGGCGGCCACCTGCGTCATCACCGTGTAGGTGCCCGTGCCCAGATCCTGCGAGCCCGATTCGACCTGCGCCGTGCCGTCCGGCAGGTAGCGCGCGGTGGCACCCGCCGCGCTGCGGTTGGCGGGGTACGTGGCCGTGGCCATGCCCCAGCCGATGCGTGTATTGCCTTCGCGCATGCTGCCGGGCTGCGGGTTGCGGCGTGCCCAGCCGAAGCGTTCGGCGCCAGCGCGGTAGCACGCCGCCAGCGATTTGCTCGACCACGGGATGCGTTTCTCGGGGTCTTGCGCGGCGTCGTTGCGCAAACGCAGTTCTACGGGGTCGATACCCAGGGCGTAAGCCATCTCATCCAGCGCCACTTCCAGCGCGAACGTGCCGGTGGCTTCGCCCGGTGCGCGCATGAACGTCGGCGTGCCGATGTTGAGCCGCGCGAGCCGATGCGTGGTCCGCTGGTTGGGCGTGTCGTAAAGCATGCGGGTGACGATGGCGCACGGCTCGGTCCAGTCTTCGATCATCGACGTGGTGGTCAGCGAATCATGCGAGATGGCAGTGAGGCGGCCATCGCTGGCGGCGCCCACGGCGATGCGCTGCTCGGTGCGCGGGCGCCCGCCAACCGGGCCGAACATCTGCGGGCGTTCCAAGACCAGCTTGACGGGCCGCCCCGCCTGGCGCGCGGCCATCGCCGCCAGCACCACGTGCGACCACACCGAGCCCTTGCAGCCGAATCCGCCACCCACGAACGGGCACATCACGCGCAGCTTGTCGGGCGACAAGCCGAGCGTCTTGGCGACGGTGCGGCGCACGCCCGAGACGTATTGCGTGCTGTCGTACAGCGTGAGCGAATCGCCCTCCCACACGGCGATGGTGGCGTGCGGCTCCATGGGGTTGTGCGCTTCCATGGGCGTCCCGTAGACGGCCTCGATGCGCCGCGCCGCCTGCGCCATGCCGGCAGCGATGTCGCCGCGCGTGGTGTCGGCCGATTGCGTCTGCACCTTGCCAGGCGAGTGCGCATCGGCGCGGGCGGTTTCGAAATCGAGCCGCGCTGGCTGCTGGGCAACCTCCACGCGCACCATGCGGGCTGCGGCCTGGGCGTGTTCCAGCGTGTCGCCCACCACCAGCGCAACGGGCTGGCCGTTGTAGTGCACCTGATCGTCCTGCAGCAAAGAAAGCGCGCGTCCAGCCGGTGGTTCCAGCGCGGGCTTGCCGCCGTTGGGCAGGCGAGGTGCGTTCTCGTGCGTCATCACCAGCAGCACGCCGGGCATGGCCTGCGCGACGTGGGTATCGACCCGCGTGACGCGCCCGGCCGGCACCGTGCTCTGCACCAGCACCGCATGCACCAGACGCGGCACCTGAAACTCTGCGGAGTAGCTCGCCTGGCCCGTGACTTTGAGCAGACCGTCCGTGCGGTCCAGCGGTTGGCCGACGTTGCTCATGCCACACCTCCGGTCGGCTTGGTCGGCTTGGTCGGCTTGGTCGGCTTGGTCGGCTTGGCAGCCACGGCCAGCGCGCGTGCCACCGCCCGCTGTGCGAGCCGCACCTTGAAGCCGTTGTCACGCAGCGGCTGCGCACCCTGCACGGCCAGTGCACCGGCCTGGGCAAACAACTGCGCGTCCAGCACCTGCCCCGCCAGCATCTGCTCCGCCGCATGCGCGCGCCACGGCTTGTGCGCCACGCCGCCAAGCGCAATGCGCGCCTCCCGAATCGTCCTCCCATCCTCCTGCAGCGCCAGCGCCGCAGCCACCGACACCAGCGCAAACGCATAGCTCGCGCGGTCGCGCACCTTCAGGTAGTGCACCTGCGTGCCGAACACCGGCGGCGGCAAGTCGATAGCGACGATCAGCTCGCCGGGTCCGAGTGTCGTGTCGATTTCGGGGTGCGCTTCCGGCAGCCGATGGAACGCTTCGATGGGAATACGCCGCTCACCGTGCGCGGCATGCACCACCACCGTGGCATCCAGGGCGGCCAGCGCGACAGCCATGTCGGACGGATGCGTCGCCACGCACGCCTCGCTTGCACCGAGGATGGCATGCATACGGTTGACGCCCTCACGCGCGGCACAGCCGGAGCCGGGCTGCCGCTTATTGCACGCCGGGTACGCTGTGTCGTAGAAGTAATGGCAGCGTGTGCGCTGCATCAGGTTGCCGCCGTTGGTGGCCATGTTGCGGAGCTGCCCGGACGCGCCCGACACGATCGCCTCGCTCAGGAGCGGATACCGCGAGCGCACCAGCGGATGCGCCGCCGTATCGGCATTGCGCGCCATCGCGCCCAGGCGCAGGCCACCGTCGGGCAACGCGCGTATCTGCGCCAGCGGCAGGCGGCTCACGTCCACCAGCCGCTGCGGCTGCTCGATGCCGCCCTTCATCAGGTCCAGCAAGTTCGTCCCGCCGCCGATGTAGCGGGCGCCCGGCTCATGGCCCAGGCGCACGGCAGCTTCGAGGGAAGACGCACGGTCATAGGCAATCGATTGCATGGCGGCTCCTCAGGCAGCGTTGCCAGACTTGGCAGCCACCACGCGAATCGCCGCCACGATGTTGGGGTACGCGCCGCAGCGGCAGAGGTTGCCGCTCATGCGCTCGCGTATTTCGTCTGCGGTCAGCGCAACGGGGCCGTCATTGCCCAGTGACGCGGGCGACGTGACCGTGCTGGGCATACCGCAACGCGCCTCCTCCAGCATGGCCACCGCCGAACAGATCTGCCCCGGCGTGCAATATCCGCACTGAAACGCGTCGTGCTCAAGAAAGGCGGCCTGCACCGGATGCAGCGCCGTGCGGTCGACCACGCCGTCCTGCGCGTGTGCCAATCCTTCGACGGTGGTGATGGTCTCGCCCTCGTGCATGATCGCCAGCGTCAGGCAACTGTTGATGCGCCGGCCGTTCACGAGGACGGTGCACGCGCCGCACTGGCCGCGGTCGCAGCCTTTCTTGGTACCGGTCAGTCCCAGCACTTCGCGCAGCGCATCGAGCAACGTGACGCGCGGCTCCAACGACAGCGCATACGGCTTGCCGTTGATATTGAGCGATACCGGCCGCGCCGGCGCCAACGCAGCCGGACGTGCCGGGGCCGACGCGGAAGTGCGCGCGCCGGCCGACTCGTGCGGCAACGCAAACGCCGAGGCCGCGGCTGCTGCGCTCTGCAGAAAACCGCGCCGGCTCGGGCGCGCAGGCGGCCCATCCGGGTCGTTGGCGGGGTCATTCGATGCCGCTAAGGGATGTTCGGACATGGCGCGCGCTCCACCGGCCGGGGCAGCCGTAGCTGGGGACATGCGTCAGGGGAAAGCAAGCGGAATACCCGGCACCCGGGCGTTGGGAAACCACCGAACAGTGGCTTCGCGAGGGGGAATTGCTGCGGCGCGTGTAAGGCTTACGCGCCGCGTTGCAGTGCGGTTACCTGGCCGGGCCGACGCGATCGCGCGACACATCCATGACCATGCGCGTCAACAGGTACAGGCGCGGCACGATGGAGTTCAGGTCGACATATTCGGCGTCATTCGAGTGCGCGCCAAAGCTCGCCAGACCGAAGCGCTCGATCACGGGCGCCTTGGTTTTCGAGGCGGCAAACGCGGCATCGGTGCCTCCGCCTTCGGCCTTGTCGTCAATCTCCAGCGTCTTGCCGAGTTCGCCATAGATCTTCTGGGCGTGCTCGGCCAGCGCGCGCGAGGCCGGCGTGGCTTCCAGCGGCGGGCGGCGGCGCTCGAACCGGGCCGAGACCTGGGTATCCGGAATCAGCTTGTTCTTGATGCGCTCGTTGACCACCTCTTCCAGCTTGTCGGCATCAGCCGCCCGCAGCAAGCGCACGTCGGCCTGGGCGCTGGCCACGGCGGGGATCACGTTGCGGTTGGTGCCCGCCTGCGCCACCGTCCAATTCACCTTCAGGCCGGTATCAGGCTTGGACAGATCGCGCATCTGCAGGATCTGGTGCGACAGCTCGTACAGCGCGTTGCGGCCCTGTTCCGGCGCGCCGCCCGCGTGCGAAGCCTTGCCCTTCACATCCAGCAGGATCGCGCCGATGCCGCTGGTGGCCAGCGACAGCTTGTCGGAGGTCACGCGCGTGCCTTCGCACGAGAACACGGCGTCCTGCTCGGCGCCCAGCTTGGCCTGCATGGCCCGCGCGCCCGGCGAGCTGATCTCCTCGTCGCCGTTGATCAGCACCGTGAGCGTGCCGTACTGCTTGAAGTTGACGGCCTGCAGGATCGATACCGTGTGCAGGATGACCGCCACGCCGTTCTTGTCGTCGGCAATGCCCAGGCCGTAGGCGCGCTCACCGTCGATGCGGAATGGCTGGTGCGCAAGCATGCCCTTCAAGTACACGGTATCCATGTGCGCGATCAGCATGATGTTGCGCTTGCCCTCGCCCTTGAAGCGCGCAAGCACCATCTTGCCGATCTTCTCGGGCGTGTCGGCCATGCGGTAGGCATGGTCGCTGGGGTCGATGAGCTTTACGTCGCCGCCCATGCCGCGCAGGCGCTCGGCGATCACGCCGGCAATCTTGTCCAGGCCTTCGATGTCCTTGCTGCCCGATTCGATCGAGACCAATGTCTTCATGGTGTCGATCAGCGCCGGTTTTTCCTGCTGGGCACGCTTGTAGATTTCAGCCGGCGGCACGGCGGCGGCCTGGCCGGCAGCCAGCGCACCCACCATTGCGATGACGGCGAGCACTGCAGGGCGCACGCCCTTGGGCAGCAACGGGGCTCTCATGAATGTTTCCTCACCTGTTCTTAGTTATGGTCTGCAACAAAACGGCGATTTTCGCACGCCCGCCTGAGCGTTGCCCGAGGGCTATCCCCCCTTTGGGTAGGCGCATGACACCGCGCAAAGGAATACTGATAGAGATGCGTAAAACGAAAGCGCCGGGCTGACACTCTCGCTACAATTGCTGCCATGCAATACATCCATGTCGTCAACGGCGATGTTGCCGGCGCCACGCTCAAGCAGGCGCTCGCACAGGCTGGCCGCCCCGATTCCGTAGTCGTACTGCGCGACGATCTCGCCGTCGGGCCGCTGGTCGACGTCGACAGCGTCGCCATGGCGCGCTCCGGCTTCTGGCAGCGCGTGGCGCCCAACAGCAATATCGACTTCGCCGCCGAGATGCGCGATGCACTTGCGTCGCTCGCCGAGCTGCGCGATGCCACCACGGAAGTCGCCATCTGGCACGGCCAAAGCGCGTCGGACCAGCTCATGCTGCGCCGCGTGGCGTTTCACCTGCACCAAGCGCCCCAGCGCATCAATGAAGTCGGCATGGATGTGCGCGAACTTGAGGCGCCCAACGGTCAAGGCCCGCTGACGACCATCGGCATGTATTCGGGCGCCCGGCTGGCGCGGCGGTTTTCGACCATCGCGCCAGTATCGGTGCTGCGCATCGGCCGCCTGGCCTACGAATGGCAGCAGACCGTGCGCGAAAACGCCGATACGCGGCTGTGGAAAGGCAACACGCTGGTGCCGGTGTCGTACGGCACGGTGGATGAAGTGATCCTGGAGCACGTTCCCACCGACTGGGCCAGCGCCCGCGACGTGGTCGGCAGCATCATGGGCGCCATCGACGGGCTGCTCGCCAGCGACTGGTTCGTCTTCTGGCGCTGCCGCGAACTGGTCGGCAACGGTCAGTTGCTGCTACGCGGCGAGGCCGATTCGCTCAGCACCTGCGAACTGCGTCGCAATGTGAGCGTGGCCGTGTAAGTGCCACCCGAAACCTGGATCTGCCCCGAGGAGCGCCGAAAGCGCTCCTTTTTTATTTGTTCGCGCTGCTTGCGCATGAATCGCGTCCGTAACCGGCGCGAGTCAGCCGTCTCGGCGGAGACCTGCGCGCGCGGGGCAATCGATCGGGGTTTCGGCGTCACTGCCGTCGACCTCGTTGGCCAGATCGCTATCAGGCTGCGTGCTTTCCACGTCGCTATGGACGTCGCCCTCGCCCCATGGCAGGCCGGATTCGCGCAGGCGCTTGCGCTGGGTGCGGTCGCGCTGGAACATTTCGGCCAGTTCGTCGCGCCCCTGCTGTGCAAGGGACACAAGCTTCTTCTGGTCGCGGTAAACCGGGTAGACCTGCTCCATTGAATTGAGCGTGTGGCGGCGGAACGTCTGCGCGATGCGGTGCGCTTCGTACGGCTCCTTGCCCAGCCCTTCCAGCACCCGGCGGCTGAGCATGAGCGAGCCCTCGAACATCTCCCGCTCGATCACTTCCACGCCGCGGTCGCGCAGTTGGTACACGTGCGACACGTTGCGCGCCCGCACGTACAGCTTCAGGTGCGGAAAACGCTCGCGCACACGGTCGACCACCTCCAGGTTGGTCTCCATGTCATCGATGGCGACAACCATCATGCTGGCCTTGTCGGCGCCGGCGGTTTCCAGCAGGTCCATGCGCGTGGCGTCGCCGTAGAAGACCTTGAAGCCGAAGCGGCGCAGCATGTCGATCTGGTCCGGGTCGTGATCGAGCACGGTCGCGCTGTAGCCCTGGCTGTACAGCATGCGGCCGACGATCTGCCCGAAACGGCCGAAGCCCGCGATGATGACCTGGTTGTCCTGTGGGTCGATGGCGTCGGGTGCGCGCTTCTTTCCGTCCATCAGACGCGGTACCAGCACCTTGTCGTGCAGCAGCAGGAGCAATGGCGTCGCGGCCATCGACAGCGCCACCACGAGGTTGAGCGCAGCGGCGGTCTCCGCACCCAGCACGTTGCCGGCCACACCAGGGCCGAACACCACGAATGCAAATTCACCGCCTTGCGAGAGCAGAAACGCAAACAACCACGCCTGCCCACGCGCAATGCCAAAGCGGGTGGCAAGCAGGCGCAGCGCGCCAATCTTCACCGCCAGGAACACCGCAACCAGCCCGATCACGGCCAGCGGCTGGCGCATCAGCACGCCAAAATCGATCGACATGCCAACGGCCAGGAAGAACAAGCCGAGCAGCAGCCCCTTGAATGGCTCGATATCGGTTTCGAGCGCGTGACGGTATTCGGAATCGGCCAGCAGCACTCCGGCAATGAAAGCACCCAGCGCCATCGACAAGCCGACGCTGTGCATCAGCAGCGCAATGCCCACCACCAGGAGCAGCGAGAACGAAGTGAACATCTCGCGCATGTTGGTGCGGGCAATGGCGCGCAGCACCGGCCGCAACAGCGTGCGGCCGCCAAAGATCACGGCAGCCACCACGCCCACCGCCTTGGCCGCAGCCACCCAGCTATGGCCGTCGGACGCGTCGCTTGCCTCGGTCGCCAGCAACGGCAGCAGCGCGATCATCGGGATGGCCGCAATGTCCTGGAACAGCAGAATGCCGAAGCTGGCCGTGCCAGCGGGCGTGCGCATGAGGTTGCGCTCGGAGAGCGTGGCCAGCGCAATCGCCGTGGACGACAGCGCCAGCCCCAGCCCCGCCACCACAGCCGCGCGCCACGGGTGGCCCACCGCCATGACCGCCAGCCCGACGGCCAGCGCGCACACCACAATCTGCAGCCCGCCGTAACCGAAGATGCTGCGCCGCAGCGACCACAGCCGCGCCGGCTCCAGCTCCAGGCCAATCACAAACATCATCAGCACGACGCCGAATTCCGAGAAATCCAGAATCGACTGCACATTGGTGATGAGCCGCAAGCCCCACGGCCCCACGATCACCCCGGCCAGCAAATAGCCGAGCACCGAGCCCAGCCCCAGCCGACGCGCCAACGGCACTGCCGCCACGGCCGCGGCCAGGTAGATGACGAAATTGACGAGCAGATCGTGCGATTGCATGGGCAAGGAAGAAGTCGGAAACCTCAGGTGACGGCGTCGGTCGGGAGCCAGGGTTGCAGCGCGGCGCGCACCTCGGCGATATGGGCGTCGATGACGTCGGCAGGCACGTCGTCAGCGTCGTGCAGCACATGCGGCGGCTGCCATTGCATGCCGCACAGCGCGGCGGTCTGCTGCAGCGGCAGCAGGAACATGTCGAACGTGTGGCCGTGGATGCCATCCGGGTTGTAGGAATGGGCACGGCCGCCAGTAGTGGCCAGCACCATCAGATGCTTGCCGCGCAAGGCGGTGCCGTCCGGCCCGTAGGCCCAGCCCATCTCCAGAACCACGTCGATCCACTCCTTGAGCAGCGACGGCGTGGCGTACCACTGCACCGGAAACTGGAAGACGATCAGCTCCGCAGCTTCCACCGCCTCCTGCTCGAGGCGCACGTCGATGTCGAAATCGGGGTAATGCCGATAGAGATCGTGCATGGCCACGCCGGGCAGGCTGGCCAGCGCACGCGCGAGCGGCTTGTTGGCGCGCGAACGGCGCGGCGCAGGATGCGCGTAGATCACAAGGATGCGCGAGGGCGTCATGGAAAATCAGGAGGCTGGGGCGTCTTGATGGCGCATCTTCGCACGGCTATTGTTGAGCGGCGTTACGAGCGGGGATCGCGCTTCGAGTGGTGATGTAACGCGCCCAGCACCTGAAAAGCGTGCCTTCCCTCGCTTTTGCGCGGCGCAGCATTTACGTTGCTGTCGCACCACACTGCTGGAAGCCGTGCTCGGATGCGCTAAATCAATGATTTATCGGGAAATCCTGCGGAAAGTCTGACGCCAGACTTACGGGGAAACCCTGATTGCACTACAATAGCATGGTGCGTTGCACAACACTCAGTTGCACCCGATTGAGTGCCCCGGAGGTGCCATCCGCGCCTCCGATTCATCACTTCGCTGCCTTCCACTGAAGCGCGCGATCAGAACAGGAACCGTGTCGTGAACCCGCTCGAACTGAGCAAGGCCATCGGCGTCGTCACCCAGGACGACATCGACAAAACGGAAGCAGCGCAAGGTGCGCCGCGTTCCACCGTGCTGGTGCGCGAGCTTGCTGCCCACCACCGGTCGCGCCTGCTCAAACACTTGCTCGCCCTGGGCGAGGAGGACCGCCTGCTGCGATTCGGCCAGGTGGTGCGGGATCACGTCATCGAGGCGTACGTCGACAGCATCGATTTCGACCACGACAAGGTCTTTGGCGTCTACAACGAGCGCCTTGAGTTGACCGGCGTGGGCCACCTTGCGTACCTGCGCGACAACCCGCAAGGGCGCGTGGCGGAGTTCGGCGTGTCGGTGTCGGAATCGGCGCGCGGCAAGGGCGTAGGCAGCGCGCTGTTCCAACGTGCCGCCATGCACGGCCAGAACACCAAGGTGCGTACGCTGTACATGCACTGCCTGTCGCGCAATGCGGCCATGATGCACATCGCCAAGAAGGCGGGTATGCGTGTGCAGTACGCCTATGGCGAAGCCGATGCCTATCTCGAACTGCCGCCCGCCGACACGATGAGCCTGCTGACGGAAGCCATCGACGAACAAGTGGCCGACCTGGACTACATGCTCAAGCGCAACCTGCGCGATGTGCGCCGGTTCGGACAGCGCTTCTGGCGCTCGCTGGCGCCCCAAAAGCGTACTGTGTAACTGCTTCGCCCAACAAGAAACGCCCGGTTCCCGCCGGGCGTTTTTGTTTTACATGACACTTTTGGATTGCTCGCAATTTAATGTAAGTCATTTCAATAAAATAATATCTGCAAAAAGCGTCATCGATATTCCCGGACTTATTTTGTGATGTCAGTCCGACATGCCATTACGCATATTGAGTAATTTTATTTAAATCACTCAAGCTCCCGCCATACCGCTCGATAGTGCATTCGTTATCGATTATGACGGGGACAAACATGCGCTTCTCGAAAATGAAGGTGGCCACCCAACTGGCGTGGGGTTTTGGCTTGACGATGGGGCTGCTCGTGCTGCTCATGGCATTCAGCCTGCAGCGCATGTCAGATTTTCGGCGGCTGCTGGAAGACACCACGGAAATCAACGCCGTGGAAGCCAAGCTCGCCGCAAAAATGTATTCGAGCGTCACTGAACGGGCATTGGCGTATCGGAATATCGTGCTGCTGGAACAGCATGACGAAATTCAGCTCGAACTGAGCCGTATTGAAAAGCAGGAGGCCCTGTACAGCGAGGCCGACCGCAAGCTCGGCCGCATGTTCGACGCGTTGCCGGACACCACCACCGAAGAAAAAACGCTGCTTGCGCAAATCCGGCAGCAGACTGAATTGGCCGCGCCGTTCGCAACGCGCGTCAAGGCGCTGATTGCCGCCGGCCACAAGGAAGACGCGTACAAGGTGTTGCGCTTCGAATTCCGCCCCGTGCAGCGCGCTTGGTGGGATCTGCTCGGCAAGCTGCAGGCGTTTGAAGAAAAGCTCAACGACGAAAACACCGCCAAGGCCAAGTCGAGCTATATCGACAGCCGCAACTGGCTGCTGGCCCTGAGCGTGCTGGCGCTGTTGGTGAGCCTCACGGCCAGCACCCTCATCACGCGCGGGCTGCTGCGCAAGCTCGGCGGCGAGCCCGGCACGGTGGCCGACATTGCCAGCCAGATCGCCGGCGGCAACCTGGCCGTGGTCATCGACACGCGTCACGACAATCCGGCAAGCCTCATGCACGCCATGAAGCGCATGCGCGACAGCCTCGCCACGATTGCCGAACAGGTGCACACCAGCACCGACACGCTGGCCACGGCATCGGAGCAGATCGCCACCGGCAACTTCGATCTGTCGACCCGCACGCAGGAACAGGCCTCGGCGCTCGAAGAATGCGCCGCGTCAATGGAAGAACTCAACGCCACCGTCAAGCAGAATGCCGAGCACGCGCGGCACGCCAACCAACTCGCCGCCACAGCCGCCGAGGTCGCCACGCAAGGCGGCACGGTGGTGGCGCGCGTGGTGGACACCATGGGCGCGATCAGCGAATCGGCACGCAAGGTGAGCGAGATCATCGGCGTGATCGACAGCATTGCGTTCCAGACCAACATCCTCGCGCTCAATGCGGCCGTGGAAGCAGCGCGCGCCGGCGAGCAGGGGCGCGGCTTTGCAGTGGTCGCCAGCGAGGTGCGCGGGCTGGCGCAGCGCTCTGCCGCGGCAGCCAAGGAGATCAAGCTGCTGATCAGCGATTCGGTCAACCACGTGGATGCGGGCAACACGCTGGTGGAGCAAGCCGGCACCACGATGCAGGATGTCGTGACCAGCATCCACCGCGTGACCGCCATCGTGACCGAAATCATGGGCGCGACCGACGAGCAGGCCAGCGGCATCGACCAGATCCACCGCGCCATCACGCAGATGGACGAAGTCACGCAGCAGAACGCCGCGCTGGTTGAAGAAGCGGCCGCAGCGGCGGAATCGATGCGCGAGCAGTCGAGCCGACTGGTGGGGGTGGTGAGCGTGTTCAAGCTGGCAAACCAGGCGAAAGCCGCAGCCCCCGCAGCGCGCATCGGCTACCACCAACCCGCCCTGTTGCCGGCTTGAGCCGGAGGACGCCGCGATGAAATCTGCCCTGTCTTCCTGCGCCGGCCCCGCTGCACGCAACGTCTACTGGCATGCCGGCTCCGTGGCTGACGAAGCCCGCGCGCATCAGTTCGGCCATGCGCCGCTCACGTTGTGGCTCACGGGCTTGAGCGGCGCGGGCAAGTCCACCCTCGCCTATGCGCTGGAAAAGCGCTTGTACGAAACATGCCAGCGCTGCGCCGTGCTCGACGGCGACAACCTGCGTCACCACCTGAACCACGATCTCGGCTTTACCGAAGCCGACCGCACGGAGAACCTGCGCCGCGCCGCCGAGGTGGCGCGCCTCATGAACGACGTCGGCCTGATCGTCGTGACGGCGTTCATCTCGCCGCTGCGCTCCGATCGCGAGATGGCGCGCGAGATCATCGGCGCAGACAGGTTTGTGGAAGTGCACGTCTGCACCGCGCTTGATGTGTGCGAGGCGCGCGACCCGAAGGGGCTGTACGCCCGGGCGCGCGGCGGGCAGATCCCCCAGTTCACCGGCGTGTCGTCGCCGTATGAGGCACCGGAGGCGCCGTCGCTGCAGCTCGATACCGGCGCCATGCCGCTGCTGGCGGCCACAGCCGCGCTGCACGCGCACTTGTCCGCCTGGCTGGACACCCGTCAACCGGAGACCGTTCGATGACCGCCCTTCCCCGTCCCGTCCTGATGATTCCGCTGCGCCGCTGCGGCAGCCATGCGCTGCGCCTGCGCCTGAACTTCAACCCGGCGTTCTACGCGCCGTATCCGCTGCACATCGTCGACTTCATGCCGCTGGTACCGCTGTACGGCAACCTGCAGGACGATCGCGCCTACTTCCGCCTCGTGACCGACGTGATCGGCCTGCAGGCGGCGAGCATGGTGAAATGGCCCGGCATGGTGTTTGATCCGGTGGAGGTATTCGAAGCCCTGCGCGACCAACCGCGCAGCGTGCATCGCGTGGTGTGGGAACTGCTGCTGCGGGCGGGCGCACAGCACGGCGCCCGCGTCGTCATGGACAAATCGCTCGACAGCGTTCACTACGCCGCCGAACTGATGACGCTCTTCCCGGACATGCGTTTCCTGAACGTGGTGCGCGACCCGCGCGCGCAGGTCGCGTCAATGAACCGCGCGATCATCCACGACTTCGACACCCTGCTGAACACGCAGACCTGGGTGGCCGCGCACCGCGCCGCCAACGCACTCATCGCCCAGTATCCGGAGCGCACGTGCACCATCCGCTATGAAGATTTCCTGGTCGATCAGGAAAGTACGTTGCGCCGCGTATGCAGTTTCCTGGAGATCGACTTCCTGCCGCAGATGCTGGATGTCTCGCGCTCGGCCGAAGCGCGGCAGATTTCGCGGTTGTCAGCGCTGTGGACGTCCAACTGCTTTGCGCCCATCACCGCCAATATCGACAAATTCCACCAGCAGTTGTCGATGGATGAAATCACGATCATCGAAACCCTGGCACGCGACGACATGACCCGCTACGGCTATGCCCCGTTGACCGCCGCCAACGCCCACATCGAAACACGCGAACTGGAAGCGGCACGCATGCGCTCCGAAGCCGACCGCCAGACGGCGTGGCGCGCTCTGGAAGCCGACAACTACCGCGATTTCGTCTTGCGCCGCCACCGCGCTGATTTTCTGAGCAGCGTGCGCGAGCGGCTCATGCTCCAAGCGATGACGGCGGCGGCCGTCAAACCCACGGTACCGCATCGGCTGGAGGTGCTGACCGACCCGGCTGCGTTTGAAGTCGCGGACTAACCGACGCGCCCGCTTGGGTGCCGATGCGTTGCCGCGGACGGCCGCCAGCCACCGGCAAGGTACATAAACAGCCGTTAACACGCGGCTGGCGAGCGCTGGCTACCATGCCCCTCCACAGGTCACGCAACCACGGAGGGGCGCATGGTCACCAAGGCCCAGGTCAAACCGAAAACCGATTTCGAGCGCTGGCAGGATTACATCAACACCTCCACCCAGCACCCCGACCGCTGGAACGGCTACGACTGCGATATCCAGTCTGCCGTGGGGGAATACAACCGTTATCTGATGGGCAACGCCGGTTATCTGCCGCTGGACTGGCAGATCGTCAAAGCGATGGTGTGGGTCGAGACCGGAGCGGATTCGGAAGCGTGGCAGACCAAGCCGATGCAGATCGGCAACTTGGGGGACCCCGGTTTGAATACCTTGCTACGCGGCGAAGAGGGCAGCGACCTGATCGTCCCTCCGGCCATCCGCACCCGGCTGAATGCGGGCCTGGCCCGAACGGTGCCAGCGTGGAACATTCGCGCCGGTATCGGCTACCTGCTCACGCGCATGGCAAAGTTCGACGTCCGGAGCGTGCGCGACACCGACGACAAGGTCTATGAGGTCACCGTCAAGGCGGGCGACAGCCTCGACAAGATCGCCCGCGCGCAAGGCTCTACCCTGGCGGAGATGCGCGCGCTCAACCCGAATGCCGCAACACTCAAACCCGGGCAAGTGGTCAAATACCGCAAAGCCGCCATGCGCAAGGTGATTACCGGCTGGCGGCCGGTGACGACGCAAAACATTGCCGTGCTGTACAACCACGGCGACGCCGCGTACATCCGGAAACTCGATTACGTGCTCACGCTCATCCCGAAGATCGGAACCGCCGCATGCAAGTAGGTCGCCTCCTCATCGCCGTGTCGCTGCTGGCCGCGCAATCGGCCATGGCTGCAGACACTTTGACCGGAACCTTCCGCGGCGATGGCCGTGCGTGCTACGGAGCGTTGTTCGTCCGGCCGAAGACCATCGAGTGGAATGCCAGCTTCTTCAAGTGCGGCCCAACGCGCTACAAGGTGATCGAGCAGGACCTGTCGGGCGACCACCCGCACGCGGCCTTCAAGATTGAAGACCACCGCAAGCGCTGCGGCCTTGCCGTCATCGAGGTCTCGCGCTACAGCGAGTTCTCTTGGAGCGTAAAGGGCTACCAGACCATGGAGGCCTACCAGAAGCGCGAAGAACCCGGCTGGAAGGATTCCGCCGACCCCGCGCGCCAGGTCGCCCTGTGCGGCACGCGCAAGGAATAGCGCACGCACCGCGCCGCCGTCATGCAGCCGCTCCAACGCTTCGCCCTGGAGAAACACAGCGGCCCGTATGAGCAGTGGCCCATGCGCACGCGCGTGATCGTCGACGGCGTGCCTCACACCACACTCGCCATCCCTGGCTACGAACTGCTGCGGCAGTATCAGACCGATCTCGGCTTCGTCCTCATCACCAGCTACGACTGCCCGTTTGAAGAGGCGGTCTCCGTCACACTCGTCGCGCCCGACCTCTCACGTGCGATCAGCACCGGCACCATCGGCGCGGCGTACTACACGTTCTGGCTGGATGACGTCGAATGGCTCGACGCGAACCACTTTCGCCTCACCTGCGAAAACGCCGTGGGCGATTGGCTGGTCACACTGCGTGCCCGGCATATCCCGGTGTTATCCCCGGCGGTCTTCATCAAGCGCCGCGTGGCGCCACCGGTCGAACCCGCGGTGTAGAGTCAACAGCTACCGCTTCAACGAGACCCGCACCGCCATGACCGACGACGAACGCGCCATCCGCAACGTAGTGGACACCTGGCTCGCCGCCAGCAGAAGCGGCGATCTGGCCACCGTGCTCAGCCTCATGACCGACGACGTGCTTTTCCTCACGCTCGGTCAGGCGCCCTTTGGCAAGGAGGCTTTCGCCAAGATGTCCGAAGGCATGAAGGACGTGCACGTCGACGGCACGAGCAATATTCAGGAGGTGCAGGTGTTCGGCGACATCGCCTACCTGCGCAACGCACTGCACATCGTCGTCACCATGCCGGATGGGAAGGCGGCGCGGCGCTCAGGCCAGACGCTGACGATTCTGCGCAAAGGGGCGGATGGGAAGTGGCGGGTGGTGCGGGATGCGAATTTGGTGGTGGCGGACAATGCCTGATACGGGCGCACATCTCAAACCACCACCGGCAACGCCGTCGTATCCTTGATCCGCTCCAGCGCGAAGCTGCTCTTCACATCAATCACCGCCGGGTGCGCAAGCAGTTGGTCGCGTATGAAACGCGCGAAGTGCTCCATGTCTTCCACGAACACCTTGAGCAGGTAATCCATCTCGCCGGTCATGGCGTAGCACGTGACCACCTCCGGCCACGTCGCCACAGCCGCGCGAAAATTGTCGGACGGGCCTTTCCCTTTGGGCGCACCACCCTGCTTCTCCAGCCGCACGTTGATGTACGCCGACAACCCGAGCCCGATCTTGGTCGGGTCGAGCAGCGCGGCGTATTGGCGAATGACACCGCTTTCCTCCAGGCGGCGGATGCGTCGCAAACACGGGCTGGGCGACAAGTTCACCCGCTCGGCGACTTCCAGATTGGTGAGGCGGCCGTTGTTCTGCAGGACTTCCAGGATCTTGCGGTCGATCTTGTCGAGTTCCACTTTATTCATTTTTGTTGCTCCGCACCAATTAATTCGGCAATTTTCTTGCGCAAATTTAGCAAGACGGGCACAACTTCGCAATTTTTGCTTGGATCGACACTCCTACACTGCGAGGATCGTCAAAGACCTGAGCGCTGTCACAGCGCCCGCCCCGCAGGAGACTCACCATGCAATTCACGCCTTGGGAAAACCCGATGGGCACCGCCGGTTTCGAATTCATCGAATACGCCGCGCCGGACCCCATTGCCATGGGCAAGCTGTTCGAGAACATGGGCTTTACCGCCATCGCGAAGCACCGTCACAAGAACGTGACGCTGTACCGCCAGGGCGAGATCAACTTCATCATCAACGCCGAGCCGGATTCGTTCGCGCAGCGCTTTGCGCGTCTGCACGGCCCGTCGATCTGCGCGATCGCGTTTCGCGTGCAAGACGCCGCGTTCGCCTACAAGCGCGCGCTGGAGCTGGGCGCCTGGGGCTTCGACACGCACAGCGGCCCGATGGAGTTGAACATTCCGGCCATCAAGGGCATCGGCGATTCGCTGATCTACCTGGTGGACCGCTGGACCGGCAAGAACGACGCCAAGGCCGGCGACATCGGCAACATCAGCATCTACGACGTGGATTTCGTGCCCATCGCGGGCGCCAACCCGAACCCCACCGGGCACGGCCTGACCTACATCGACCACCTGACGCACAACGTCTACCGTGGCCGGATGAAGGAATGGGCCGAGTTTTACGAACGCTTCTTCAACTTCCGTGAAGTGCGCTACTTCGACATCGAAGGCCAGGTCACGGGCGTGAAGAGCAAGGCGATGACGAGCCCGTGCGGCAACATCCGCATCCCCATCAACGAGGAAGGGACGGAGAAGGCCGGTCAGATCCAGGAGTATCTGGACATGTACCACGGCGAAGGCATCCAGCACATCGCGCTGGGTTCGACCGCGCTGGACAAGACGGTGGACGCACTGCGTGCCAACGGCATCAAGCTACTGGACACGATCGACACGTACTACGAACTGGTCGACAAGCGCATCCCCGGCCATGGCGAAAACGTGGCGGAGTTGAAGAAGCGCAAGATCCTGATCGACGGCGCTCCGGGCGATCTGCTACTGCAGATATTCTCCGAGAACCAGCTTGGCCCGATCTTCTTCGAGTTCATCCAGCGCAAGGGCAACCAAGGTTTTGGCGAGGGCAACTTCAAGGCGCTGTTCGAGTCGATCGAGCTCGACCAGATGCGCCGCGGCGTGCTCAAGGCCGACGATCAGCCGGCCTGAAGACCCTCAAACTTCAGGCGTGCTGTACCCGCACCCCGATGGTTCGCCGTCGGGGTGTTTTTTTATGGGCATGAGCTGCAGCGGCGCATGCGGCGCAGACATGGCCCGATAGCAAAATCGACCCACACCCGCCTTGCGCCTCATTGAGGATGCGGACTGGCGTGGGCAATAAAAACGGCGCCCGAAGGCGCCGCTTGCGTGCGGAGATTCAGACGAGCCGTCACTCACCCTTCGTTGCCGACGGGCCGCCCGGCATGGCCGCGGCTGCAGGAGTGTTCTTCTGCGCCTTACGGGCATCGTGACGGGCCTTCATGTAAGCGCGGATTTCGTCTTCGGTGATCTTGCCGTCGTGGTTGGCGTCGATCTGGTCGAAGCTCTTGGCAAGGCGCGGCATGCCAGCCTGCACTTCGTCCTTGCTCAGGGAGCCGTCGTTGTCCTTGTCGGCCGCCTTGAACTTGGCGTCGAAGCGTTCCGCCATCTTTTCGTGCATCTCGCCCTTGTGGGCCTTGTGCCAGGCGGCCAGCTCGTCCTTGCTGAGTTGGCCGTCGTGGTTGGTATCGATCTGGTCGAAGTTCTTCTCAAGCCAGGCGTGGCCCTTGGCCTCGTCGCGCGAGATCTGGCCGTCGCCGTTGGTGTCGATGGCCTTGAAGCCGCCTTGGTGGGCCATCCTGCCGGGGCGGGCGCTGGTTTGCGGCGCAGCCGGTGCCGTGGCGGTGGCCGGCGCCTGTGCGCTGGCGGCTGGGGCGCTGGCATCCTGGGCGCGGGCGTTCATGCCCGACATGGCCAGGAACAGGGCCGAGGTGGCGAGGAAGGCGTGGACAGCACGCTTGTTGGTCATGGTCAGCTCCTTTTCACATGGACTGTGTAGCGGATTAGAACCCGACAATGCCGACGCGTTGCCGGCTTTTACACGCTGTTACCCCAATGACATGCGCTGTAATATGCGCCCGCCACCGCATGGCGGGCCGCCAGATGCCTATTGCCAGAGGCCTATTGGTTGGCACCCGGCTGGGGGTTATCGCCCTTGCGTGCGGCAGCCGCCGCACGGTGGCGCGGGCCGACGATACCGCCGCCCTGGTTGGCGGGCTCGTCACCCGTGTTGATCTGTGCGGGCGCAATGGGCAGCATGGCGCCCGGCATGGCGGTGTTGGCCGGGTTGTTGGGGACCGGCGGCGCGGGTGGCGTGGCGGGCGTCGATAGCGGAGCCGCGGCGCCTGCAGGTGGCAGCGGCAGCGGCGACGCATTGCGATTGGCCGGCGACACCCCCGCCACGGCGCTGGCCGGCAGCGGAATCTCCTGGCGCGTGCCATTGCGCTCAATCACCACCGAGCGCGCCTTGATTTCCACCAGCTTGAGGTTGGACGACAGCGACTTGCCGGCCCGCACGGCCTGCGGTGCGCCACCGTCCACCGACACGATGGCTGCGCCCGAACCATCCGCCAGATCGGCCACCACACCCATCACCTGCACATCGCGCGGACCATTCTGTGGGCCGCCGCCAAAGAGCGTAACGGCCGCGCCAGTCTCCAGCGCGTCGGTCTGGGCCACACGCGCCTCGCGCGGGGCGCCCAGCGAACGCAGTGACGACAGCGTCAGCACCCAGTGCGTCAGGAGCGCACACAGGGCAGCAAACAGTACAAGACTGAGCAGGCGGGACGACTGTCGAGCGTTCATGAAATGGGGCGAGGCACCGTAGGAATACGCCGATTCTATCCGCCCTTCATGCCGGTTCGGTGAACAGCTTGGAGGTGCGGCTCTAGAGCCAACGCAGCATGACCCTGCCATGCAATATATGGTCATATGTCACGGATATACTGTGTCTCTTCCCCTTATTGCCAACTCTGTCGCCATGATGCAAGGCCAACTTCGCTCTTCCTTCCGCCAGCGCGCCCTCGCCCGACAAGCAGCGCGTGGTTTCACCCTGATCGAGATCATGGTGGTGGTGGTGATCCTGGGCATCCTCGCCGCGCTGGTGGTGCCAAAGATCATGAGCCGCCCTGACGAGGCGCGCATCATCGCCGCCAAACAGGACATCGCTTCCATTTCGCAGGCGCTCAAGCTCTATCGCCTGGACAACGGCCGCTACCCGACCACAGAGCAGGGCATTGGCGCGCTGGTCGCCAAGCCGACGACCGAGCCGATCCCCAACAACTGGAAAGGCGGCGGCTATCTGGAACGCCTGCCCAAAGACCCGTGGGGCCACCCGTACCAATATCTGAACCCCGGCGTGCGCGGTGAAGTGGACGTCTTCAGCTTCGGCGCAGATGGCCAGGCCGGCGGCACGGGCAACGACGCCGACATCGGCAACTGGGACAACTAAGCCGCCGCCGTCCCCTCAGCCCCCCGCTCACCATGCTCGGCCATTCACACCGCCGCCGGCAGGCTCTCGGCTTTACGCTGCTGGAGTTGCTGGTGGTGGTGGTCATCATCGGCATCGTGCTGGCCGTGGTGGCCGTGAACGCCACGCCCAACCCGCGCTCGCAACTGGTCGATGATGCGCAGAAGCTGGCCCGCCTGATCGAGCTCGCACAGGAAGAGGCGCAGCTCACCTCGCGCCCCGTGGCGTGGGAAGGCGATGCACAGGGCTGGCGCTTCTACGAATCCACCCCCAACGGCTGGCGCCAGCTCAACCGGGACGTGCTCGCGCCGGGCCACTGGCGCCAAAGCATGGACAACGTACAGATCGTCGCCGGTGCCGCTGCGGTGCCGGGTGCGCCGCAGCGCCTCGTGTTCGGCCGTGAGGCGATCGGCCTGCCGTGGCGCGTGGCACTGACCTCGCAAGGCTCGCGCGTGGATGTCGTGTCCGATGGCGGCCCGCGCGTGTTGACGGAGGCGCAAACGCAATGACGCGCAAACACCGTCCTACGCGCACGCGCGGCTTCACCCTGCTCGAAGTGCTGGTGGCGCTAACCATCGTGGCCGTGGCGCTCACCGCCACCATGCGCGCCATGGGCAACATGACCACCGCAAGCGATTCCCTGCAGACGCGCATGATCGCCACCTGGAGCGCCGAGAACCACCTCGCCAACCTGCGCCTGGCACGCGTCTTCCCAGACCCCGGCGCGCGCGGTTTTGCGTGCCCGCAAGGCGATACGCAACTGTGGTGCGAAGAGACCATCGCCACCACGCCCAATCCGGTGTTCCGCCGCGTGGAGGTGTCCGTCTATCCGGATGCATCCAAATCCGTGCGACTGGCCTGGCTCGTGACTCTGTTGCCAAACGATGCGCGCAATGTCTTCTAACCGTTCGGCGCGCGGCTTCACCCTGCTCGAACTGCTGGTGGCGATCACGCTGCTGGCCATCCTGGCCGTGATCGCCTGGCGCGGGCTGGACAGCATGACCCGCACGCACGAGGCGCTGGCCCAGCGCGACGAACGCATCGAAGCACTCAAAACGGCTTACGCCCAGTTCGACGCCGATTGCACCCAGCTGGCCGATCCGAACACGCTGTCGCGCTCGCCGGTGGAGGTAGACGCCAACCGCGTGCTGATGGTGCGCGACCGCCGCGACGATGGCCAGCCGCCCGCCTGGCAAGTGGTGCTCTACCGCATCGTTGACGGCCGGCTCGAACGCCTCCAGACCCAACCGATCACCAACCGTGGCGACCTGCGCAATGCGCTGGACAACCTGCGCCAGGGCGGCGTGGGCGCCGCGCGCTACCTGCTCGCCACCAACGTCGACAGCATCAGCGCGCGCGTATGGATCGAACCCGGCGGCTGGATGGACAACACGGGCGCGCTGTCTGCGGCACTGTTCCCGGCCGGCAGCAATACCACCACCCTCACCGGCTTGCCGTCGGCTTCCACGCCCAGCGCGTCGGCCCCCTCGGCCAACACCCCGGGCGTGGTGGTGCCGGCCGCCTCGGTGCGCGCGGTGGAACTGGCATTGCTCGTGCGCATGACGCCGCAGGGCGCGCCGCAGCGCTTCACGCGCATCTGCATGACGGGGCTTTGACATGGCGCGATGCTCCCGTCGACTTGCTCAACGTCATCCGCATGCCGGGCGCCAGCGCGGCGCGGCCATCATCACAGCGCTGCTGGTGGTTACGCTGGCCGTGGTGATCGTGTCGGGCATGCTGTGGCGTCAGCAGGTGGAGATCCGCGCAGTGGAAAACCAGCGCCTGAAAGCGCAGGCCACGTGGATTGCGCGGGCCGGCATCGACTGGGCGCGCCTCATCCTGCGCGATGACCAGCGCCGCACTGGCGCGGTGGACCACCTGGGCGAAATCTGGGCCGTGCCGATCCAGGAAACCAAGCTGTCGGACTTCCTCGGCAGCTCGCTGCGCACGGATACGGCCGGCGAGGAGTCGTACCTGTCGGGCCGCATCTTCGATGCCCAGGCACGCTTCAACCTGATGAACCTGCTGACGGCGCAAACGCTGGGCGCCCGCACGCTCATTACCGGCCGCGACAAAGACGCCATCAAGGCTTACGGCCTGCTGCTGCAGTCGCTCAACATCGACCCGAGCCTGGCCAATATCACGGCGACCTACCTGGCGCAGATGCAGGGCGGCTTCCAGTCGATCGAGGGCATGCAGGGCGGTCAGCAAGGCGGCGAAGACAGCGGGGGCGGGGGCAGTAACAGCAACGGCCCACGACCGCTCGACGACGTGGCCAGCCTGCTGACGATCCCCGGCTACACGGCGGACATGATCGCCAAGCTGCGCCCCTACGTGATCGTGCTGCCCACCCGCACGCAGATCAACGCCAACACAGCCAGCGCCGAAGTGCTGGCCGCTGTCATCCCGAACCTGAGTCTGGACCGCGCCCGCTCGCTGGTGCAGGCGCGCGACCGCGCCTACTTCCGCAACATCGGCGATGTCACGAACCAGTTGCGCGGCATCGCGCCCGGCGTCGACACCACTGCCGCGGCCAATCTGCTGGACGTGCAGACCCACTATTTTCTGGTCTACGGCATGGCCCGCCATGAGCGCGCCCGGATCGGAGAAGTGGCGCTTGTTTCACGTGGCGATCCGATCAACAATAACGCGACCCGCATCGTCTGGGTCCGCCGCATCGACGAGATTCCGTCATGACGGCGGCGCAACACCCCTCTACGTGCGTACGCGCCGCTTGTAGACAGACCCTAGCCTTCGCCGTATTGTCATCCGCATCGTTCAGCATCGCGGGTTTTGCGCAATCCGGCGCTTCCGTTGGCAGTTCGCATTCACACTCTCAAGATCAATAGAGGAGCGGTTTGACGACCTCCCTGTACGTGCGCCTGCCGCACCGGCCCATTCAATCGCCCGAACGCTGGTCGGCGGGCGCGCTTGCCTCCGTGCCCTTCGCGCTGGTGCGTGAAGAGGGCGCGCTTGGGGCCCAACGTGTTCAGCGCGAAGGTACGTCGCGCACCGACGAACTGCCCGCGGCTGATCGCCTGATCCTTCTGCTGCCCGCCGCCGATGTGCTGCTGGTGCCGACCAACGTGCCGCCGCTGGCGCTGCCCAAGCTGCGTCTGGCATTGCCCAACTTGGTGGAAGACCGCCTCGTGCAGGACGCGCAGCAATGCCATATCGCCCTTGGGCCCCGCCTGGGCGACGCCCCTGCGCGTGGCTGGCGCGCGCCCCGCGAGCCGCAATCGCGCGCATTGATGATTGCCGACCGCGCGTGGGTCCGCTTCATTCTCGATACCTTTGCCGGCCACAAGCACCGCACCTGCCATCTGCTGCCCGCGCAGCTTTGCGTGCCGTTTGAAACGGCTATCGCAGCTGCGGTGCCGATTGCAGAATCGGCAAACGCCGTCGAACGTGCGGAACCGTCGCTTGACGCTTCCGCTTCCGCTTCCGCTTCCGCTGAACCTGCAGTCGCCGCGCCTTCTGCGGAAACCGTAGCCGCCGCTGCACCGGCAACCATCGCGCTCGATGCGGCACCGCCGTCCGACCCGGACGCGCCCGTCGCCATCGACATCACCGTACGAACCGGCCGCGCCGAGGGCTACGGCCTGCGCGTGCTGCCGGCCAACCTCGGCAACTGGCTGGGCATTGCCCCCACGCCGGCCACGCTGATGGTCTCGCCCGCATTGCGCGAGCTGGCGCCGGGCTTGTCGGCAGACCCGGCCGCCGCCACGCTGGACTGGTCCACCTGGGCCGCCGGCGCACGCGATGCCCTGGCTTCGGGCGAGGCGGACCTCTGCCAGTTCGACTTTGCGCGCGGCGGCGTGGCCGGTATGGACTGGAGCCTCTGGCGCCTGCCGATCGCGCTGGCCGTGCTGCTGGTGGTCGTGCAAATCGTCGGCATGAACGCACGGTGGCTCACGCTGCGTGCCGAGCAGAAGCGGCTCGATACCGCCATGCGCGCGCAATTGCAGACGGCATTCCCGAATACGCCGGTGATCCTCGACCCGCCCGCGCAGATGCGCCGCCAGGTCGAACAGCTCCGCTTGGCCGCCGGCAAATCGGCGCCGGAAGACTTCCTGCCGCTGGCCGATCGCTTTGCCCAGGCCGCGACCGGGCTCGCACCCGATGCGCTGCTCGCGCTCGATTACCACGGCCGCGCGCTTACAGTCACGCTCAAGGACGGCACCGACACTGCCAGCCTGCGCACCGCCGCCCGCAATGTCGGCCTGAACATGGACACCGCCGAGGCCCCGCGCGGCGCAGAAGCCACCGTACCGGGCTCGCGCTGGACGGTCTCTATCGCCCAATAACGATTCCTCCATGGCGACTTCCTCCCCCTCTTCCCGATCGTCATCCCGCCGCCTGCCGCGCATTGGCGTGCCCGACTCGGTGCGCGATGCGGCCACAACCTTCTGGATGCAGCGCGAACCGCGTGAACGCCGCATCCTGGCCGGTGGCGGCGTGGTACTGCTGCTCGTGATCGTCTACCTGGTGCTGTGGGAGCCGGCCTTCGAAGGCCAGCGCCGCATCGAAAAAGCCCTGCCGCAGATGCGCAGCCAACTCGCCGAGATGGAAACGCTCGGTCAGGAAGCGCGCGGCCTGTCTGCCATTGCCGCTGCGCCCGTGCCGCGCGGTGCGGAACTGCAGCAGGCGCTCAACACGAGCCTGACCAACCACGGCCTGAAGGCCACGCGGATGGCGATGTCGGGCGAAAGCGTGCAGGTGCAACTGGACAAGGTGCCCTTTGGCGCGGTCGCCGAATGGCTGCAGGAGATGCGGCAGGCGCAGCGCATGAAGGTGATCGACACGAACATCAAATACGTGGGCGCAACGGCCCTGGTCAACGTGACGGCGACGCTGCAAGGCCCTGCCGCCGCGGGCCACTGACGGGTCCGATCGTGCCGATGGGAATTGAATCACTGCCGCCGCTGCGCCTGCGCCGCCCTGCCGAGTCCGACGAGCGCACGAGCCTCGGTTGGCGCGTGCTGTGGTGTGGCGTGGCGCTGCTGGCTGTGGGCGTGACCGTGGTGGCGCAGTATCCGGCCGCGTGGGCGGCCGAGCGCGTGGCCGCGGCCACGGGGCACCGTGTGTTGCTGGCCGACAGCCAGGGCAGTATCTGGCACGGCAGCGCAACGCTGGCGCTGACCGCAGGCAACGGCGGGGCCGACGCGACCGTGCTGCCCGGCCGGCTGTCCTGGTCGATCGACATGCTGCCACTGCTGACCGGCACGCTGCGCGCGCACCTGACGCACGATCGCGCGCTGGAGAAGCCGGTCACGCTGACGGTCACGCCGGGGCATTGGGACGCAGAGGCTGGCACGGTTGCGTTGCCTGCATCGTTGCTGGAAGGCATTGGCGCGCCGTTCAACACGCTCAAGCTGGATGGCCGGCTGCGGGCGCAGTGGACGCCGCTCTCGGGCCAATTCGGCAGTAGAAAGGGCCAGCCAAACACCGCCCAGGGCGCGCTGACTGTCACGCTTGAGCAGGTATCATCCAGCCTCAGCCGGGTGCGGCCGCTGGGCAGTTACCAGGCCGTAGTGTCGTTTGGCGGCGTGAGCGGCGCGCCGATGCAGTTGTCGCTGTCGACGCTGGCCGGGCCGCTCACTCTGCAGGGCCAGGGCACCCTTGGGCCCAGCGCGCATTTTGCCGGGGTGGCCAGTGCCACGCCGGAGTCGGAACCGCAATTGATTGGCCTGTTGAGTCTGCTGGGCCCGCGCGACGGGTCGCATCATCGACTCCGCTTTTGATCCTCAAGCCGGCGCGCGAGCCAGCGTGCCGACAACCATGAACGAGACCATGTACAACGCCTCTTCCCGACTCACCGTTCGCGCCATCGTCCTGGCATGCTGCGCAACAATGGTGGCCGGCTCGATGCCAGTCTTCGCCGCCCCGCCGAGCGCGGCATCTGCCCAGAACGGCGCCGTCGGCAACCCCGGGGATGAGGTCTCGCTGAATTTCGTCAACGCGGATCTGGACTCGGTGGTCAAGGCCGTCGGCCAGGCCACCGGGAAGAACTTCATCGTCGACCCGCGCGTGAAGGGCACCGTCAACCTCGTCACCGAAAAGCCGGTGACGCGCGCGCAGGCGCTGGAATCACTGGGCTCGATCCTGCGCATGCAGGGCTACGCGATTGTCGAGGGCAACGGCTTCACCAAGGTCGTGCCGGAAGCCGACGCCAAGCTGCAGGGCTCGCCCACAAGCGTGGGCGCGGCAGGCTCGCGCGGCGGCGAACAGGTGGTCACGCAGGTCTTCCGCCTGCAGCATGAATCGGCCAACAACCTGGTGCCGGTGCTGCGCCCGATGATCGCGCCCAACAACACGATCACCGCATACCCTGCCAACAACACGCTGGTCATTACCGATTACGCCGACAACCTGCGCCGCATCGGCCGCATCATCGCCTCCATCGACACGCCCGTGGCCGGCGAGACCGAACTGATTCCGCTGAAGAACGCCGTGGCCATCGACGTGGCGGCCACGCTGCAGAAGCTGCTCGACCCGTCGGCCGGTGGTGCAGGCGGTGCGGGCGCCGGCGCGGCGCTGTCGGACCCAAGCCTGCGCACGTCGGTCGTGGCGGAGCCCCGTTCGAACAGCGTGATGGTGCGTGCGTCGAGCGCGGCACGCCTTGCGCAAGCCAAACAACTGATCGCCAAGCTGGACGTGCCGAATGCGCGCCCGGGCAACATCTGGGTGGTGCCGCTCAAGAACGCCAACGCGGTGCAGCTGGCCACCACGCTGCGCGCGATCGTCGCGGCCGATGCCACGCTGTCGGCCTCGGCATCGACCGGCCCGGGCGGCCAGAGCGCCGCCCAAGGCGCGACCTCGCAGCCGGCCGGCGGCGTGAACACCTCGCAGAACCAGAACACGCAGAACACCAACTACGGCAGCAGCTCGGGTTCGGGCAGCGGCTCGGGCAGCGGCAGCTCTTCGTTCCGCGCCTCGTTCGGGCAGAACAACACGCCAACCACCGGCGGCATCATCCAGGCCGATCCGGCCACCAATGCGCTCATCATTACCGCCAGCGAGCCGGTTTATCGGAACCTGCGCGCCGTGATCGACGACCTCGACGCGCGCCGCGCGCAGGTCTATATCGAATCGATGATCGTGGAAGTGACGGCCACCAAGGCGTCGCAGTTGGGCATCCAATGGATGGCCGGCGCGGGCGGCCCGACCACCTTTTTTGGCGGTGGCACCAACTTCGGCTCCGGCGCCAATAACCTGATCAACCTCGCGGGCACGATTGCCACCATCACCAGCGGCGGCATCGGCAGTACGGCCGCACAGACTGCCATCGGCACGCTCTCAAACAGCGTTGGCCAGCTCAACGGGGGCAACTTCGGGGTGTTCAACAGGGGCAGCGGTTTGGGCGCCATCCTCAGTGCGCTGGGCTCGGACGGCTCGGTCAACGTGCTGTCGACCCCGAACCTGATCACGCTCGACAACGAAGAGGCCAAGATCCTGATCGGCCAGAACGTGCCGATCACGACCGGCTCATATGCGCAGACCGGCGGCGCCGCTTCGGTCACGCCGTTCCAGACCTTTGACCGCAAAGACGTCGGCATCACGCTGCGCGTCAAGCCGCAGATCACCGATGGCGGGCTGGTGAAGATGCAGATCTTCCAGGAATCGTCGGCCGTGGTGCCGGGCACGCAGAATGCCACGCAGGGCCCCACCACCAACGTGCGCTCGATCGAGACCAATGTGCTGGCCAACGACGGCCAGGTCGTCGTGCTCGGCGGCCTGCTGGAAGACAACTATCAGGACGGCGAGCAGAAGGTGCCGGGCCTGGGCGACATCCCCATCCTGGGCGCGCTGTTCCGCTCGGAAAACAAGACGCGCGTGAAGACCAACCTGCTGGTGTTCCTGCGCCCGATCATCCTGCGCACGGCCGATGCCACCGGCGCGCTGTCGGACAACCGCTACAACTACATGCGCGACACGCAGCAGGGCTTTGTCTCGCCGAACATGCTGCCGACCACGTCGGACAAGGACACGCCGGTACTGCCCACGCCCAGCGCCATGCGCCCGGCTGACAATTACGGCGATGTGTCGATCGTGCCGAAGGGCCCGGCCGGCACGCAGGTGCCTCCGGGCGCCCCGATGCCGATGCCGCAAGGCACCACGCGCAGCCAGCCGCGCCTGCAGAACTTCGCGGCGCCCACTTCGGGCGGCTACGATGGCAATGCGCCGCGCAATGGTGGCTGACAACGGACAACGAACCATGGCAACGCAAGCTCCCACCACCGACGTCAGCACGCTCGAGCCGCCCTCGCAGTCCGCCGTGCGGCTGGTGCCGTATGCGTTTGCGCGCGACGCCAAGCTGCTCGTCGCCCGCCAGGACGTCGACACGCTGGAGGTGTGGGTCTGCCCCGAAACCTCGCGCACGGCGCTGGCTGAACTCGGCCGCGTGTTCGGCGCGCTGCAGTTGGTGACGCTCAGCGCCGCAGCACTGTCCACCGCCACGCAGACGGCTTACAACGCGCAAGACGGCAGCGCAGCCCAGGTGGTGGGCGAAGTGGAAGGCGAAGTCGACCTCTCGCGCCTGATGCAGGACATTCCGGCCGTGGAAGACCTGCTCGAATCCGAAGACGACGCGCCGATCATCCGCATGATCAACGCGCTGCTTACGCAGGCCGCGCGCGAAGGCGCCTCGGATATCCACATCGAGCCGTTCGAGAATGCATCCGTGGTGCGCTTCCGGGTGGACGGCACGCTGCGCGACGTCGTGCGCCCCAAGAAGGCGCTGCACGGCGCGCTCATCTCGCGCATCAAGATCATGGCGCAGCTCGACATTGCAGAGAAACGCCTGCCGCAAGACGGCCGCATCACGCTGCGCGTGGGAGGTCGCCCGGTGGACGTGCGGGTGAGCACCCTGCCCACCGGCCACGGCGAGCGCGCGGTGCTGCGTCTGCTCGACAAGGAAGCCGGCCGCCTGGATCTGAGCAAGCTCGGCATGGGCGCCGGCACGCTGGCGCGCTTTGACCACCTCATCAATCAGCCGCACGGCATCGTGCTCGTCACCGGCCCCACGGGTTCGGGCAAAACGACCACGCTGTATGCGGCACTGTCGCGGCTCGATTCCGCTTCCACCAACATCATGACGGTGGAAGACCCGATCGAATACGACCTCGACGGCATCGGCCAGACGCAGGTCAACCCGAAGATCGACATGACGTTCGCCAAGGCCCTGCGCGCCATCCTGCGCCAGGACCCGGACGTGGTGATGATCGGGGAAATCCGCGACCTGGAAACCGCGCAGATTGCCGTGCAAGCCTCGCTCACGGGCCACTTGGTGCTGGCGACGCTGCACACGAATGATTCTGCCTCCGCCGTGACGCGCCTGATCGACATGGGGATCGAGCCGTTCCTGCTGTCTTCATCGCTGCTGGGTGTGCTGGCGCAGCGGCTGGTACGCCGCCTGTGCGTACATTGCCGCCGCGAAGAAGTGCTCGAACTCACGCCTGCGGAAGTGGAAGCCGTGGCCGGCACGCCGGTTGCGGATGGCGTGGCACCCGCCGCACCGGCACGCAAATCGGTGTGGCATCACGTCGGCTGCGACCGTTGCAGCAACTCCGGCTACCAGGGCCGAACCGGCGTCTATGAACTGCTGACCGTCACGCCGGAAATCCAAACGATGATCCACCGCCAGGCCGCAGAATCCGAGATCAAGGCGCTCGCCATCGGCCAGGGCATGCAGACCATGCGCATGGATGCACAGCGCTGGATCGACACAGGCGCCACGTCGCTGGAAGAAGTACTGCGGGTCACACGCGACTAAGGCGCGATCAAACGAATAGCGCATGCCAGCCTTCCGCTACGAAGCCGCCGACGCCGCCGGCAAGACCGACAAGGGTGTCATCGAAGCCGACAGCGCACGTCAGGCGCGCACGCTGCTGCGCGCACGCGGGCTGACTCCGCTGCTGGTCGACGTATTGGGCGCACAGGCCACCAAGCGCAGCGGGTCCAGCTTCGGCAAGCGGCTCTCGGCGCAGGAAAACGCGCTCGTCACGCGCCAGCTCGCCAGCCTGCTGGTGGCGGGTCTGCCGCTCGATGAAGCGCTGGCCGCGCTGGCCGATCAGGCCGAACGTGCGTACGTCGGCGAGCTGCTCGCGGCCATTCGCGCGGAAGTGGTGGGCGGCAGCTCACTCTCGGTGGCACTGGCGCAGCATCCGAAGGATTTTCCGGACATCTACCGCGCCCTCGTTTCAGCGGGGGAGCACTCGGGCAACCTGGGCCTCGTGCTCTCGCGCCTGGCGGACTACATCGAGAGCCGCAACGCGCTGACCTCCAAGATCAAGCTGGCATTCACGTATCCGGCCATCGTCACGGTGGTGGCGTTTGCGATCGTGATCTTCCTGCTGTCATACGTGGTGCCGCAGGTGGTGAGCGTGTTTGCCAACACCAAGCAGAAGCTGCCGACACTCACGATCATCATGCTGTGGCTGTCGGATTTTGTGCGGAACTGGGGCTGGCTGGCAGCGATCGTTCTGGTGGCGATCGGCGTGCTGATCCGCAATCTGCTCAAGCAGCCGGCATTGCGGTTGTCGTGGCACAAGTGGCTGTTGACAGCGCCGCTGTTCGGCAAGCTCGTTCGCGGCTATAACACCGCGCGGTTTGCCAGCACGCTCGCGATCCTCACCAGTGCCGGCGTGCCGATCTTGCGGGGCTTGCAGGCGGCAGGCGAGACACTGAACAACGTCGCGCTCAAGACCAATGTGGAGGATGCGTCCACGCGGGTGCGGGAAGGGACTTCGCTGGCGCGGGCGTTGGCGGCGCAGAATCAGTTTCCCCCTGTGCTGGTGCATTTGATCCGCTCGGGCGAGGCGACGGGCAATCTGCCGGCGATGCTGGAACGTGCCGCACAAGGTGAGGCGCAGGAGTTGGAGCGGCGCACGTTGTTTCTGACTGGCTTGCTGGAGCCGGCTTTGATTTTGACGATGGGCGTGGTGGTGTTGCTCATCGTGTTGGCTGTGTTGATGCCGATTATTGAGATTAACCAGCTGGTGCACTGAGTTTTTTGCTCGTGGTCCACCCCCCTTTCGTTCCCTGCCGGGACCGACTCACTTTTCTTTGTCTTGCCAAAGAAAAGTAAGCAAAAGAAAGGCGCGCCCGAGATGGCGACCCATTCCTTGAATTTGCGTAACCGGGCGGAGACGGGAAAAACTCGCTTCGCTCAGACAGTTTCCCGTCTTTTTTCCGCCCGCTTACGCAAACTCAAGGCGCCATCAAGGGCTCAACGTCAAAAGAAAAAGGCCAACCCATCGCGAGGTTGGCCTTGTCGTCTGAGCTGGCGCCCAGAGTGTTTGGCTTTTGTCTTTGACTTTCCCTGCCCTATGCGGCGCCTTGAATTTCTGTTGCAAGGAGGAAAAAGAGGGGAGGCTGTCTGAGCGCAGCGAGTTTGCCTCCCCTCCCTCCTTGCGACATAAATTCAAGGAGTCTTTCGCCGCATCGGGCGCGCCTTTCTTTGCTTACTTTCTTTGGCAAGACAAAGAAAGTGAGTCAGCCCCGGCAGGGGATGAAACCAGGGATGCACCACCAAGACCAAAACAAAACCAACCAGCACCCAGCAGCCATCACAACATCACCGCATCCACCACCGACACACGCGCACTATTCCTCCACTCCTGCACGTAGTCGGGCGTACCTGCAGGTGCCGCATCCACCACCGGCGCCAGTGGCAACAGCGCCATCGGCAGCACGCCGGCCCACACCGGCAAGTCGAGATCCTCAGCATCGTCCTTCGGACCACCCGTGCGCACTTTGCACGCGGCTTCATCCAGCGGAATGCGCAGCACGGTCGTGGCGGCAAGCTCCTTGGCATTACCGGGCCGTGCCTGTTGCGAACGGCCCGGCGCGAGGACTTCGATGAAGGTATCGAGCACCGCAGGCTTCTGCGCATCGGGCACGACTTCGAACGCGCCGTAGATGACCGCCGAGCGATAGTTCATCGAATGGTTGAACGCCGAGCGCGCCAGCACCAGGCCATCGATGTGCGTGATGGTTACGCAGACTTGCGCACCGCTGCCTGCCAGCCGGAGCATGCGGCTGCCGTTGGAACCATGGATGTAGAGGTGATCGCCCTCGCGCCAGCACGCGGTCGGGATGCAATGCACGCCATGCTCGTCGGCAAAGGCGATGTGGCAGACGTAGGCCTCGTCGAGGATGGCATGCAGCGTGGTGCGGTCGTAATGGCCGCGGTGCGCGACGCGACGCACACGGGTGCGCGCGGTGGGCGATGTGGGTTCTGTGCTCGACATGCAAGGCTCCGAAATCGTAATCGATATGCCGACGATAAAAAAACCGTGGCACCATGCATAGACCCACCAAAATGCAGAGTCTTGGAGCCACGATGGATTACGGCGTCCTGCTGTCGAACTACGAACGCACCGCGACGCACGCCGAGGGCGTGGCCCGCGCCTCGCAGCAGCATCGGCTATATGCGTGCCTGCGTGCAGCCATCCTCAGTGGACAGATCGAGGAAGGCACGCGCCTGGCGCCCTCGCGCACGCTGGCCGAAGAGCTGGGCATCGCGCGCAACTCGGTGCTCTACGCCTACGAGCAACTCGCCACCGAGGGCTTCGTGCTGAGCCGACGGCAAGGCACGGTGGTGGCGCGCGTCGGCCTGCAGCAGACGTCCGAGCATGCGCCCGAAGCCCCGCCCGAGCTGTCGCGCCGCGTGAACGACCTCGAACGCCCGCGCGGCGGGATGGGCGACCTGCTGCCCTTCTTGCCCGGCACGCCCGCACTGGATGAATTCCCGCTGGCGCAATGGCGCCGCTGCATGGAACGCGGATGGCGCCGGATCGGCCCCGGCCAGATGGGCTACGGCCCGGTCGAAGGCAATGTTGCCCTGCGCCAAGCCGTGGCGGAATACCTGCGCGTTTCGCGCGGCGTGCGCTGCGACGCGTCGCAAGTGTTCATCACCGACGGCACGCAGAACAGCCTCGACATGTGCGCCCGTACGCTCGCCGATGCGGGCGACACCGCGTGGATCGAAAACCCCGGCTACTACGGTGCGCGCGCCGCCTTGCAGGCAGCAGACATGCGATTGGTACCGATCAGCGTCGACGCCGATGGCCTCGCCCCGCGCGAGGAAGACTGGCGCGACACGCCGCCCAAGCTCATCTACATCACGCCGTCGCACCAATACCCACTGGGCGCGGTGATGAGTCTGGAGCGTCGCCTCGCGCTGATCCAGCACGCGCGCGCAGCCGGCGCGTGGATCATCGAAGACGATTACGACAGCGAGTTCCGCCACACGGGTGCGCCGCTATCCGCCGTGCAGGGCCTGACGGAGGATGCGCCGGTCATCTATCTCGGCACGTTCAGCAAGATGCTGTTCCCGGCGCTACGCCTCGGCTATATGGTGGTGCCGCCCGCGCTGGCGCCCGTGCTGAAAAAGACGGCAGGTGCGCTGATGTTGCGCGGGCGCGTAGCCGAGCAGCTCGCGCTGGCCGAGTTCATCGAGGCGGGACATTTCACGCGGCACCTGCGGCGCATGCGTCGTCTGTACGGCGAGCGCCGCGATGCGCTGCAGGCCGCAATCGAGCGGCACCTGGATGGCATCGTCACCGTATCGGGCGGCGCAGGCGGCATGCACCTCTCGGCACGGCTCGACGCGCCGGTGCGCGATACCGAAGTCAGCCGCGCCGCGCGCGAGCACGGAATGGTGCTGCGCCCGCTGTCGCGCTTCTGCCTGCCGGGAACCTTCACCGCGCAGTACAACGGCCTGGTGCTGGGCTATGGGAACGTGCCTGCCCAAGCAATGGACGGGCTTATCGTCCGCATGCGGGAAGTCATCGAACGCCTCGGGGATTGATTCCGTCCGTGCCGGTGCGTCGCGAAAGCGCATCGCCCCGGCCCGCTTTGCCGCAAACGTTGCATGCACCGCACAACCGGTGCAACCCCGTCGTCCAGCGCTGTGCATGCGTGCACCGGACACCACAACCAAGGGAAAACCCACCCCCATTCTTGCTGCGTTGCACGGTGTTCGGAATGTCACGCGATGCTACGATGCCTCGACCTACAGCTGCATGCCAGTTTCCACAAGAAGCGGCGCAGGCAGCACCAAAAGAGACCTGCTGTCGGTGATCCCGACACACCCACACGGAGCACGCATGAATGCCCCTCTGAACGACGCGCTACGCCGCGCGCTCGAAACTGTTTCCCTGGACGACAAATACACGCTTGAGCGTGGCCGCATCTACATCAGCGGCACGCAGGCTCTGGTGCGTCTGCCGATGCTGCAGCAGGAGCGCGACCGCGCCGCTGGGCTGAACACGGCAGGCTTCATCTCCGGCTACCGCGGCTCGCCGCTGGGCGCGCTGGACCAAGCCCTGTGGAAAGCCAAAAAGCATCTGGCGGGGCACAACATCGTCTTCCAGGCGGGGCTCAACGAAGACCTGGCCGCCACGGCGGTCTGGGGCTCGCAGCAGGTCAATCTGTATCCGAACGCCAAGTTCAGCGGCGTGTTCGGCATGTGGTACGGCAAGGGGCCGGGCGTGGACCGCACGATCGACGTGTTCAAGCACGCCAACTCGGCGGGCTCGTCCGCGCATGGCGGCGTGCTGGTGCTGGCGGGCGATGACCACGCCGCCAAGTCGTCCACGCTGGCGCACCAGTCCGAGCACGTCTTCAAGGCAGCCGGCATTCCGGTGCTGTATCCGTCCAACGTGCAGGAATACCTCGACTACGGCCTGCACGGCTGGGCGATGAGCCGCTACTCCGGCCTGTGGGTGTCGATGAAGTGCGTGACGGACGTGGTGGAATCGTCTGCGTCGGTGGATGTCGACCCGCATCGCGCGCAGATCATCCTGCCCGAAGATTTCGTCATGCCGCAGGGCGGCCTGAACATCCGCTGGCCCGATCCGCCGCTGGTGCAGGAAGCCCGCCTCCTTGACTACAAGTGGTACGCCGGCCTGTCGTACGTGCGTGCCAACAAGCTCGACCGCGTGGTGCTCGATTCGCCGCAGGCACGCTTCGGGATCATGACCGCCGGCAAGGCGTATCTGGACGTGCGTCAGGCGCTGGTCGACCTCGGCCTCGACGAGGAAACCTGTCGCCGCATCGGCATCCGCCTGTACAAGGTCGGCTGCGTGTGGCCGCTGGAAGCGCACGGCGCGCGTGCCTTTGCCGAAGGGCTGCAAGAGATCCTGGTGGTGGAAGAGAAGCGCCAGATCCTGGAGTACCAGCTCAAGGAAGAGCTGTACAACTATCGCGACGACGTGCGCCCGCGCGTGTACGGCAAGTTTGACGAGCGCGACAACGCCGGCGGCGAATGGTCCGTGCCGATGGCCAACTGGCTGCTGCCGGCGCATTACGAGCTGTCGCCTGCGCTGATCGCCCGCGCCATCGCCACGCGTCTGGAAAAGTTCGAGCTGCCGTCGGACGTGCGCGCACGCATTGCCTCGCGCATCGCCATCATCGACGCCAAAGAGAAGGCGCTCGCCAAACCGCGCATCACTGCAGAGCGCAAGCCGTGGTTCTGCTCGGGCTGCCCGCACAACACGTCGACCAACGTGCCGGAAGGCTCGCGCGCGCTGGCCGGCATCGGCTGCCACTACATGACCGTGTGGATGGACCGCCGCACCGACACCTTCAGCCAGATGGGCGGCGAAGGCGTGGCGTGGATCGGCCAGATGCCGTTCTCGGGCGACAAGCACGTGTTCGCCAACCTGGGCGACGGCACGTATTACCACTCGGGCCTGCTGGCGATCCGCGCGTCGATTGCGGCCGAGGTGAACATCACCTACAAGATCCTCTACAACGACGCCGTGGCCATGACCGGCGGCCAGCCGGTCGACGGCCCGCTGTCGGTGCCGCAGATCGCCGCGCAGGTGCATGCGGAAGGCACGTCGCGCATCGTCATCGTCACGGACGAGCCCGAGAAGTACAACGCTGCCATCAAACTGCCCGAAGGCGTGACGGTGCACCACCGCGACCGGCTCGACGCAATTCAGCGCGAGCTGCGCGAGGTGCAAGGCACCAGCGTGCTGATCTACGACCAGACCTGCGCGACGGAAAAGCGCCGCCGCCGCAAGCGCGGCACGATGGTCGATCCGGCACGCCGCGCGTTCATCAACGATGCGGTGTGCGAAGGCTGCGGCGATTGCTCGGTCAAGTCGAACTGCCTGTCGGTCGAACCGCTGGACACGGAGCTGGGCACCAAGCGCAAGATCAACCAGTCGTCGTGCAACAAGGATTTCTCGTGCGTGAACGGCTTCTGCCCGAGCTTCGTGACGGCCGAGGGCGCGCAGGTGCGCAAGCCCGAATCGCACGGCGTGTCGATGGAAGGTCTGCCGCTGCTGCCGCATCCTGAGCTGCCGGCCATCCAGCGCGCGTACGGCGTGCTCGTCACCGGCGTGGGCGGCACGGGCGTGGTGACCATCGGGGGCCTGCTCGGCATGGCTGCGCACATTGAGGGCAAGGGCGTGACCGTGCTCGACATGGCGGGCCTGGCGCAGAAAGGCGGCGCCGTGCTCTCGCACGTGCAGATCGGCGAGCGTCCGGATTCGATTCACGCCACGCGCATCGCCATGGGCGAGGCGGACCTGGTGATCGGCTGCGACGCGATTGTCTCGGCGTCGGACGAAGTGCTGTCGAAGGTGCAGCATGGCCAGACGCGCGCCATCGTCAACAGCACGGCTTCGCCCACGGCCGATTTCATCAAGAACCCGAACTGGCGCTTCCCGGGCAGCTCGGCCGAGGCGGACATCCGTGCGGCCATCGGCGATGCCTGCGCATTTGAAGACGCCAACACGCTGGCCGTGCGCCTGCTGGGTGATGCCATCTACACCAACCCGCTCGTGCTGGGCTTTGCGTGGCAGAAAGGCTGGCTTCCGCTGACGCACGACGCGCTCATCCGCGCGATCGAACTCAACGGCGTGGCCGTCGAGAAGAACAAGACCGCGTTCGAATGGGGCCGCCACCTCGCACAAGACCGCGATGCGGTGCTCAAGCTCGCCGACGATGCGCCGCGTGCCAAAGCCGACGTCATCGCCCTGCCCTCGCTGGACACGCTGATCGCCCGCCGTGTTGATCTGCTGACCGCGTACCAGAACGCAGCGTATGCCGCTAAGTTCCGCGCGGTGGTGGAACGCGTACGTGCAGCCGAAGCTGCCGTGGTGGGCGCAGGCCAGCCGCTGGCGTTCACGGAAGCGGTGGCGCGCAACCTGTCGAAGCTGATGGCGTACAAGGACGAATACGAAGTCGCCCGCCTGTACACCGACCCGGCATTCCTCGACAAGCTGCGTGCGCAATTCGAGGGCGAGCCCGGCCGCGACTACCAGCTCAACTTCTGGCTTGCGCCGCCCATAATTGCCAAGCGTGACGAGAAGGGGCACCTGGTCAAGCAGCGCTTCGGTCCGAACACGATGCGCATCTTCAAGCTGCTCGCCAAGTTCAAGGGCCTGCGCGGCACGGCGTTCGATATTTTCGGCAAGACCGAAGAGCGCCGCACCGAGCGCGCGCTGATCGCCGAATACCGCGCGCTGGTCGATGAACTCGCGCGCGGGCTGACGGCGCAGAAGCTGGGGCAGGCCGTGGAACTGGCCCGCCTGCCGGAGGACATCCGCGGCTTTGGCCATGTGAAGGAGGCCAACCTGGCGGCGGCGCGCATCCGCTGGAACAAGCTGCTGGCACAGTGGCGCGATCCGGCGGCGGCACAGCAGGCAGCCTGATCCGCGCCGCTTTAGGTATCACCATGAAAAAACGGAGGCTTCGGCCTCCGTTCTTCTTTGCGCGCGTCCGCTTCGTCAGCCCGGCTCCTCAGCCCGGTGCGATCTGCTGCGCGTAGTCGTACAGGTCCTGCAGGATGGTCTGCGCACGCGCGTCGCCGTTCTCCGTGGCTTCCGCGCCCAATTGTTGAAGCCGTTCGCCGAAGACCTCGAAGGTCAGATAGCCATCGCGGCCTTCGAACAAGCGCTCGGCGCGCAGTTGCTCCCACTGCTCGTATTCCTCTTCGTTCAACGTATCGGGGAAGTTGCGTGCGCGGTAGCGGAACAGCAACTCGGGCAGGCGTGCATCGGCAAAGTCCGCATGCAGGCGCGCGAGTTGTTCGCCGCTGAGCGTGCGCAGCTCGTTGAGCATGCGGCGGTCGTCGTTACCGACAAATCCGCCGTAGAGGTTCTGGTCGACGTCTTCGATCGGCTCCAGCTCGCGGGCGTACACCTGGCGCCACGTGTCGCGCATGTCCGGCGCCCCCTGCGCGATGGCGGCGTGGCGTTCAATGGTGGCGAAGTCGATGCCCCAGCGTTCTGCCTGCGCAGGCTGCAACGTCTTCATGTTGCTGATGACGATGGGCGACTTGTTGATGTGGATCGACTTGATCGGCAGTCGCGTGGTGCCTTCGGCCAGGTCAGCCGTACGCGTGAACATGCGCTCGCGGATCGTCGCAACGTCCATGTGGAACAGCTCGGACGGGTCGAACGCCAAATCCCACACGATCAATTCGTTCTTGTTGGTCGGGTGCCCGCCCAGCGGCCACACCACGGCCATGCAGCCACGCTCCACGCCGTACATGCCCGAAATGTGCAGCAGCGGCCGCGGCGCATCGCCGATCTCGGCCACCACGCGGTCTTTCTTGCGCAACGCCAGGCAAAAATCGAACAGGCGCGGCTGTGCGTTGCGAATGAGGCGCGCCAGCGCAATCGTCGCGCGCACATCGGATACCGCATCGTGCGCCGCATCGTGCACCAGACCGTTGGCCTTGGACAAATGCTCCAGCTTGAAGCTCGGCCTGCCGTCTTCATGCGTCGGCCATTGAATGCCTTCTGGGCGCAGTGCCCAGGTGGTGCGCACCACGTCGAGCAGATCCCAGCGCCCGCATTCGTTCTGCCACTCGCGTGCGTATGGGTCGATCAGGTTGCGCCAGAACAGGTGCCGCGTAACCTCGTCGTCAAAGCGGATGGTGTTGTAGCCGACGCCGATGGTGCCGGGCGTGCCCAGTTCGCGCTCGATGGCCTGAGCGAAACGGTATTCCGGAACGCCTTGCCTGGCGCACTGCTGCGGCGTGATGCCGGTGATGAGGCACGACACCGGATCGGGCAGCCAATCGTTGGACGGCTGGCAGAACAGCTCGACAGGCTCACCGATCTCGTTCAGCTCGGCATCGGTGCGGATGCCCGCAAACTGGGCCGGACGATCACGGCGCGGCACGGCGCCGAAGGTTTCGTAGTCGTGCCAGAGGAAGGTGGGAGTGACGGGCAAGGCAGCGGCTCGTTGGAAAGACTGAAGATGCCGGCATGCTAACAGTGTTGCCGATCCCGCTCGCCTTGACGGTTGACTCACATCAACCCGCACCGGGCAGGCGTCGACCAGACTGGTATTTCCCCCCAACCAGGAGATGTCTCATGGCCCAGTCGATGAAAGCTGCGGTTGTCCACGCGTTTGGCGAACCCTTGCGCATTGAGGAAGTGCCGGTTCCAACACCTGGGCGCGGGCAAATTCTTGTGAAGATCGCGGCCTCGGGCGTCTGCCACACCGACCTGCACGCCGCCGATGGCGACTGGCCTGTCAAACCCAGCTTGCCATTCATCCCCGGGCACGAAGGGGTGGGTTATGTGGCGGCGGTGGGCGAAGGCGTGACCGCCGTCAAAGAAGGCGACCGCGTGGGTGTGCCCTGGCTCTACACGGCCTGTGGCCACTGCGAGCACTGCCTGAGCGGCTGGGAAACCCTCTGCCACGAGCAGCAGAACACTGGCTACTCCGTCAACGGCGGCTATGCCGAATACGTACTGGCCGATCCGAACTACGTCGGCCACCTGCCCGCGCAGGTCAGCTTCGAAGAGATCGCACCGATTCTCTGCGCGGGGGTGACGGTCTACAAGGGCATCCGCATGACGGATACGCGGCCCGGACAGTGGATCGCCATTTCCGGCATTGGCGGGCTGGGACACGTGGCGGTGCAGTATGCGATCGCCATGGGCCTGCACGTGGTGGCGGTAGACGTGGCGCCGGACAAGCTCGCGCTGGCACGCGAGTTGGGGGCCAAGCTCGTCGTCGATGCCTCGCAGCAGGACCCCGCGGCCGTGATTCAGAAAGAGATCGGCGGTGTGCACGGCGTGCTCGTGACGGCGGTGTCGCGCAGTGCCTTTGCACAAGCGCTGGGCATGGTGCGGCGCGGCGGGACGATCTCGCTCAATGGGCTGCCGCCGGGCGATTTTCCGTTGCCGATCTTCTCCACGGTGCTCAATGGCATCACGGTGCGCGGTTCGATTGTCGGCACGCGGCGTGATCTGCAAGAGTCCCTGGAGTTTGCCGCCGAGGGGCTGGTACGCGCCCACATTCACCGCGACAAGCTCGACAACATCAACCAGGTGTTCGCCGATCTGAAGGCCGGCAAGGTGGATGGCCGCATCGTCCTGACGCTCTGAGTGCCGCCACCGGGCGGTGCGAGTAAGCTGCAGGCATCACGTCCGCTTACCCCACCGCCATGCGCATCCTCTTTTTCAGCAGCCACCGTTACGACGAAGACAGCTTCCGCGCCTCCCTGGCGCGCGGCGGCCACAGCTTCGACCTCGTTTTCCAGCGCGCGCACCTTGACGCGCAAACGGCGTCCCTCGCAGCGGGCTTTGAAGTGGTGTGCCCATTCGTGAACGACGCGCTCAGCGCGGAAGTGCTCGAAGCGTTGGCAGCGGGCGGCACGCGCCTGATCGCGCTGCGCTCGGCAGGCTTCAACCACGTCGATCTGCCGGCCGCACAGCGCCTCGGGCTGACGGTGGTACGCGTGCCGGCCTATTCGCCGCACGCGGTTGCCGAACATGCGGTTGGCATGATCCTCACGCTCAACCGGCGCCTGCACCGTGCCTGCAATCGCACGCGCGAAGGCGATTTCTCATTAGATGGATTGCTGGGCTTCGACCTGGCGGGCAAGACCGTCGGCGTGATCGGCACCGGACAGATCGGGCAGGTGTTCGCGCGGATCATGGCTGGCTTTGGATGCCAGTTGCTGGCATTCGATCCGTTTCCGCAGGCCTCGCTGACGGCGCTGGGCGTGCGCTACGTGCCGCTGCCTGATTTGCTGGCGCAGGCGGATATCGTCAGCCTGCACTGTCCCCTCAACACCGGCACCCACCACCTGATCGACGCCAACGCTCTGGCCAGCATGAAGCCGGGCGCGATGCTCATCAACACCAGCCGCGGCGGCCTGGTCGACAGCCCCGCGCTGATCGACGCCCTCAAGACCGGCCAGCTCGGCCACCTCGGGCTGGACGTGTACGAGGAAGAGGCGGATCTGTTCTTCGAAGACCGCTCCGCCGATGTGCTGCAGGATGACGTGCTGGCGCGGCTGCTGAGCTTTCCCAACGTCATCGTGACCGCACATCAGGCGTTCTTCACGCGCGAGGCGCTGGCGGGCATTGCCGACACCACGCTCGCCAACGTGGCGGCCTGGGTGGCTGGCGCACCCGTCAATGTGGTGAAGGCCTAGACCCGCAGCAAATCAAACTGCCTCGGCTTTCGGCTGGGACAGCTCGCTCTCGCCGTCCTTTACGTAGATGGAGTTGCGTGGCTTGGCCAGCACGCGTCGCACCATCGGCTCGAAGAACGACAGCGGCAGGTTGTCGTAATCGGCTATGAAGGCGGCGGCGTCGTATTTGGCGCAGAACTCGGCCGTGCGCTCGAACAGCTCGGGCTGGCTGCGGTACTGCTCGCGCAGGTTGCGGTCGAGCCCCAGATGGTGGAAGAAGTAGTAGCCCTGGAAGATGCCGTGCTTCTCGACCATCCACAGGTTTTCCGGGCTCACGAACGGCTTGAGGATGGCCGCGGCGATGTCCGGGTGGTTGAAGCTGCCCAGCGTGTCGCCAATGTCGTGCAGCAGCGCGCAGACCACGTATTCCTCGTCGCGACCGTCGCGGTGGGCGAGCGTGGCGGTTTGCAGGGAGTGCGCGAGACGATCGATCGGGAAGCCGCCGCAATCGCCGTCGAGCAGCTTCAGGTGCGCGAGCACGCGGTCGGGCAGCGCGCGGGCATAGGACATGAACTCGGCCGAGATGGCGGCCCAGTCCTCGCGGGTGCCGTGCTCCATGTGGGAAAACGTTGCGCGCGGGGCGGTGTGCTGCGGATCGGTCATTGGGGGTGTCTCCTTCGTCGCCGGAATGGTCGCGTCGGTGCCGCGTCGTATTGAATGGCTGCGCGGCTGATGGGGCATTCTCTGCCCGGCGCTTGCATGCAGACTGTCAAGCGTTTGACAATGATCGGACTGCCTTCGCCGCATTCTGCCGCCATGCCCGCAGACACCTCCCATACCGCCCCGGCTCCTACACCCGCGCAGCTCGCGCAGGGTTGGCTGCGCGACGCCCCCGCCGACCTGCTGGCCGAGATCGCGCCCACCGCGCGCCTGGTCACCTACCCTGACGGTGAATGCATCCACCCGCACGGCGGCCCGGCGCAGGGCATGTTCCTGATCGTGCGCGGCCGCGTGCGCATCAGTCGGACGACTGACGGCGGCAGCGAACTCGTCTACGGCGTGCTGCGCGCGGGCGAGTGGTTTGGCGAGATCGCGCTCATCGACGGCGGCGGCCGCACGCACAGCGCCCACGCGCAGGGGCCCACCACGCTCGTCCTGCTTGGCAGCGCGGCGTTTGCGCGCGTGGTGTCTGCCTACCCGGCCGGCATGTGGGCGCTGATGCAGCAGCTCTGCCAGCGCATCCGCCTGATCTTTGACGAGTTCGAGCACGCCAGCGAAATGCCCGCCGATGCACGCCTCGCCCAACGCCTGCTGCAGCTTGCCCGCGCCGGCGATGGTCGCACCGTGGCCGCCAGCAATGAAGAGCTGGGCCGCATGCTGGCACGCTCGCGGCAGACGATTTCCAAGTACCTGCAGGCATGGCAGCGCGCCGGCTGGATCCGTTGCCATTACCGGACGGTCGAGGTCGTCGACACGGCAGCTTTGCGGAGGCTGATCGACGGCCACGCTTCCTGAGCGCGCCCTGCGCAGGGGGCACGCGCGCCGCAACCTCCGCCGATAGAATGGATTGTTGCCGCGCAGATCTGCTTGCCCTCACCACTCCCTCCTCCATGCACCCCATGTTCTCGCCCGGCTCGCCCGAGGGCCGGCGCCTTGTGTTACTGCTCGGCCTCGCGCAGATGGTCTCTTGGGGCACGCTGTACTTCAGTTTCACCGTGTTTCTGGCGCCGATGCACGACACGCTCGGTTGGGCCCGGCCGTTTCTGGCGGGCGGGTTTTCACTCGGGCTTCTGGTGTGGGCGCTGTGCTCGTTCTGGGTTGGGCGCGCGCTGGACCGCTGGCCTGCGCGCCGTGTGATGGGCGCAGGCACCGTGCTGGCGGCGAGCGGCCTGCTGGCTTGGTCCTTCGTCTCGAACGAGACGGCCTTCCTCCTGCTCTGGCTGCCGATGGGCCTGGCGATGGCCACCACGCTCTACGACCCAGCCTTCGTCGTGCTTCGCCAGGCGTTTGGCGACGCGTATCAGCGCCCGATCATCGGCCTCACACTGATTGCAGGGTTCTCCAGCACGCTGTGCATTCCGCTCGCGCAATGGGGCGTGGAACACCTCGGCTGGCGGCACACGCTGCAGCTTTTTGCGTTGGCCCATGTGCTGATCTGCCTGCCGATCCATGTGCGCCTGCGCGTGCGGCCCCCCGTGCACGCGCCTGCCGAGGCGCTCGACCCGACGGCACCGGTGCATGCCTCGGCATGGCGCATGGTGTTGCGCTTGCCGGTGTTCTGGGCGGTGGTGCTGGCCTTCGTAGCGACCAGCCTGATCGCCACCGTGCTCGGGGCGCACCTGATTCCGCTGCTGACGGAGAAAGGCGTGCCGACCAGCCGCCAGTTGCTGATCGCGGCGCTCATCGGCCCCGCCCAGGTGCTCGGGCGGCTGGCCATGATGCGGTCGCGCCCGGCGCATCCGGTGCGCATTGCACCGTGGACGTACGGCGCCATGGCCGCAGCGCTCGTCTTGCTGGCGCTGTCCAGCGGGCCGCTGCTGATCGTGTTTGCGCTCGTCTACGGCGCAGCCAACGGCATCAACACGATGGTCCGCGCGATTGCGATGCCGGAGCTGGTTTCGCGCAACCAGTACGCCACGCTCAATGGCCTGATGATGACGCCCGTGCTGCTGGCGCAGGCCAGCGCCCCATGGCTGGGCGCACTGCTCTGGCGGGCCAGCGGCGGCTATGCAGCAGTCGAATGGGCGATGGTTGGGGCGGCCCTCGTCGCACTCGCGGCCTTCGCCTATGGCTTGCGGCACGCGCAAAAACGCCACGTACCTACCGCTGCGTCGCGCACCGAGGTGACGCAATCGCCATGACGCATTCACCACTTTCTGCGCAGAAGATTGCTTTTAGGAACCTTTGCAAGCGCACATCTGTCTTGAAACATGGGACGTGATGTTTCATTCTCATAGCAAGGGCGGCCCGCTTTTTGCGAGACTGCCGACGGAGGAAGCGCCTTGTCACAGGTTCATCTGGAAACATCTGAGAGCGAGCGCATGCCGTGGTCGGTCCAAGAGATCGCTTACGACAGCATCGACGTCGCACGCGTGCGCGAAAACGGCACGCTGTTCTACCTCGTTGCCAGTGCGTCGTTTGTGGAGAGCGGCTCCGACCTCTATGCCGGCAACCTCGCTCAGTACTACGCCGATCGCCCCGAAACCGCGCACTGGCTGATCCACCATTGGGAACGCGAAGAACTTCAGCACGGCCGTGCATTGCGCCGCTACGTTGAAACCGTCTGGCCCGAGTTCGACTGGGAGCGCGGCTACGCCCGCTTCTTCGAGGAATACTCGGTCACCTGTTCGGTCGACCAGTTCGAGCCCACGCAGGCGTTGGAAATGGTCGCGCGCTGCGTCGTCGAAATGGGCACTGCCACTTTCTATCGGGCCATCGCCCAAGCTGCGGCTGAAGCCGATGAACCGGTGCTGCGTGACCTCGCCAGCCGCATCTCGGCCGATGAAGTCCGACATTACAAACACTTCCTGCGTTTCTTCAACGAGTGCAACGCTGGCGAGGGCGTGGGCCGCGCGCGCGTGCTCAAGGCGCTCGCCTCACGCCTGCGTGAAATCAAGAATGAAGATTCGATGATCGCCCTGCGCAATGTGCTGCGCATCGAGCGCGGGCAGGAGGACGTGCCCGAAGCCGATGTCCGCGCGCTGAACTCGCGCGTCAGCGCGCTGGTGCGCTCTTATCTACCGCTCGATATGGCGGCCAAGATGCTGCTCAAGCCCTTGCGCCTGCGCCCGGGGTTCGAGCGCTCGATTCGGCCGCCCCTGGTGGCCGTGGTGCGGCGGGTGATCCTGCACTAGAACGCGGCGCACGAAAAAGGCGCCAACAAAAAACCCGGGTTGAAGCCCGGGTTTTCTATATCTAGCCGACAGAATGCCGATTAGAACTTGTGGCGGATACCGACCATGGCACCCATTTGGTTGTTGCTGCTGCCGTCCGCGCTGGTGAACACGTCGCCGAGGCCAGCGACACCGAGCGGCAAAGCTGCGTTGCTGCTGTTCTTGGCGTAAGCCACGTTCAGATAGGCGTCGGTGCGCTTGGACAGCGCATAGTCGCCGCTCAGGACAAACAGCCAGGGATTGCCGGCACCGGTGGTCTTGAAGTTCTGGTAGTAGGCCGTACCGGTCAACGCCAGAGCCGGCGTCACTTGGTAGCCGGCGCCCAGCCAGTACAGGTTCGAACGCAGTAAGGATTCGGATGCCAGCGGATGGGTCGCATTGAGCCAGCGATAACCCGCGTAGAGCTTGGCCGGGCCATAAACGTACGTGCCGCCGATGGTGGCGCGTTGTACCTTGAGGTCGGAAGCAATGCCGTAGGCCGCGGGCACGTCCGTATTCCCATTCATTTGGTCATACACGGCACCCACGGAGAACGGGCCGTTCGCGTAGTTCAGTCCAACGCTCCACTCGCGGCCCAGCTTGCTCGCGCCGGCAATCTCCTGGCCATCGTTGCGCGTCGAGTACAGCGCCGAAGCGGTCAGGCCGCCGAACGTACCCATGTATTTCACCGCGTTGTCTGCGCGCCCCGCCATGGCTGCGTCCTGCGAAGCCAGCGAATAGCGCGAAACCGCCATCGGGTCGTATTGCAGCGCGAAGTCGTACAGCAGGTTCTGCTGGCGGCCCAGGGTCAGTCGGCCCCACTGGCCTTCCAGCCCGACGTAGGCGTTACGGCCGAACAGGCGATCGCCCTGGCCCATCTTCCCGTCGTCAATATTGAAACCGCTTTCCAGGTTGAAGATACCTTTCAGGCCGCCGCCCAGGTCTTCCGTGCCGCGCAGGCCCCAGCGCGAACCGGACATACCGCCCGACTGCACGGCACCACGAGAGCCGCCGTTACCCGGCGCCTTGTTCACCCACTCAACGCCGGCGTCGACCACACCGTACATCGTCACGCTCGATTGAGCGAAGGCACCAGCCGAAACCAGGGCGGCAGCAGCGGCCGCAAACAGCTTGATCTTCATATCGTCTTCCTTGAAAAACACCATCGCGGGGATTTGCGATCGGCGGCCATTATGTATGCTCAATTCTCATATTCAGCAATTTCAAAAACGGCCTGTGGTAAATATGAAACCTAAGCGCCAATAGCGAAATTCTTCATATCAATCAACGTCTTGCAATCCCACGTAGATAGCCGTAAGTGGGGTCCACAAGAAGATAAGCCAATGCCTTACGAGACGTAATCCATTGGACGCACAAAGTCATCCAATCGATGATAAAAATTAAATTATTCGAGCGCACCGCTTTTCGATTATGATTCGGCCCGAAGCTTGAATGACAGTTTCACAGCTTCACATCGACTTTAAGAGGCCGCCTTAAACAGCGGTCTCTTTTTTTTGCCGGTGAACTGCACTGATCCGTCAGCCGGGGAGCCCGATCTTCCTGGAGATGCGGTGCTTGAAGGTGGACACCGTCTTGGGCGAAATCCCTAGGCGCCTTGCGATCTCGATGTTGCGATGGCCTTCGGCCAGCAGTTGGTTCACGCGCATTTCGCGCTGGGTGAGCGTGGCGACGCCGGCGCCATCTGACGGCCCCATCGCGGAAGCGGGAAATGAGAGGTAACCGCGTGCCGCCAGCAGCAGCGCCGCTGTCAACGCGGATGTTGCTTCCGATTTCGGCACGTAGGCGTTGGCGCCGGCCAGGAAGGCGAGCCGCGCCTCGTTGCCGGTGGTCTGGGCAGACGTGACCACCAGGCCGATATCGTGGCGTTGCGCTCGAACGCGGCGCACGAGTTCAAGACCGTCCAGGCTGGGCAGATTGATGTCGACGATGGCCAGCTTCGGGCGCGCCGAACGTATCAACTGCAGCCCGCGCGCGCCATCGGCTGCCGTCGCAACAAGCTGCAATTGCGGCGACCCGGCGAGCAGCGCCTGGATGGATTCGAGAACGATCGGGTGGTCGTCAATCGCGACGACGGAATGAAAGGCTTGATCTGCGGGGGACATGGTGGGCGGCGGTACCTGAGCGGGTTCCATGCTGCGAGTCCCCTGTGCGGGTCAGGTTCCGCGCGGTACAGGTTTGCACGATTGCCCGTCAAACCTTGTACCGATTGCAACGCCACGTCCTCAATTCATGACATCTTGCCGGCTCAGGCAAGCCGGAACACATCCACAGCGCCGCGCAGTTCCTGGGCCTGTTGGCGCAGGCTTTCGGCGGCAGCGGCCGCTTCTTCGACCAGCGCAGCGTTCTGCTGGGTCACCTCGTCCATCGACGTGACCGCATGGTTGACCTCTTCGATCCCTTGCGACTGCTCGCGCGAAGCGTGGCTGATCTCGCCCATCAGACCGGCGATGCGTTCCACGCGCGTCACGATGTCCTGCATGGCATCACCAGCGCCGCGTGCGGCCTCGTTGCCGGCCTGCACTTCTTCCACCGAGCGATTGATCAATTCCTTGATCTCCTTGGCGGCGGCTGCGCTGCGTTGGGCGAGGCTGCGCACCTCGCCGGCCACGACGGCAAAGCCGCGGCCCTGTTCGCCTGCGCGGGCGGCTTCCACGGCGGCGTTCAGCGCCAGGATGTTGGTCTGGAACGCGATGCCGTCGATGATGCCGGTGATGTCGGCAATCTTCTGCGCCGTGGCATGGATGCCAGACATGGTGCCGACCAGCCGTTCGACCGTCTGCCCACCAGCGTTGGCCGCCTCGCTGGCGGACTGCACCATGTCATGCGCGTGGTGGGCGCTCTCGGCGTTCTGGCGCACGGTGGCGGCCAGTTGTTCGATGCTCGATGCGGTGCGTTCCAGATTGCCGGCCTGCGCTTCGGTTCGGGCAGAAAGATCCGCATTGCCGGCCGCGATCTGGCCGGTGCTCGATGCGATGGTGGAGGCGCTGGCGCGCACCTTGTCGACGATGCCTGAAAGGCCGTCGCCCACGCCATTGACAGCGCGCATCACCTGGCCGATTTCGTCGCGGCGGCTGGTGGGCAGGCGGTGCGTGAGATCGCCCGCAGCCACACGCTGGGCGACGTTCACCACCTCGGCCAGCGGCGTGCTCACAGTACGGCGCAGCATCCAGTACAGCCCGCCGGCCAGCAGCGCACCGAGTGCCAGGCCCAGCAGCAGGAAGCGATTGCGGGCGGCCACCAGATCGGCGTCGAGTTCATCTACGTAAGCCGTGCCGGCAATCACCAGTTGCCAATCCGGGTACTGCGTGAAGACGGTCAGGCGCTCACGCGCGGTGCCACCTTCCGTGTCGGCCAGCGTATGACGCAGCGTGCCGTCCTTGCGCGCAATCATCTCGCGTACCCAGGCTTGGCCGGCGGCGTCCTTGGCGTCGAGCAGGTTCTTGCCTTCGCGGTCTTGCGTGTGGTCGATCAGCACCTTGCCCTGATCGGCGCCGGGCTTGCCGTCGATGACGAAATAGCCGCCCGTCTTGCCGATGCCGTGCGAGCGGATCTTGTCCTTGAGCAGCGCCAGTTCCGAGCGCACGTCCACACCCACATACAGCGCGCCGATCACCTTGCCCGACGCATCGCGCACGGGTTCGTACTTGCTCATGTACGGCACGCCAAACAGCCAGGCCAGGCCGCGGAACGGCTCGCCGGCCATCAACGCCTTGTAGCTCGGGTGGGCGCGATCGAGAAGCGTGCCGATCGCGCGTTCGCCGTTTTCCTTCTTGAGCGAGGTGGTCACGCGCACGAAGTCGTCACCGGTGCGGGCGAACACGGTGGCGATGGTGCCGCCGGTGCGCGCGAAGAATTTGTCCGGCACGGTGAAGTTGAGGTTCAGAACCGTTTCACCGTTCGGGCCGCTCTTGAAGGTGGGCGTCGGCTTGCCCGCCACTTGCACGGTCTGCGCCGGGTCGATGCTGTAGGGGCCTGGCGCGGCGTCGGCAAAGGCGGTCAGGAAGCGGTCGGCCTCGGTGCGCATGGTGCCGTCGAACAGGCCGATCATGTCGCGCATGGCGGCCTCCTGGTTGTGCATGGCCGATTGCGTATTGGCTTCCAGCATGCGCAGACTCGATTGCGAGTTTGCCAGCGCAAACATGCCGAACACCGCAACCAGGGCGATCAGGCCAATCACGGCCAGCCGGGTACCGAGGCTGGTTGGGGGCTGTGAAACTTCAGAAAGGGGCGCAGACGCTCTCATGCTTTTTTTTCCTGGGGGTCGTCAGTCGGGTTAACAACGGATCAACCGGGAAAAGCTTGAGCGCAAACGTTTTACAGGCGGCTATGTCCGATAAAGCAGACATGCGTCTGCGTTTCCGGACGTCATTTGTCGCAAGTCAGCTCGACGTGCTGGGGCGCGAGCTTGGCGGGGTTGCCAGCACCCAGTTCGATGCGCCAGTCGGCGCCATGGGAGGCACTCACTTCGCGGCCGTCCACGGTCGCCCGGCAACGGGCTGCATTGGCAAAGCGGATGAACGGTCGCGTATAGCCGGCAACATCGACCGACAGCGAGCTGCCATCCGCACTGCGCTGCCAGTTCGACAGCCGGCCGCTGGCATCGCGCACGTAGGGTTGCGTTGGTGCGGCGTTGTTCAGGGCGAAGCGTGCCGATCCGCTGGTCAGGTGGATATAGGTGCCGCCAGGGCCCGCGGCGTAGCCGGCCACATCGCGCGCATCGGCAAGGCGGGGCACGCCGGGCCCCGTCCAACGGACGGTCCGCAGATCGCCATTGCCGCGCACGACCCAGGCATCGCCGTCACGCGCGACAGCCATGGCGCGGAAGTCGAGCACCTTGCGGATGTAGTCCGACGCGTAGATCGGCATGACCGGCTGCGCGACCGCCCAGTCGTACACCTGCCGCAAGGCGGTGAGCGACGCCAGCTTGGTGCCGGAATACATGTGGTAGTAAATGCCGATCGGCTTGAAGCGATAAGGCTTTTCGGTTAGCTCGAACGTTTCGATGGCCCGCGAGAAACCGTAATACGGGCCGTGCCAGAGGTTGGTGTAGATGTTCTCGTTCTGGTCGGGCGCAAAGACCTGGAACAGGCCATCGCCCTTGTCCACGCCAAGCGGCGCCACGGCCGTCCAGCTCGGGTTGGAGCGCGTGATGTAGGTGTCGCCGCCATTCATGTTCAGCACACCGGCCTCGACCGTCTTCTGCACGGCAATCGGCGGCACCTGGCCATTGCCGCTCCACAGCAGCACCTTCACGCGCTTGCCCGGCGGAGCCAGCTTGGTGTTGATGTAGCGGATGGAGCCCGCGATCTCGCGGTCGAAACTGAAACGGTAATTGGGAATGTTCAACGAGAAGGCGGTGTCGGTGCCTTCGGGCGTTTCGGCAGAAGTCGGATCAGGCGGGTTGGTAGTGCGCAGCCAGTTGAACGGGTGCGAGAACGTGTGACTGGCCAGCTCCACGTAAGGCTGCGCAAAGATGGTACGCGCGATCGGCTCGAGCTGCGGCGTGAGCTTCGGATACACACCGTCGGCGGCCACTTCGCCCTCGATGATCGACACGGTGGTCGGCACCTTGTAGCGATCCAGAATGTCGCGCAGCAAGGCCTGGCCGGAGAACTCTCCGGGCGGAAACTCGGTCCGGGAGGCGAATCCGTCGCCGTCGATATGCACGGTCATCAGCCGGCGACCGTTTTCCGTCGTGGTGTCAGGCACCGGCATGGCGGGCAGTTGCAGCGCGCGACGCAGAAAATCCAGCGGCTGGATGACCCAGCGCGCCTGGTCGACATCGGGCATGCGAAACACACCAAAGGGCTGCAGCACGTAGCCGCCCCACGGCATGATGGCCGCCGCATCGTAGGTGTAGCTGCCGGCCGAGAGCCGCAACAGCGATTGCGCTCCCGCCACGCGGGAGTCGACCTGCACGCCCACGGCCATGCGTCGATCGGGATGGGGCTGCAGCTCGAAGCCCATCATCGGATCATGCGAGACGATGGCAAGCGGCCCCGCCGGCGTGCCGGGCACGGTTTGCAGATTCAGCATCTGCGCCGTAGGGGCATCCATGTTCAGCCCGAACTGGTTGAACATCGCCACGCGCACGCCAGCGCCCATCGTGCGCCGGAGCCACGACGCCCACGAGCCAGGTCGCGGTGCGTTGCTGTCGAACCAGGTGACAACGCCGGCATAGCGGTCGGGCGTGACGGTCGGCAACGGCTTGTTGGCGTCGGCAAATTCGGTGCGATAGCCGAGGTAGTTGATGGGCATGGCCAGATAGAGCACCGATGGCGCAGTGTTGCGGCTGGTGCCGGGCTCTTGGGGTTCGACCAACAGGACACGTCGCGGCATCACTTCCAGCCGACCAATGCCGATGAAGTCGGCGCCCGGCGTGGTGGCGTAGCTGGTGACGCCCGCGGCGCGCGCAACATTGGCGGTCTCACGCAGACAGGTGCGGTTGTAGCTGGCGCAGTAATCGAGCGCGACCGCCGGCAAGTGATACTGCGCCCCGATGTTGCGCAGCGTAGCAATGCGTGCGGCGCGGTCGGCATCGGGCACATCGTGCAGTCCTTCGCCGCCTGTGCGCTCACGCACCAGACCCGCCGTCACAACGCCGGACAATTGCGGCGCCAACGTTTCGAGCCAGGCCGTGCCGCCGGCCAGCAGCTTCGTCTGCGGTGCGCGCGCATGCAACGCCTGAACCAGCGCCGCAATGGCATTGGCGGCATCGGCGGCATCGGGGGCGCCGCGTTGGAGCGTGTCCAGCCCATCGAGCAGGAAGCCTTGATAGCCTTGCGCAAGCAGCGGCGCAAAGACCTGGTCGGTCACATTGGCAGGCCAGGCGCTCGAGCGCATCGCATCGGTCTGCTGTGTCAGGTCTACGCGAGCGAACCAGAGCGTGGACGATGGCTGTTTCGGATCGAAACTGCCACCCGTTGCCGGGTCCACCACGACCCAGTCGAAGGCTTGCAGTTCAGCAACGGGCACATCGCGGCCGTAATAGAAGGCGATCTGCGGATCTGCAGGCGCAGGCGTTGCCGGCTGCTGTGCGCGAGCGGCCGCAACGCCGAACGCCAACGTAACGACACCCAGCCACGCCGTCCGCCACCACAACCCCATGCTGCCCACAGCTCGCTTGCCCTGCATTCCGATCCTCGAAAGTCGTTCCGACTTTTATTGTGACGGGCTGCGGGCCGATTGCAATGTTTGTGGACACTGCGTGCCCGCCACGATGTCCCGGCGGAGACACGTGGCGGAGGGCAAGCGGCTCAGTAACCGACCACCGTGTACTGCGGAAATTCAGCTTCGAACGCCTTTTCCAGGTCGTCGACGCTGGCGACTGCGGAAGTGTAGACAGCGGTTGTCGTGCCGCTGTTGTATGCGAGCGTGACGGCCCAGGCGGCGTGCGCCTGGTTGACGCGATCGCGCGCGGCCTGAGCCGCCAGTTGACCAGGGCCGTTGTCAGGTTTGGTTCCGTAGACTTTGCAGTTGGACATGGCAATCACTCCGAAGATGTGGAAGGAATGCCGCCAGCGCACGGGCGAGGACACGCTCGGTCTGGCTGGTCTGCGATCTCGACGATACAGGCGAACAGACGCGCTGCCGGCTTGTCCCGCCGGCATGCACCAGCGACACGGCCAGCGTAAAAGCCGGGGCCGCGCGCCGGAATGGTGCGTTCGTCAGGGCTGACGTTCTAGAACGCCGACTTCACCACGCCGCCATCCACGCGCAGCGCAGCGCCCGTGGTGGCTGACGACAGCGGGCTCGCCACATAGGCAACCAGGTTGGCCACCTCTTGCGTGCTGGCAAAGCGCTTGATGAGCGAGGTCGGCCGCGCCGTCTCGAAGAAGGTCTTCTCGAACGCTTCGAAGCTCTGGCCGCCGGAGAGCTTCTCGACAAACTCGTCCACGCCTTCGGAACGCGTCGGCCCCGGCAGCACGGCATTCACGGTGATGGCCGTGCCGGCGGTCAATTCGGCCAACCCGCGCGAGAGGCCCAGCAGCGCAGTCTTCGTGACACCGTAGTGGATCATCTCCACCGGGATCTGCACGCCGCTCTCGCTGCTGATGAACACGATGCGGCCCCAGTTCTGGGCACGCATGCCGGGCAGGTACGCGCGGGACAGGCGCGCGCCGCTCAGCACGTTCACGTTGAAGAAGTGCTGCCATTCGGCGTCGTCGATTTCCTCAAACGGTTTGGGGTCGAAAATGCCGAGGTTGTTGATGAGGATGTCGACCTTGGGAAATCGGGCGACCAACGCATCAGCCTGCGCCGGATTGGACAGGTCACCGGCAAAGCCCTCGGCCTGGGCGTCGGGCACCTCGGTTCGCAGACGTGCAATTGCGTCGTCTACGGACGCTTGGGTACGTCCGTTGACGATCACGCGGGCGCCTTCGGCGGCCAGTGCTACAGCAATGGCATGGCCGATGCCCTTGCTAGAGCCGGTCACGAGCGCGAGCTTGTTCTGAAGGTGGAGGTTCATGGCGTTCAAAAAAGGAATATGGAGGAGGACGAGCACGCCGCGCCACATGCGTCGGCTGCCACGTTTCAACCATGATACGAACCACCCCGCCCCTTGGCAGCCGCAATCGTTTTGCAGCGATATCCAACGAGATTTGACGATCCGCGTTGGTATCGATCCCGGCTTGACGGCCTGGGCAAGCGACGATTAGTGTGCAATGAAGCACGCTAGCGTTACGGGAATGCGGCGCGCCTTACAAGCCGGATCACCGGCAGAACGGGGAGCACCACCATGAGCATCGACGTACAGACACCTGAGGCCGCCGACACCAGCACCAGTGAAGGCGCCTACCAGCTTGACACCATGGACCGCGATACCAACATCGGTCGGCTCGTGCATCGGGTCCGACACGCGTTGGTGACACACATCGACAGTGCCCTGGCATCGCTGGACCTGACGGCCGCGCAGTGGACGGTCGTCATCTACCTGGCCGAAGACCTGGCCACCACCCCGGCCGAACTCTCTCGCGCGCTGCACTACGATCCGGGTGCGATGACGCGGCTGATCGATCGGCTGGAGAAGAAGAACATCGTCAAGCGCGCGCCCAGTGATGCGGATCGCCGCTCGGTGGTGGTCTCGCTCACCGAGCAAGGCCGCGCGCTGTATCCGGAAATCCGGCCGCTGATCATCGATGTGCTGAACAACCTGCTGCGCGGGTTTTCGCAGACCGAGGTCAAGCAGTTGGAGAACCTGTTGCTGCGCGTGCTGCATAACGCCTGACCTGTTCAGGCGTTCGCGGTTCGGTCATCTGAGCCGACGGCGTTGCCGGCGTGCAGGGCATGGCTTGGGCGCCGCTCAGCCCTCACTGCCCCTCAAGCTCGTGCTTGATCTTGAACAGCTCGGTATCGGTGCGAATACCCAGCTTGCGATAGGCCGATTGCTTCTGCGAGCTGATGGTCTTGATGCTGCGCGCAAATTTTTCGGCAATGTCCGTGACCGACATGCCGTCAAGGCAGCAGCGCAGCACTTCGCGCTCGCGCGGGCTCAGCTCGGAGCGGTCGAGCAGTGCAGAGAGTTTGCTGCCATTCGCGGTGGGCGGGGGCGCATCGGTAGAAAGGGCATCGCTCTCCATCTCGGCAGCCAGCGCTGCATTCAGGCGCTTGCCGCCCGTAGCCACGGTGCGAATGGCGCGCACCAGTTCCGTCAGCTCCTCTTCCTTGCCGACAAACCCACGCGCACCGGCATGCATGACCATGCCAACCGTCGCCTTGTTGTGATGCGCCGAGGCCACCAGAATCTTCAACTCCGGATAGCGCACGCGGATCAGGCGGATCAAGTTCAGCCCGTCGATTTCAGTGGGCCCCAGCGAATAGTCCATGAGCAGGACATCCACCTCGAAGGTGTTGTCCTTGAGTGCCCGCACGATTTCGCGGCCCGACGCAAACAGGCCGCAGACCTCGATATCGGCCTCCTGCTTCAGGCGCGCAGCCAGACCATGGCGGACGACCGCATGGTCGTCGAGCACGACCACGCGGATCGGTCGGGTCGCGGTCCAATTCATGTTGGCGGGTTCCTAGTCGACTTGTTTTGAGTTACTGCGCAGGCTCGCTTGAACGGGCACCGCACAGCCAAACGGGTCACATATTAATGTCTTCATGCCCTGACCTGACCCGGGCGGAATCGATGCCAACCGTTGCGAGGGTCTTTATTTGGCCTCGACAACCGTGTCATCACGGGCATAGATGGAGCAGTTCTGATAACGCTCGTTGCACGACGACACCGCACGGAATTCAGCGTTCTGGCCCCACTCGTAGACGAACTGATCGCCGTCGGCGGCCACGAAGATCTTGGGCCACGGCTTGCGCAAATACTCGCCAAAGGCGGCTTGCGACTTCGGCCCGAGTTCACCGGGCTTGCGCGGCTGTAGCGCGGCGGCGGCCACGGTTGCCGCTACGGGCGTCGTGTTCGCCGCCACCGGCGACGCTGCGGCAGCGCGCTCAGCCAACGCCTTTTGCGCACGCGCGGGCACATCGTTGATCCACTCGGCGGGCGCTGCAAAATTCAGGTTCTGCCCGTAGACGGCGGACACCATGCGCGACGTGATGCCGACCAGCCGCGCGTTGCTGTCGAACAGGCCGCCGCCGCTGGAGCCCTGCGAGATCGCCGCCGACGTCTGGATCGCCTTGAGCTCGCCGTTTTCGTCATGCCGCAGCGACGAGATCAACCCCTCGCTGATCGTCAGGTCAAACCCGAGCGGATTGCCGATTGCGTAGACCTTCTGGCCCGTCACCAGCATGCTGCTCGGCACGATCGTGACGGCAGGATAGTGGAAATCGGCAACGCGCAGCTGGCACAGGTCGCGCTGCACGTCGGGATACAGCAGGCGTGCGCCAAAGCTGGCGTTGCCGCGCTTGAGGCTGACCTGCTTGCCGCCGCGCAGCACGTGGCAGTTGGTCACGGCCAGCCCGTCGCCGATCACCACCGCGCTGCCGATGGCCAGCGGCTGGCCGGCGGCGTTGGACACGCGCACCTCCCAGATGCTGGGCGCGACCTTGGCGAACACTTCGGCCGGCTCCAGCGCGGCCACCGGCAACGCGGCCAGTGCCGATGCAGTGGCCACAAACGTGCGGATCATGAAGGCGGTGCGGCGGGTCATTGCGGCGTCAGCAGATCGGAAAGGTCGCTCAGCGTGGTGGAGCCGTCTTCGGAGCGCGTCTTGTCACGCATGAAGGCGACGTCGGCGTCGGTCAGACCGGGGCAGCTTCCGGTGCCCCACGACGGGTTGATGCGGTAGGTGCGATAGCGCGCGTTGATGGCGTGCCACGACCGGCCGTCGTCAGACTCAACCACGCCGGCGCGACACACATGGGCGTTGGTGGGGTAGCTGGCCGTCATCTTGTACTGCTTGCCCGCCTGCGGCACGAACGTCGCCGACACGCCGCAGCGGTAGATGAGCGTGCCCGAGGTGCGGATGAAGCTGGCGCCCAGCGCGGTCGGCACACCGGCCAGCACGCGGATCGGCCGCGTCGCATCAGCCGGCTTGAGCGCGGTGCGCGGGTTGCCGCAATACTTTGGGTCGTCAAACGCGAGGATGGTGGCATTGGTGCTGGTCAGCGGGCGGACGAAATCCACCGTGGCGGTGTTGGCGCCGGCAGGCGGCTCCGCATAGGGCGCTGCGCAGCCCGTCAGCCACAGCGCGCCCCCGATTCCGATGGCCGCAGCAATCGTTTGGCTCCTCATAGCCTGTTCCCCCGCGAGTCTTGTGTTTGGTGTGTTTGTGCGACTGCGCACAAGTGTAACCAAAGGTGGAGCCACCGGAAGACCGGGGCGCCGAGCGGGCGTTGCTTGCGCGCGTCGCGTGTTGGGAAGTCCGCTCAGGCGAGCGCCGCATCGATGCGCGCCTGCGTGCTGCGGCGCGCGCGCTCGAATACCGCCATGTCGCCCATCAGAAACGCCACGTTGGCGTTGGAGCGAAACGATTCGATTTCGAAGACGAGCTGATCGACGTCGACATCGGCGCGCAATTCACCAGCGGCCTGTGCCGCCGTAATCGTCTCGCGAAAACGGGCGCGCACCGACTCGCGATGCCCGCGCACACGGTCCTGGATGGTTCCCGGCCGCGCGCGGTATTCGTAGCTGGCCGCGCAGACGAAGCAACCGCCCGGCGACGCCCCGCCGGCCACGTAGTCGAACCAGCCATCGGTTAGCGCACGCAGGCGGGCGAGCGGGCTTTCCAGCGCTAGCGCCGGCTCGACCACCATCTCGCGGTAATGCACGACGCCCGCATCCAGCGTGGCCAGTTGCAGCGTTTCCTTGTCGCCGAAAAGCACCTGGATGTTGCCCTTGCCCACGCCCGCATCCGTGGCCACGCGACCGATAGTCAGGCCCTCAAGTCCGTCGGTGGAGGCAATGGCGGTGGCGTGCTCCAGCACCTGGGCGCGCGCACGTTCGCCACGCTGGCGGCGGCCGTCGGTTTCGTTCATGGCAATGCCCTATCGATGAGTGGGGACAACGCAATCGGCGCTTGACGTAGGCCAATCGCTCTCTAGTATACGTACGACCGTATATTAATATACCGAGATCCCCCATGTCAACGGAATCCCTTTCTGCCGCTGGCGTTGCCTCGCCAGCCAAACGGCACTGGCCGGCGCTGGCGGCGCTGCTGACCGGCAACTTCGTCACGATTCTCGACCTGTTCATCGTCAATGTGGCGATTCCGGACATCCGTGCCGGTCTGCACACCAGTTTTGCCGAAATCCAGCTCGTGATGGTCGGTTACAGCGCCGCGTATGCGGTGTTCCTGCTCAACGGCGCCCGCCTGGGCGACCTGTTTGGGCGCAAGCGCATGTTTCTGGCGGGCATGGCGCTGTTCACGCTGGCATCCGCCCTGTGCGGTCTGGCGACAACGCCGTGGATGCTGATCGCCATGCGTGTCGGCCAGGGCCTGGGGGCGGCCATTCTGATGCCGCAGGTCATGGCTTCGCTGCGCGTGCTGTTTGACGGCGACGCACGGCGGCGCGCGTTCGGCACCATGGGCGCGGTGCAGGGCGTGGCGGCGTCGGTCTCGCAGATCATCGGCGGCTGGCTGATTGCGCATCCGCTGGCGGCGGAAGTCTCAGGCTGGCGCGCGGTGTTTCTGGTGAACGTGCCGATCGGCATTGTCGCCATCTTGGCGGCGCGCGCCTTCGTGGCGGAATCGCGTGCGCCGGTGGCGGCGCGGCTGGACGTGCATGGCGCCGTGGCAGGCGCGGTGGCATTGGCGATGCTGCTGGTGCCGATCATGCAAGGCCGGGAGTCCGGCTGGCCGTGGTGGTCGTGGGCGGTGCCGCTGGCTTCACTGCTGGTGTTCCGCCATTTTGTGCGCGTAGAGCAAGCGCTGTCGGCGGCGGGCCGCGTCCCCATCATTGAGATGGCGCTGTTCCGCAACCGCAGCTTTGTGCTGGGCGTGCTGGCGATCTTCCTGTTCTACACAGCCATCAGCTCGTACTTCCTGGCGTTGACGATCCTGCTGCAGTTCGGGCGCGGCTTGTCGGCGTTGGCAGCGGGGCTGGTGTTCACGCCGGCGGCCATTGCGTTCTTTACCGGCTCGCTCACAGCGCCCCGCCTGGCTGAACGCATCGGGCAGCGCGCCTTGCTGCTGGGCGTGGCGATCTTCGCGGTGGGCATGGTGGTGCTGGCCGGAATGGCGCAACTGGGCGCCGGCACCGCCTGGCTGATCCTGCCCCTGATGCTCAACGGCTTTGGGCAAGGCATGGTGATTCCGCTGTCGCTCAACACCATCCTGAGCGGCGTGGAGACGGCCCAGGCCGGCATGGGCGCCGGCACCGTCACGACCATGCAGGCCGTCGGCAACGCGGTGGGCGTAACGGTGGTGGGCGTGCTGCTGTTCTCGCTGCTGGGCCAGGTGGAAGGGGCAAATGGGGCGGTGGCGATGGACGCCGCCACGCACGCCGCGCACTACGGCCACGCGTTTGCGCTGGCGACGCTCTACAACGTGGGCGCGACGATACTGTCCTTCGTGCTCTTCTGGCGTGCCTGGCGCCGGCACGCCTGACCCACGCTTACTTGCGCACCCAGCCGCGCCGCACGCACGGAGCCAGCAACACACCATGCAACGCCAGCCCCAAACGGTGCAGCGGCTCCGACAGCCTATGCGCCACGCGCCCGCTGCACAGCCATGCGCTCAAGAGTGATACAGCAGCCGCGCCCAGCATGTCGAACGGATAGTGCACACCCAGGTAGATGCGCGCCCACGCCATCGGCACGCCCAATAGCGCCAGCAATACGCCCACGCGCCGCAGGCGTGCGTGCCACATCAGGCTGAACGCTACGGTCCACAGCGCGGTCAGGTGGTCGCTCGGGAACGACGAATCCGGCGCATGCGGCAGCAGATTGGTGCCCAGGTCAATCGCAAACGGCCTCGGGTGATACCAAAGCAGGCTGAAGCCAACGTTGATCAACAATGCCAGCGCAGCAGCCACGCCGGCCTGCAGTGCCTGGCGCCGCGTGGTCGGCTCGCCCCAGAGCCAAGCGGCCACGAGCGTCAGTGGCACCAGCCAGATCGCGTATTCGGCAAAGGCCATCGCCAGCCAGACGGTGGTGGCCGAAGCGTCGGCCGGCGCGTTGATCCAAAGAAACAGCGTGTGATTGAGTGATTCCATACAGCGTCGGCCAACGGCCCAAGTGATTCAACAACGGCGTGAGACCCGGCCCACACTACGAAAGGTTCCCTTCAATTCCCTTGGAACGGGCCTGTGGATAAGCCTAGGCCACCCGACTTAGGCCGGCCGTAGCGATGCCACCAATCCTTGCCTAGGCTTTTCCCGCCGCCGGCCGCTGCCTATGATGTAGGCACACCGACACGCAAGCAGGTCGGATACACACAATCTCGAACCCCGGGGGGTGGATGGAAAGTTTTCTGATTCAGCGAGCCACACGCCAGCAAGCGATGATTGCCGGCGCGATTGCGCTGCTGATCCTGTTGACGCTGGCCGTGGCCGCACCACGTGCAGGCCTGCAATGGCCGGCGATCAACCCGTTCATGCCGATGTGCGCCTTGACGGTGTTCACCACGGCCGGCATTGCCGCGTTTTTGCTGGGCGCGCAGTTCACCGTGACGCGGCAGCCGATGCTGGGCGCGCTGAGCGGTGCCTATGCCTTTACCGCGCTGGCCGTGGCGCTGCAATTGCTGACCTTCCCGGGCGTGTTCTCACCCACGGGGTTGTTTGGCGCCCGCCCCACCAGTGCAGCATGGATGTGGGTGTTCTGGCACGGTGGCTTTCCGCTCTTCGTGATCCTGGCGGTGCTCATGCGTGATCGGCTCTCGCGCGATGCCGTTGCTGACGGGCGCATCGGCCTGTGGGCTTGGCTGCTGATCGGCGGGCCGGTGGTGGTGGGTGTGCTGCTGTGCAGCTTTGCGGTACTGACCAACCTGCCGCCGCCGTTGCACGCCAGCAATGGCGACAACCCCGTGGCGGTCGTCCTGTGGGCCATCAACGCGATTGCGGTGCTCGCCGTGGTGGCCAGCGGCCGCCTGCGTGCGGTGCTCGACGTGTGGCTGGCCATTGCCGCGTTGGCCTGCCTGACCGACACGACCCTCAACCTGCTGAGCACAGACCGCTTTACCGTGGGCTGGTACGTCGCGCGCCTGTTCAGCATGTTCGCGCCTGGGGTGCTGGTCTGCGTGCTGGTGTGGGAGGTGACCGCGCTATACCGGCGGCTGTTCGAGGCGCATGTCTCGCTGCGGCAGGCGTCCATGCATGATGCGCTGACCGGCCTGTACAACCGCACCTACTTCAACGAACGTGTCGACAGCCTGATCAGTGCCGCCCTGCGCAGCGGACAGCCGCTTTCGCTGGTGATGGTCGATGTCGACCACTTCAAGCGCTACAACGATGCGTTCGGCCACCTCAAGGGCGACGCATGCCTTGCAGCCGTGGCCCATGCACTGGCGGGCGTGGTGCGCCGACCGTCAGATTTCATCGCACGCTATGGCGGCGAGGAATTCGTCGTCGTCCTGCCCGAAACCGATGCGACCGAAGCGCAGGCCCTTGCCGAGCGCGCGCGCGAAGCCGTGCTGCGTCTGCGCATCGAAGCCACCGCGCCGTCGCGCTACGTGACCGTCAGCGCCGGCTGCGCCACGTCTGCGCCGGACAACAGCGCCCTCTCCATCGACACGCTGGTCGAAACCGCCGATGCCGCGCTGTACCGCGCCAAGGCAGGCGGACGCAATATGGTGATGAGTGCACAGCCACTGCCGGCCGCGCTCACGTAACGCACGTCAAACGAAGGGGCAGCCATGACGCTCATCCATAGCTGCACCCTTGCCATTGCGCTGGCCCTGCCGCTCCTGGCCCACGCGCAGATCGACACCCAGACGCTGCGCGCCGGCGCCTCGCGCGCGCCGGATCTGACCTTTCCTGACAAGGTGAGCGAACTCGGCATGCTCACCACGCCATCCATGGCGCTCTACAAACCCGCTGGCGATGGCCCCTTCCCGGCGCTCGTGCTGCAGCACCAGTGCAGCGGCCTGGGTCATGGCAAGCGGCAGAACCAGGCCATGCTCGAATGGGCCCGCCGCGCGGTACGCCATGGCTATGTGGCATTGCTGATCGACAGCCTCGGCCCACGCGGTGTTGAATCGGTGTGCATGGGCCCGCAAGGCGGCGTGACGCCCATGCGTGGCGTGCGCGATGCGCTGCAGGCCGCCGCGTATCTCGGTCGATTCGATTTCGTCGACAAGGCCCGCATTGCCCACGCCGGCTATTCCTGGGGCGCGATGATGGGCCTCGGGCTGAGCAGCAAGCACTGGGCAGAAGCCCTGGGGGACGGCACGCGCTTCGCAGCCGCCGTCGCGTTCTACCCTGTGTGCTCAGGTCTCAAGCTGCGCAACGGCACCCTGCTCGACATCCTCAACCCCGACATCGACCGCCCCCTGCTCGTGCTGATGGGTGAAGCCGACACTGAAGGCCCCGCCGCAGACTGCGTCTCCAGGTTGCAGGCCGCCAAGGACGCTGGTGCGCCCGTGCAGTGGCACGTCTATCCCGACACCACGCACTGCTGGGACTGCCAGCACCTGAACAACTTCAGCAAGACCGACGTGCGTGGCCATCAGGTTGTCTATCACTACAGCCCGCAGGCCACAGAAGACTCAGAACGCCGTATGTTCGAGTTTCTTGATCAAGCACTGCAGATCAAGCGCCCATGAGCATTGGGCTCGCCCGTCTTTGCTGTCTTCTTTATTTCTTCTGTATATAAAAATAGTAGTAGTAGATAACGGTGGATCGTTTCTGTGGATAGCTGCAGAAAACGCTTTTGCGTCAACTGCTTGCGAAATGCACAACCCATCGGACAGCGTGTGGCGTGGCGTGGATGACTCGTGCAGAGTGCGCCCCACCCTCTCGGCAGACACCAAAGTTATCCCTCTGCTGTGGACAACCTGACCCCGGAGAGCCAACACAGTTGTCCCTGAAGTTCTTCACGTGCTTATCCACAGAAACAATCGTGCTCATGCTGCCGGTTACTTCGTCGGCCCCCTCGCCACCCGAGCCGGAAAAGATTCCACCAGCCAGTCAATGAACACTCTCAGGCGGTGCGTGACGTGGCGTGTCTGCGGATAGACGACATGGAACGGGTAAGGCGCCGGCCGCCACGGCTTGAGGATCTCCACCAGAGCGCCGTCGTTGATCGCCGCTTCAGCCGCATAACCAAAGGTCTGCACGATGCCCAGGCCCGCAAGGCAGGCGGCCAGATGCGCATTGCTCTCGTTCACACCGATGCGATGCTCGACCTTGATCTCGGTCTTTTCGCCGTCGCGCTCAAAGCGGAATGGAACCGACCGCCCCGTCTGGCTGAACACGTAGCTCACCAGCCGGTGGCCATTCTTGAGTTCATCGGGATAAGCCGGCGTGCCGTATTGCTTGAGGTATCCCGGGGTGGCGCAGGTGATCAGCGGCGCGTTGCCCAGGTGGCGTGCGACCAGGGACGAGTTGTCCAAGGGGCCACCACGAATGACGCAGTCGACGTTGTCCGCAATCAGATCTACCGAGCGGTCTGACACGCCCAGGTCGATCCTGATCTCGGGGTAGCGCGCCACGAATTCCGGCAGCAGAGGAATGAGCACGTCGCGCGCCGTCGAGCCGCCGACATCGATGCGCAAGGACCCGCGCGGCCGCCCGCGTGCAAGGCTGAACGAGGCGTCGATGTCTTCCAGGTCGCGCAGGATGCGCGTGCTCTTGGCGTAGTAATCCTGCCCTTCCGGCGTCACCGTCACGCGCCGTGTCGTCCGCTGCAGCAGGCGCACACCCAGGTGGGCCTCCAGTTCCTGCACCTGCTTGCTGACCGTGGCAATGGGCATGTCGAGCGAATCGGCCGCGCGCGTAAAGCTGCCAGCCTCCACCACGCGTGCAAAGGAACGCATTGCCAATAGTTGATCCATTCGAGTGCCCTTGTGCTTGATCGTGCAGCCGCCAATTATCCACAGTTGTGGATAGTAATTCTGTTTGCAGCGCTTTTTCGAAAAGTTTCCGAGCCCTACAGTGCCTCCATGCCCAACGCGACGGGGCCACGCAGAGCAAGGCACCACCCGGCGCAAGGTCATTCATCCAAACCTGAAATCACGACATGGAGCACATCATGAGCAAGCAACTGGAAGGCAAGATCGCCCTCGTCACGGGTGGCAGCAGCGGCATCGGCCTTGGCGCCGCCAAGGAACTCGCGGCCCAAGGCGCGCGAGTGTTTATTACCGGCCGCCGTCAGGCTGAACTCGACGCCGCCGTCGCAGAGATCGGCGCCGGGGCCACCGCATTGCGGGCCGATGCGTCGGTGCTGTCCGACCTCGACGCCGTCTATGCCCAGATCGCCAAGGTGGCCGGCAAGCTCGACATCCTGTTCGCCAATGCCGGCGGCGGCGACATGATGCCGCTGGGCGCCATCACCGAAGAGCATTTCGACCGGATTTTCGGCACCAATGTGCGCGGCGTGCTGTTCACGGTGCAGAAGGCACTGCCGCTGCTGACCGACGGCACATCGATCATCCTCACGTCGTCCACGGTTTCCGTTCAGGGCACGGCCAACTTCAGCGTCTACAGCGCCAGCAAGGCGGCGGTGCGCAACTTCGCCCGCTCATGGGTGATGGATCTGAAGGATCGCGGTATCCGCGTGAATGTGGTGAGCCCCGGCCCGATTCGTACGCCGGGCCTTGGCGGCCTCGCATCGGATGAAACGCGCCAGGGGCTGTTCGACTTCCTCGCCGCTCAGGTGCCGCTGGGCCGCCTGGGGGAGCCGGCCGAAGTGGGCAAGGCCGTCGCGTTTCTTGCCTCGGATGCGGCAAGCTTTATCAATGGCATCGAGCTGTTTGTTGATGGCGGGATGGCCCAGGTTTGAGCGGCGGTAGCCGGAAGCGGCTACCAACCTCCAGGCCGCCTGCGTACAAATTGCAAAGCGAATGCTGAACAGCATGCGATGCGTGCGGGCAGCCAATCCTTGGCCAGGCACTTCTGGCACCTCATCGCAGTGGCTGTGCCCGCTTTGATTGCTGTCGCCGGGCAGCATATTCTTATGCAGATGCACGGGAAGCGACTTCCAACAGGTTTGCCTTGGGCGCTCGAACCCGTTGCGATGAGGGCTTGGTATGGATACCAACGCAGGCAGATTGCGAAGACTGGGAAGCGATGCACCGATCGCTCACGTGCCTGTGGAGGAGCGTTATCGCACCTTGGTGGACGCGATACAGGACTATGCAATCTTCCTACTGGATCCGATAGGTCACATTGCCAGTTGGAATGCCGGTGCTGAACGCATCAAGGGCTATCGCGCCGACGAAATCATCGGCCAGCACTTCTCGGTTTTCTATCCAGCCGAGGCAATTGCGCAGAACTATCCGAGCGAAGAACTCAAGCGTGCCGCAGCGCTTGGCCGCTGGGAAGACGAAGGGTGGCGCATACGCAAAGACGGCTCGCGATTCTGGGCCAACGTGGTGATCACGGCTCTGCGAGATGAGGACGGCGACCTGATCGGCTTTGCCAAAGTCACCCGGGATCTCACCGAGCGAGAGCGGCTCAAGCAACTTGAGTACGCGAGCGAGCTGGCAGCCCGCGTCGAAGCCACTCGCGAAGAAGAAAAGAAGCGTATTGCGCGCGAGCTTCATGACGACCTCGGGCAGCAATTGACGGCGCTGAAGATGATCATCACCGGCCTGCTTGCCGATGAAGGCAGCACGCCAGAAGCCCAGGCGTATGCGCGCGAAAGAACACGGACAATGAGCACTGCCATCGACCACGCGCTGGCGTCGGTCCGTCGTCTTGCCGCCGGCCTGCGGCCGACCATGCTCGACGACCTGGGGCTGCTCCCCGCACTCGACTGGCTTGTCACCGATTTCGGACAACATACCGGACTACGGGTCGCGCTGAATTGCAACACGCATAGGGTGGCGTTCAACGACACCGCCTCCACCGCGCTGTTCAGGATCGTGCAAGAAGGTCTGACCAATGTTGCCCGGCATGCGACGTCGGCAACGGAGGTGGTGATCGACCTCCGATGCGACCGGTCGAGTTGCGAGCTGACGATTCTCAACGATGGAGCCGTCGTCACACGCTTAGCCGAACCGGCCGCCGGGCGTCCGCCGTCATCGGGAATCGCGGGCATTCGTGACCGCGTGCGCCGCCTGGGCGGGACTTTCGCAGCGGGGCCGCTTTCACAAGGCGGGTACCGCATCCAGCTTTCGATTCCGCGAAAAGCGGTTGAACTGGATTTACCACCTGGTCAGTAAGGCGCTTCCACCCGCCGAATAGAAAGCCCGCCGGTTACGAGCGCGGCTTCCCCACGAGCGCAATGCGGACGCCGTCTAGCGTTACCGTCTGCCGCGCACTATGACTGGAATCATCTCGCGCGGTTTGGTGCCGGCGGCGCGCATTCATGGCATTGCCGCGGCAGCCACGAGCGGCGACGCAATGTTCGGCGCCGCCCCCCCCCGAGACCGTGCGGTATCGGAACCGGAAGGCATTCATCGATCGGCGCTACCAGGCATCGATGCACGTAAGCAGGAGAGAACATCATGGTGCGAACCGTCAGCGCTCGTCGTTCTGTGATCAAGGCCGCGACGTACCGAATCGTGATCATGTGCCTGGACTTCGGCACTCTTTATCTGCTGACTGGCACGGTTCACCTGGCAGTCGGTTTCATGATCGCCAGCAATATCTATACGTCGATCGCCTACTTTGCCCACGAACGCATATGGGCTCGCATCAAGTGGGGAATTTTCGAAACGTAAATGGGCGGCCGTCCTTCGACAGGACCAGAGAACAGCGACGGATTCGAAGATACGAACCCCACGGGCAGTGCGACGCAGAATGCCCGCGCCGTCCGCACAGCGTGCAATAGTCGTCCATGACAATGTCCTTTATCGAGAGCCGGGTGCCACCAGGTTCAGTATCGGAGGGGCACCCGGCCGTCGCTATCAGGGGACGCCAATTGTCTTGTCCGGGCGCGCCCTTGTTTCTGTAGGTCAATACACAGGCGCTGTCAGTGCAGGCTGACAGCATTCGGCGCCCCGATTGTCGAGCGGAACGCGTCGCAGCCGCTCTGGCAGAGCCGGCTCAGGCTGAGCGCGCCAACCAGATCTTTTTGCGGTTCAGCAGCAGCGGAATGACGCCGATGGCGATGCCTCCCATCCCCACGACGTTGGTAACCCAGTCGAAGGTCGGGATGCTGTAGAGCGCGATGAAGAACAGGAAGAGCCCGCTTGCCACCGGCCAGATGACATGGGTGATGGCGACCCACGGCCCCTGCATCAGCACCTTGCGGTAATACCAGCCGCAGGCAAGGCCGGTGAGCCCCAGGTAGAAGCAAATCTGGAAGCCGATGGCGGTAATCGAATCCTGCAGGATGACGTTGATCGTCGGAAGATAAGACGACATGAACAGCAGTACGAGCCCGGTGATCCAGATGAAGAAGATGGCGATGTGGGGCGTGCGCCAAACCGGATGCAGACGCGCATAGCGCGCGTGGAGTGCACCGTCGCGGCTTTTGGCAAACAGCGTGCGCGTGAACTGCAACATCTGGGTTTCGACCGTTCCCACCGTGCTCAGCAATACCGCAACGATCGCGACGTAGCCCCAGGTCGGTCCAAACAACTTCTCAGCAATGGCAAAAATGATGTTCGTGTTGTAGTGCTGAATCTCAGCATCGGACAGGCCCAGCTGCGTAATGACGATGAAGATGAGGAAGAACGCCATCAAGAACACCATCGACCAGAACGCGGCCCGACCAGGTGTGTGGTTCGCGTCCCGCGTCTCTTCGCTGAGGTTCATCGTCACGTCCCAGCCGTAAAAGAAGAAGATCGCAACCAACGCGCCGTTGGCGAACATCTTGGGCGTAAACGCGAAAGGCCAGAACCAGACCCACGAGAACGGATGCGCTGGCGTATGCGGGAACACGATGAAACTCGCGACGATGATCACCAGCAGGATGATGCCCTCGACAATCGTCATCAGCACCTGCACGTAACTGGTGAGCTTGATGCCCTTGACGACCACCGCGCTGACAATCGTGAGCCATGCCGCAGCGATCAACGTCACGTAATGCACGTTGTTCATCATGGGCCGATCAAAGATGAGCAGTGTGGCATTTGCCGCCGGAATCATGGCGGACACCATGAACACGCAGCACAAAACCAGAAGCGCCCAGCCAGCAAGAAAGCCGAGCGCACGCCCGAACACCATGCTCACCCACGAATACGAGGTGCCGGCACTCGCCAGGGCGCGGTTCATGTTGATGAACGCGTAAGCGATGCCAAACATGATGAGCCCGCACACCAGGATGCTCGCCGGCGATTGCGTGCCAGCCGTCCCGATGATGGTGGAAGTCGTAATCTCAATGCTGTAGGCCGGTGCCGTGCCGGCAATCCCCATGATTACCGATTCGACGACACCCAGGGAATCGGCATTGAGCTTGGCTGGTTGGTCCATGGGGTAGGCGACTCCGGGTCTACATTGGGCAATAGACCGATTTTTACCCTGTGCCGGATGTGCGGGCAATAGGGGCCTCTCTGGACCGGGTCAGTGCTTGGACGGGGCCCCGCAAGCCTTCGGCGATAGGGCGACGTAGCACGCGTTTGCGCATGTGTTCTTCGTCCAGCACCCAATGGGCCTCTTGAAATTTCTGCCCGCTTCCCTATTTTAGGTTTCGTCAATGCAGTCGCGGTTCTCGCGCTGCGTGTTTCGATTTGTTTGTCAGTGGCCCGCCACGGATCGATGAACTGGAGCGCGTAGTTCGGTTCAGTCTCCGTGCGGGCCCTTCAGGAGCCAGCCATGAGCGATCTGTTTTTTGGCACCGATCTGCTGGGCGAATTCGATCGCCTGCAACGGCAGATGGCCACGCTTTTTGCGGGGGCACCCGCCAGCCTGCGCGCAACGCGCATCGGTACCTTTCCTCCCGTCAACATTGGCAGCACCGATGACTCGGTAGAGATCGTCGCGTTCGCCCCGGGGCTCGACCCCGCGCAGATCGATGTCTCGATCGACAAGGGGCTGCTGACGATCAGCGGCGAGCGCAAGCGCCCCGATTTCGAGCTCACCGACGAGACGCGCGTGTATGCCGACGAACGCTTCACGGGCGCCTTCCGTCGTGTGATTGAGCTGCCACAGGACGTCGACCCAGACAAAGTCAGCGCCCGGTACGTCAACGGCTGCCTGACCATCAGCGTGGGCAAGTCGGAGGCATCGAAGCCTCGTCAGATCAGGGTGCAAGGCTAAGCCGCACCTGCGCAAGCATGAAGGAGCACATCATGAATGACACCACCCAATTGGCGACCCATGCGCAGCCAGGTAAGGCGGCGGTTGCAAAGCAGACGGCCGAACAGGCGGCCGCGCGACAGACCCACATGGCGCCTCCCGTCGACATCTTCGAGAACCGCCAGGGCATCACGCTGTATGCGGATCTGCCGGGCGTGCCGCGCGAGAAGCTCGATGTTCGCGTGCAGGATGGCACGCTCACCGTCGATGCCGAATTGATGGTGCCCACGCCACCCGGACTGCGTCTGCAGCACGGCGAAGTTCGGCACCCGCATTTCTCGCGCACCTTTGTGCTGAGCCCTGACTTCGATGCCTCGCGCATCGACGCTCAACTGCGCGACGGGGTGCTCAAGCTGACGATCCCACGCCGCGATGAAGCCAAACCGCGGCGTATCGAAGTGCAGGCCGGCTGATCCCCTCACCGACCGTTGTTTTGCCATGCAAGCGGGCGCGCGCCTTGCGCGCCTGCATTTGGCACCGTGCCCCCTGGTTACGGTTGTTTGTCACTAGGAGACAAAGATGCTGAGTGCACACGAATTTGCCACCTTGATGCTGGTCAGTCAGTCACCAGAGCAGGTGGATATGAATCGCGCTGAATTGGATTCGTTACTGGAGCGGCAATTGGTGATGTTGGAGCGCTCGGCAGAAGGACATCGCCGCCGCGCGCGTTTGACTGATACCGGCCGTTCGGTGCTCCAAGCCATCAACGCCGTTGATCGTCAGTAGCACGGCAGGTTCGCGGGCAGCAGAACAGCAGGCTCGCTGGGGGCCTGCATTCTTCAGGCCGTCGAGGCCCCTGGCAGAGTAGGCCCGCGCTTTACACCACGGAAGAGAATGAGTGCCACGCCGAGCATGATTCCAATGTCTGCGACGTTGAATACACCCGTTCGCAACTGCCCGATGCCTATGTTCAGAAAATCAAAAACCCGGCCATCGTAGACACAACGATCGAACAGGTTGCTGAGCCCTCCACCCAGAATGCAAGCTGCCGCAATGACTTCGGTACGGCCGAGCCTGGGTGAACGCAACAGCCACACGAACAGGCCGACCAGAATCGCCAGAACGCCATAGATGAAAACGATATTGCGAGTCGCATCGGACATTCCCGCCCCGAGGCTTAGGAACGCGCCGTGGTTATAGGTGGGTAGAACGAGAAGGCTTCCTGAAAGCAATGACACGACTTCGCCGGGCGTCAATATTTGCTTGAACATGGCCTTCGTCGCCTGGTCGATGATGATCCAGGCGAGCGCGCCAAGCAGCGCAGTGGCAACTCTTTGTTTCGTCGTCATTCGAGAGGTCATCTGTGGGCGGGCCCCCATTCTAGTCAGAGTTGAATGCTGCGAGCGGGTGCTCGGGGGTTGTCAACGACCACGATGACGGTATCGACCCGCCGCCTTTGGCCGCCAGGGGCCGCCAGTTCCGAACGACTTAGACTGGCTACGCATATTTGTCGCCCACCGTACTGCGAATCGGATGGGTATCGTAGACGATGATCATTCGCTCAATGAGCCCATTGTCGTCAAATTCAAAAACATCGACGCACTCAAAGCGCACTGCCGTCCCATCTTTGAGCCCCCAGTCATAGATGAAGTAACCGGTCGCACGTCGGGCGCCCATCGTGCTGACGCAGATGTCGATTGGCGTGATTTTGCTTTCACCAGATGCCGCATCAACCCTCGCAAAGAACGGCGCGGGGTGCATCCACCCGAGAAACGGCGAGAAGATCTGGGCATCGGGCGTGAACAACGCACAGATCGCCGCGACATCGCCGCGCTCCAATTCCCTGAGATAGTTGCGAACCTGCCGCGTGTATAGTGCTTCCGACGATGAGGCCATGTTCATTCTCCGGTCATTCGTTGACAACTCCGCGCGCTCGTGCGGTCGCGCGCTAGATGCATGCACGATATCGATGCACCGATGTCCGAACAATCGAAAAATCCGCAACCCGGGTATGCAGCCCATGCATACCCCTTGGCCGATCTGACGCGGGCACTGCCGCCGCTGGCAGCGTTCCAGTCATTCGTCGCCGCGGCGCAACTCGGGAGCATCAGCAAAGCCGCAGATCATCTGTGTCGAACACAGGGCGCGGTGAGCCGTCAGATCCAGCAACTGGAATCGCACTACCGGTGTGCAGTTTTTGTGCGCCACGCTTCAGGACTCACACTGACGGCGGAAGGAAGCGAACTGCTGACCGTAGCCGTCAGCATCCTCACGCAACTGGTTCAACACGCAGACATCCACGCCAAGACAGCGTCCGTCGTCACTCTGCGGGTGCCATCCACGTTTGCGATTCGTTGGTTGCTGCCGCGGCTGGCAGACATCAATGACGCCTTGCCTGGAACAGAACTGCGCATCTCCACATCGGCCGACGACACGCCGGATTTCACTACGCCTGACGTCGATGCCATCGTCGTTCGGGGAACCGGCCAGTGGGCGGGTATGGATGCGGTTCCATTGTTTGCCGAGCAACTCACACCGATGTGCACCAGCGAGATAGCTGCATCGCTTGGATCGCCGGCCGATCTTGCTCATGTCACCTTGCTCCATCCCGGACAGAGCCGTGAGGAGTGGCGGTGCTGGCTGGAAAGCGTTGGGGCACCTCACATCGACGCAGACCGTGGGCTCGTTTTCGATACCCTCGAGTTGACGCTCACCGCTGCGGCGGCGAGGCATGGCGTTGCAATAGGTGACCCGCGGATGGCGAGAGACCGCCTGCGGGCGAGGACGTTGGTCACGCCTTTTATCGACGTGGCGAAAAACGGCTTGTCGTACTTCGTCGTCTATCCATCCCAACGAGCCGCCCAGTCCAAGATCCGCGCCCTCGCCGACGTCTTGTCTCGGCTTGCGCAGAAAGACTGATTGCTGTCGAGGAAAGCAGCCCTGTACTGCAACGTGTCGTTGCCGCATCGGCATGCCGTCTGACAAAAAAAGGCCCCGGCCGGGACGGGTGGCCGAGGCGAGCTAGGACTGCATGGATGACTAGGGAGAGGGAGGAGCCTCCCCTTAATTTTCCAGGGGCGGAGTCTATGGAAGGGGCCCTGCCGAGGCAATTCAACAATTCTCAGCGGAAACGCGCCCCTCCCGGCCTGCTCAATGCGCTTGCCGGCGTGCCGGCAACGCGTGCAGCACTGCATCAAGCCAGCGAAGAACTGAAGGCGCGGTTGAGGTCATCGGCTGGGCGGGTTGTCACCGCCCATGCGCCATTGCAAACGACGAGGAGCAGCGCGTAGGCTGGCTCACAGCTCAGGACAGAAACCCCGTGTTACGCAATGCTTCCTCGGCGGCCTCGTGGTCCTGGGCAGAACTGCCCCCGGAGATACCGATGCCACCCACCAGGCGCCCTTCGTAAAAGATCGGCACGCCGCCACCCACCGGCATCAGGCGCGGGTGGTGCGCCAGCGGGGCAACGGCAGGCTCGGCCATGTACTGGTTCCATTGATGCGTGGCCATGCCGAACGATGCTGCGGTCCATGCCTTGTTGATGGCGACGTCAGCGGTCAGGAACGGCGCAGCGTCCGCACGCTCGAACGCGCGCAGGTGCCCTCCTGCATCGGTAATGGCGATGGTCGCGGCAAACCCGCGCGCGGCACAGGCCCGACGCGCCTGGGCCAGCAAGGCTTGCGCGGCTTCCAGGCTGATCGTTGCCGTGGGGACGATGGGGGATGTCATGGTGAGGCTCCTTCTAAGATGTCTGCAGGGTTCAGGCGTTGGCGACAACGACTTTGCCGATCATGTTTCCGGCTTCGACCAGCGCATGCGCCTGGATCAAGCTCGCGGCGTTGATGCCATCGATGCGCTGCGTCAGGGTGTGCTTGATATCGCCGCGATCGACCAGTTCGGCCACACGCCGCAGCAAGGCGTGTTGTCGGGCGATGGTGGCGGTGGTGAACATGGCGCGCGTGAACATCAGTTCCCAGTGAATCGAAATGGATTTCCCCTTGAACGGGCCGATATCCAGATCCACCGGGTCGTCGATGAGGGCGAATTGCCCCTCGGGGCGAAGCACAGCGGCGATCTGCGGTACGTGAGCGGCGCTCTGGTTCAGCCCGGCCACATGCGTGACGTGTTCAATGCCAAGCGCTGCCAATTGAGGCGCCCACGGTTGACGGTGATCGATGACGTGGTGCGCGCCGTGCGCCAGCATCCATTCACGGGTTTCCGGCCGCGAGGCCGTGCCGATCACGGTCATCCCCGTCAGCGCGCGCGCCAGTTGGGTCAGGATGGAACCGACGCCGCCCGCAGCTCCGGTCACCAGCAGCACGTTGTTCTCGGTCGGATCGGCAGCCTGGACGCGCAGACGATCAAACAGCAGTTCCCACGCAGTGATTGCCGTCAGCGGCAGCGATGCGGCTTGCGCGAAATCCAGCGATGCCGGCATGGGGCCGACGATGCGTTCGTCCACGGCATGCAGTTCGCTGTTGGTGCCGGGCCGCGTGATGTCGCCGGCATACCAGACACGGTCACCTGGCTTGAAGCGCGTGGCCAACGGGCCGGCCGCGCGGACGATGCCCGCTGCGTCCCAGCCGGCAATACGCGCCTGCCCTTCTGGGATGTCTCCGCCCCGCCGGATCTTGGTATCGACCGGGTTGACCGACACCGCTTTGACTTCCACCAGCACGTCATGGTCGCGAAGCGCAGGCGTTGGCAACTCGATGTCTTGCAGCGCCTGCGGATGGCCGATGGGGTGGTTCTGATAGAAACCGATGGCTTTCATGCACGTTCTCCAGAGAGTGAATGAGGGCCATGCTATCTTTCAGCGATATGCGGATAAACGGGCGGCACGCCCAAACACTTTCGGCATTTCAATGAAAATCATCCGCCTCGATGACGTGCAGATCTTCGTGCACACGGCTGACGCCGGCAGCTTCTCGGAGGCGGCACGCCAACTGAACATCGCACCTGCGCAGGCAAGCGCATCTGTGCAGCGGCTGGAAAAGGCGCTGGAGGCCCGCCTGTTCACACGTTCCACGCGCAGCATGCAACTGTCAGAAGCTGGAGAGCGCTACCTGCCGCATGCGCGCGTCATGCTGGGCGCGCGGGAACAAGGCGAACAGGCGCTGGCCGGTGGCAGGGAAGCACTCTCCGGCCCGCTGCGGCTATCTGCTCCGTCCGATTTCGGAAGAAACCTGCTGCTGCCGTGGCTCGACGATTTTCAGCACCAGCACCCCGGCTTATCGGTGCACCTGAAGTTGAGCGACCGGGCGGCCGATCTCATCCGGCAGCCGCTGGATTTCGCCGTGCGCTACGGGGCGCTGCCCGATTCATCCCTGCTGGCCATCAAACTGCTCGACAACAACCGGCGCGCGTTGTGCGCAGCGCCGTCGTACATCGAACAGCATGGCGCGCCAACCAAGGTGGATGACCTGCGGCGACACAACTGCCTTCGGTATATCTGGAGCGAGCAAGTCCACGAACGCTGGCGCTTCACGCTACCCGGCGGCGAGCGCACCGTGGCAGTCACAGGAAGCTGTATGTCTCCGACGAGACCGGCAACACGGAAACGGTGATCGACGCCCGCACCAACCAGCGAATCGCTACCATCGAGCTGGGTGGTGCGGTGGGGAATACGCAATACGACCCGGTTTCGAAGCACATTCTTGTCAACGTCCAGGGACGCGGGACCTTGATCGAGATTGACCCGCGCACGGACAAAATCGTTGACCGCATTCCGTTGCCCGGCGCCGACGGAAACCACGGATTGCTGATCGAGCCCAAGCTACGACTGGCGTTCATTGCTTGCGAGGATACCGACCGCTTGCTTGTCTTGAATCTGAAGACCAAGCAGCTCACCGCAAGCTTCAATGCCAAAGGAACGCCCGACGTGTTGGGCTACGACCCCGATCTCGGCCAGCTCTACGTAGCCGGTGAATCCGGCGTGCTGTCGATCTTCCATGTCGCCGCGACAGGTGTGACCAAAGCCAGCGAAGGCTTCGTGGGGCCGAATGCGCACAGCTTGGCGATCGACCCCGCAACGCATGAGATTTACCTTCCCTTGAAGGACGTTGATCGTCACTCTGTGATGCGTGTCATGAAACCTGGCGCCTAACACGCTGCGAACGCGCGACAATTGGGACATCTGCTCAACCACGGCTGTCGTCATGTCCATTCGCTCCGCTAGCCCTGCCTTGGCCGCTGCGCTGCTGTTCGGCGCAAGCACGCCTTTGGCCAAGACCCTGACCGGCTCGATTTCGCCGATCTTGCTGGCGGGACTGCTCTACCTCGGTAGCGGCCTTGGGTTGGCAGGGGTACTGCTGGCTCGGCGGCTGATAGGCAAATCCTCTGAGACCGCGCAGTCTGGGCCGGCTATTCCGCGCCGCGAGATTCTGTGGCTGCTCGGTGCCATCCTCGCTGGCGGGGTGGCGGGCCCAGCACTGTTGATGACGGGGTTGACGCAAACCGGGGCCGCATCCGCATCGCTGCTGCTCAACGTCGAAGGCGTCTTCACGGCGTTGATCGCGTGGCTCGTGTTCAAGGAAAACGCCGACCGCCAGATCGTGCTGGGGATGATTGCCATCGTTGCGGGCGGCGTGCTGCTGTCGTGGCAGCCTGATGCCGCGAGCTTGTCGCCGAGCGCATTGCTGATTGTGGCGGCCTGCGCTTGCTGGGCGATCGACAACAACCTCACGCGCAATGTCTCGTCCAACGACGCAGTGTTGATCGCGTGCCTGAAGGGCCTTGTCGCCGGCGCCTGCAATACCGGTTTTGCGCTGGCGGCTGGCAATGCACTACCTGCGGCGGTACCACTCATCTCGGCGATGCTTGTCGGCTTTGCCGGGTATGGCATCAGCCTGGCGCTATTTGTGGTGGCGCTGCGGCACCTTGGCACCGCGCGCACGGGGGCGTATTTCTCCGTCGCACCGCTGTTTGGCGTGGTAATTGCCTTCCTGATCTGGCCGGAGATACCTGGGTTCCTGTTCTGGCTGGCTTCAGCCTTCATGGGGTTCGGTGTCTGGCTACATCTGCGGGAACGGCACGAGCATGAGCACGTGCACGAGCCGATGGAGCACACACATGCCCATCGGCATGATGAACATCACCAGCACAAGCACGACTTCCAGTGGGATGGAAAAGAGCCGCACGTGCATGCCCACCGGCACGAACCGTTGGTGCACAAACATCCGCATTACCCGGATATTCACCACCGTCATACGCACTAGGTCGCAATGTCAGATCTGCAGTCACCTAAGAGCGGCTAACCGCAACAACACGCCTCTCAGCTATGCCAAAGACCGCTTCTGGCCGATTGCCGCCCGACAATCGCGGCGCTTGTCGACTTTGAGGACCCCGTCGTACGCCAACTACTCCCTTCGGAACGTGCTCTTTCTCGGCGCCGCAGCGAACGCCCAACTGTCACCCCGACTCTGCCCCGGCATTCCCGCCCGTCACGGGAATGCGTCAATCTGTTGTTATTGGCTGTAGCCCCGCCGCTCTATGGCGGCTAACACATCCCACGTCTGCGGATCGACATCGCGGCCCCCGAGCGACATCGATACGTACGCATCAATCGCATCCACAAAGCCTTTGATGAAGGCTGGCGGAAATGCGTGCGCGGACAGATGTTGAAGCTGCTCGCGCAGCATGCCCGGGCGGCATTGACCGTGTGTGCGCATGGCGGTGCGTGTGCGCTTGAGATACGCCTGCGCTGCGATGGCGCCGTTCAGGTAGGTGCGGTTTTTGGTGAGCCTGCCGGTGTCGGATGACGTGGGCGCGTGCGTGGGTGGTGCAGGTGGAGATGGGTAAGACGCGGGGCGGTGCCCGCTTGGTCCATTTGGCATAGAGCCTCCAGAGGTTGTGGGAGGCCCGGCAACTCATCGCCAGACGAGGTGGCGGGCCTGACGGCGGGGCTGGCGAACCGGCTCTCTGGAGCACCGGCAGACCTTGCGGTCTCCCCACCCGGCCCGCCGTAGTGCGTGCGTGGGTGTGCGGAGGCGATGCGCGAAGCATCGTCTCTCCAGAGCCACCAGTGCAGGTCGCCAAACCCGGCTGCCGTTGGTGCGGCAGCGGAATGGATTATAGCGATGGGGACAGCGGCGAAAGTTGGATTATTGATTCGCCAGCAGCGACGGTCGGAAGGTCACGCTCCGGCCTCAAACAGTGGCGCTTCACCCTCAGAGAGTGGAACGCGAGGGTCAAACACTGGCGTTTCACTGTTTGAGGGTCAAGCGTCAGTGTCAAAGGGTCGAATTCGACCCTCTGAGGGTCGCGTTTGAGCCTCAAACACTCGAACTTCACTGTCTGAGGGTCACGATCCACTGTCTGAGGGTCGAGCGTCAGGCTCAGAGAGTCGAATTCGACAGTCCGAGGCTCGCGCTTCACGCTCCAACATTCGAACGGCGTGAGCGGGCTTGCTCGCCCCAGGTGCGGGCGCTTTCCGTCAAAAGTTGTGTACAGCATTGCGATACGCCGCAGCGGTAGCCAACCGCGCCAAAGAGAGCTTGCTGGTGGACTTCATCAATCAGACCGATCTGGATCAGATTGGCGACAAAGCCAGTGTGATTGATGCCTTCTTCACCTTTGCCCAAGCGGAGCAACAGCGCGAGGCGCAAGAGTTGATCACCGACGAAAGCCTGAATGCGGAAGCAGCGAGACGCTATATCGCCACCTCGCTCAAGCGTGAATTTGCCAGTGACAATGGGACCGAACTCAATGCCCTCTTGCCCAAGATGAGTCCGCTAAATCCGCAATACCTGTCCAAAAAGCAAAACGTATTTCGGAAGATCGCCGCTTTCGTAGAAAAGTTTAAGGGCGTCGGCGGAACGGTCTAATCAATCTTTCACGCGGGCTAGGTAGCCGAACCTCCACCAACACTGGAGGGAACGGGCAAACAAAAAACCAACCGAAAACGGTTGGTTTTTTCTTATGTGGTGGACCGAAGGAGGATCGAACTCCCGACCTCCGCATTGCGAACGCGGCGCTCTCCCAGCTGAGCTATCGGCCCGTGAAAAATGAGTCTACCCGAACTCCCCGGGCGCTTTCAATCGGGGCTCAACCCGCGTTTTCCATGCCCGCATTGCCTTCCATGCCGACAATGCGCGGCGTGTTGAGCGGCCCGGCAGTCACTTCGCGCTGGTCGCGCAGCCAGTCGGCCAGCACGTCCCACACGGGGCGGCCGCCCGCCTTGCGGGCTTCGGGCGATACGGCGGCCCAGCCGGCCACCTTGTAGCGGCGGTCGGCGTCGATGGGCTTGCCGTCACCCGGGCCAAGGCGCATGTCGGTAATGCGCTGCCCCATGGGCTTCTTCGGGTCGATGGTGTAGCGCAGGCCGCCGGTGCGCACCATGTCGCCGCCCTGCTGGTAGTACGGGTCTGGGTTGAACAGGTTGTCGGCCACGTCTTCCAGCACGGTCTTGATGATGGCGCCGGTCATCTCGGTCAGCGTGGTGGCCGGATAGGTGATGGCGGTCTGGGCCATCAGCGCTTCCATGGTCAGGGCCTCGCCGGGCAGCAGCGTGGTGCCCCAGCGGAAGCCGGGCGAGAAGGCAATCTCGGCGCCCTGCGCGTGCATGAGGCCATCGACGATGAGCTGGTCGAACGTGCCGTTGAAGTTGCCGCGCCGGTACAGCAGGCCGCGGTTCGTGGCGAGCGTTTCGCCCAGCTTGTCTTGGTACGGAGCACGCACGCGGTTGATCAGCGCCGTCATGGCCGGGTCTGGCGGCAGCAGGTCGGCAAACACGGGCAGCAACGTATAGCGGATGTCGCGCACGGTGCCGCCGCGCACATCCAGATCGAGCACGCCGACAAACTTGCCGTTGGCGCCCGCGTTGGTCACGAGCGTCACGCCGCCCGGGTTGCTGACCTTGACGGGCGCGGGCACGGCATCGTGCGTGTGGCCGCCCAGGATGGCATCCAACCCACGCACGCGCGAGGCGAGCTTCAGGTCGACATCCATGCCGTTGTGCGACAGCAGCACGACCACCTTGGCGCCCTTGCCGCGCGCCTCGTCAATCATCTTCTGCAGCCGCTCTTCCTGAATGCCGAAGGTCCAGTCGGGCGTGAAATCAGCCGGGTGCGCGATGGGCGTGTACGGAAAAGCCTGCCCGATGATGGCGACCGGCACGCCGTTCAGCTCGCGCAGCACATACGGGTCGAACACCGGATCACCAAAGTCGGCGGTCTGGATGTTCTGCGCAACAAAGGCGACCTTGTTCTTGAAATCGTGATCGACCACGTGGCGCACGCGGTCGGCGCCGTAGGTCATCTCCCAGTGCGGGGTCATGACGTCCACGCCCAGCGCGAGGGCGGCGTCGACCATGTCCTGGCCGTTCGTCCACAGCGCGGTGGCGGAGCCCTGCCACGTGTCGCCGCCGTCCAGCAGCAGCGCATTGGGGCGCGTGGCGCGCAGGCGCTTGATGAGCGTGGCCAGATGCGCGAAGCCGCCCATGCGGCCGTAGCGGCGGGCAGCCTCGGTAAAGTCGAGCGACGTGAGCGCGTGCGCGGCGCGCGAGCCGGGCGCAATGCCGTACCGCTTGAGCAACGCGTGCCCCACCAGATGCGGCGGCTGCCCGGCCCATTGCGCCACGCCCAGGTTGACGCTGGGCTCGCGGTATTCGATGGGCAGCAACTGCGCGTGGCAGTCGGTGAAGTGCAGCAGGTGGACGTTGCCAAAACGCGGTACGTCGTAGCTGAACGTGTCAGCGTGGGCGTCGGTCAGGCGCAGGCCGGCGGCGGCGGCAATCGCCAGGGCTTGAACGAATTCGCGGCGGTTCATGGTGTGTTGCTGTGCGCGTAGCGAGCCAGGTCGGCCACGTCGTCTTCAAGCATCTCGCCGACTTCCTTGCGCACCACCCGCCCTTTGGCATCGAGCACGAGCAGTTCGGGCAGCCCCTTGCGCGGGCCGGTGGCGGCGCACAGCGCGTCGGTTTCCATCGTCACCGGAAAGGTGAAGTTGCGCTTGGCGACGTAGTCCTTGGCGAGCTGCGGGTTGGCGTCGATGCTGATGGTGAGAATGCGCAGGTCAGTACCGCGCGTGGCGTCGACCAGCTTTTGCAGGCGCGGGTTCTGCAGCGCGCAGAACGGGCACCACGATGCCCACGTGGCGATGATGACCGGGTGCCCGCGCCACGCATCGCCCGGCACGCGCGTGCCATCGAGCAACTGCAGGTCGGGCAGCGCAACCACATCGCCCACTTCAACGGCCTGTGCATGATTGGCAAACTGCGTGGCGGCAAACACCATCGCCGCTGCTGCCCACATCAGGAACCGTCGAAGCGTGTGCATGGCGTTATTGGGTCACTGGTTCACTGATTCACTGGCGATGCCGGGTCGAACAACAACGCCATCACGTCGCGGATCTGCTGCTCGGTCAGGATGCCCTTGTGCCCGAAGCGCGGCATGTTGGAGCACGCCGCATACGCGTTGGAGTTGTAGATCTTGCCCCAGGTGTAGCGCAGGATCGCTTCCGAATCCCCGCGCAGCTTGCCGTACTGGTACAGCGACGGGCCGATGGTGCCGTAAGACACTTCGTCTTTCGAGAGGCGGTGGCACGCGTAGCAGTTGGCGCCGTTCGCGCCGCCGGCCGGGTCGGAGAACTGCATGCCGCGGCCGTTCTGGGCGGTCTTCTCGCCGGCCTTCCAGTCGCCCAGCAACTTGTTGTCAGCGGGGTAATGGATGGTCTTGAGCTGTGCGTCTTCCAGCTTCTTGGCCACGGCGGCGGGCACGGCGTTGCGGTCGGCAAACTGGCTGCAGATCTTCTGCACGTCGTCGCGCTCGGTCACGCCTTCCACGGTGGCCGGACCCTTGGAGACAAAGCTTTCGTGGATGACCTTGGCGAGCGCGGCGTCGGCCTTTGCGTCGGGCTTGGGCGCGGTGACGGCCTTGGAGGTGGCGTCGGCTGCGTGCGCGGTGCCGGCAGCCAGTGCCAGCGTGATGAGGGTCATTCGAATCATTTGCGGCCTCATCGTTTGATGGACGGCGCGTCCATCTTGCCGCCGTTGGCGTTGCGGGCAAGGAACATCTCCAGCGCGGTGATCACCTCGCTGCCGTAGAGCGGTTCCGGAAAGCGCTGCTGGCGCAGGCAGTCGTACAGCCGGTGCTGCATGGTGCGTACCTCGCCCTGCGAGACGCGATAGCCCGGCCATGTGGAATACGCATAGCGCGCGCCGTCGGCGGTCAGCAGATCGGGCAGGTCTTGCAGGCGGATGCGCAAACCCGGCTGGGCATGGCAGGTGGCGCAGGCAAAGTCGTACGCGCCGCCACGGTAGAAGAACATGCGGCGGCCGAGTTCGTACACGCGCTTTTCTTCGGGGTGGGCGAGCTGAATGTCGATGGCCGCGCCGCGCGATTCGGAGGCGACGTAAGCCATCAGCCGTTCAATGTCCGACGATTTGCCCGGCGACGAGAACGGCCGCGCCGAAGCCTCTTCCTTGGTCAGCCCCTGCAGCGTCATGCGGCAGTACATGAGGCGCTGTTCGGCGTCCATCACGCGGCCGGTGTCTTTGAAGAAGCGCGGCAGCTTGGCGTATGCGCCCTTCACCACGCCGGGGCCGAGGCCCAGGTCGCACGCTTGCAGCGAGGCCTGCTTCGGGCCGGCGGGCTTCTTCCAGAGTTCTTCGCCTGCGGCTTCCCAGAGTTCGGCCGGATTGCCGTCAGCCAGCATTTCGCGGTACTGCGCGATGCCGGCGGCGGTGCTGTCCTTGGCATCCTGCGCGGATGCCATCACAGCGCCGCCGGCTGCCAACGCCGCAGCCAGCACCATCGTCCATGTCTTGTGTTTCACGGTCCCCTCCGTGGGTCGCCTACGGTTTGATATAGGCGAAACCTTCTTCCTGCTGCAAGCGCGTGATTTCCACCACACCGGCGGGCACCACCTTGGCTTCGAGCAGCAGCTTGTCTTCCGGCACCTTGAAGGCCATCAGCGAGTTGTGGCACACGCGAAACTCCACGCCCATGGCGGCCAGCGCGGCCACCGGCGCATCAAACGGGCGGCCTTGCGCATCCTTGGCGCCTTCAACCATAAACTCGATGCCGTGGCCGAAGGCCACCACCACGATCTTCGTGCCGGGCGCACCGTTCAGATGGTTGCGCAGGTTGCCGATGGCGCGCATGGCCTGGTCGATGCCTTCGCTCAACTGGTAGACCACCTTGTAGCGGGCACCGGCGCCGCCAGCGCGCGGGGCATTCTGGGCAGCGGCCTTGCCGGCCACACCCAAGGCCGCCAGCGCGGCGGTCACACGAAAGAAGCTGCGTCGCATTTGGGCCTCCGGGCCTTTACTGGATAGACGTCTCGTCGGTGCGCTTGTCGCCGTGGTTGTCGACCCACGTGACCGTAACCTTGTCGCCCTTGGCGCCGCCCTTGAACTTGAAATTGAGGAACGGATCTTTCGACACGGCCGGGCCGAACTGCGCGTCGAGCACCGTCTTGCCGCTGTGCAGCACCGTCACGTTGGTGATGTGCCAGGCTGGCACGACCTTGCCGGACGCGTCTTTGCGCTGGCCGGTTTCCATGTCGTGCTTCATCAGGATCTTCACGTCGGTGGTGCCGCCGTTTTCCATTGCGCGAATGCGCATCGGGTCTGCCATGGTGTGTTCTCCTGATGTTTAACCGCCGCAGCCACCAAGGGTGACCTTTACTTCCTTAGCTGCCAGCACCCATTTGCCGTTGGCGCGCACGGCAGCGTAGACGTGCGAGGTCTCGCCCATCTTCACGCGCGTGCTGACAAACGGGTCGGTCCCGGCCGGAATGGCGAACGTTGCGGCCAGCGTGTTCGGGTTCTTTTCAACCAGAATGGCGATGAGGTCGGTGCCGGGCAGCGTGCTCGTCACGACCAGCGGCACCACGGCGCCGTTTTCGGCGATGTCCGGTGCGGTGAGCTGGATGCCCGCGCCGCCCTTTTCAACCGCGCCGCCGCCCAGTTGCTTGAGCACTTCATTCACGCCCTTGACGGCAAAGGCGGCCTTGTTCCATTCGGCTGCCTGGGCCGGCGTGGCAATGCCGGCGGACACCAGCAGCGCCATCATGGCGCCAGCGCGCAGCACGTCGCGGCGGCTCAGGTTGATTGCATCATTCATCGTCCGTTCCTCACTTGGCCGGGGCGCCTGCGAGCACCCAGTCGATCACGGTTTTCAGATCGGCATCGGCGATCTTCGGATTGGCCGGCATCGGGATCTGGCCCCAGTTGCCCATGCCGCCTTCGCGCACCTTCTTGATGAGCCTGGCTTGCGCGCCGGCATCGCCCTTGTATTTGGCAGCAACGTCCTGGTAGGCCGGGCCGACCAGCTTGCGGTCTACGGCGTGGCAGCCCATGCAGGCGTTCTGGTTGGCGATGGACAGCGCGCGGGCAGCGTCAACGGTGGCCAGCGCGGGCGTGGCGGACAGCGCCAGGCCGGCCAGCACCGCCGCAGCGGCGAGCGTGGGGGCGAACTTCATGTGGTCTCCAGAAGACGAGGCTGCCCGCATGCGTGTGCGGGCCAATGGTCGCAGGGGTAGGGATTGGACCCGGTATTGTGCCCGAAGTAGGCCAAATCCTATGTCGCCCCCACAGCAAAACGCCCGGTACCTTTCGGCCCGGGCGCTTGCTGCTGATGGGGTGCGGCGTCAAGCCATCGCCCGCCGCGCCGCCAGCCGGCCGCCAAACACGTTGAGCAGCAGCCCGGCCATCACCACGGCGCCGCCCAGCCATTGGGCGGGCACCAGGCGCTCGCCCAGCAGCACGGCGGCAGACACCAGCCCCACCACCGGCACCAGCAGCGTGAGCGGCGCAACCTGGCTGGCCGCGTAACGCGCCAGCAGGCGGCTCCACAGGCTGTAGCCGAAGATGGTGGCACCAAAAGACAGGTAGACGATCGCGCCGATGCTCGACCCACCGATGTTCACCAGGCTATGCGCAATCTGCTCCGGCCCCTCCAGCCAGTACGACAGCAGGAAGAACGGAATCGGCGGGATGGCGGCGCCCCACACCACCAGGCTCACCACGTTCACCGGCCCGATCCGCTTGGTGACGATGTTGCCGCTGGCCCACGAAAACGCCGCGCACAGCGTCAGCAGGAAACCGGCGGTGGTCATGCCCGTGACCGAGCCGCCACCCGCCATGCCGATGATCGCCAGCCCGCCCGCCGCCACCGCCATGCCCGCCAGATGGAACCAGCGGATCGGCTCGCGCAGCACGATGGCGGCAATCGTCAGCGTAAAGAACGCCTGCGATTGCAGCACCAGCGAGGCCAGCCCCGCCGGCATGCCCACATACATGGCGGAGAACAGGAACGCGAACTGCCCGAAGCTGATCGTGGCGCCATAGGCGACCAGCCACTTGAGCGCGATCTTGGGGCGTGGCACGAACAGCACGGCCGGAAACGCGACCAGCGCAAAGCGCAGCGCACCCAGGAGCATGGGCGGCACGCCATGCAGGCCCACCTTGATGACGACGAAGTTGACGCCCCACACCAGCACAACGGTCAGGGCCAGCAGCAGATCCTTGGGAGACATGATGATCGGAAGGTTCGGACGGCCGCCCGTGCGGCCACATGACGCACTGTAGGCGCGGGCCGCTTACACGACTTGCACAATCTTGCGCATTGTTTGTGCCCGGGGCCTCACCTTCTGCGTCACCTTCAGCCTCACATTCAACCGAGCATGTCCGACCAGATGGCGCGGCTCCAGCCCTGCGCCAGCTTGCCCTCCGCTGCGGAAGGCGCCTCGGAAAGCCCACCGGCGCCGGGCACGGTCACCATGGTGTGCTCCGCCGCGTCGTAGCGGTGCACGGTCGCCACGTGCATCGCCTCTTCCGGGGTGGCAAAGCTGTAACAAGTGTTGGTGTACAGCGGTGATGCATCGGGCGCGTGGCCGGCCAGCATCGCGACCACGGCGGCGGCGGCCACCTTGCCGTGCTGGTTGGCCATGTGGCCCGACTTGGGCATCAGCGGCGCGGTCTGAATGGCATCGCCAATCACATGCACGCCCGGCGCCACCTTCGATTCGAACGAGAGGAAGTCCACCTCGCACCAGCGCCCGTTGGCCGTCGCCAACCCGGCTTGCACGGCAATCGCGCCGGCACGCTGCGGGGGGATGAGGTTGACGACATCGGCCTGCACGTCGTCCTGCACATCGAACTTGAGCACGCGGCCCGTGGCATCGATGTCGACGGCGTTGTATTGCGGGCGATATTCAATGTGCTGTGAGTAACGTTCGGCCCAGACGCGCTTGAACAGCGCGCCCTTGGAGGTGACGTCGTCGTTGGCATCGAGGATGAGCACGCGCGAATCCGGCTTGGCGCGCTGCAGCCAATGGGCGATCAGGCACGCGCGCTCGTATGGCGCGGGCGGGCAGCGGTATGGCGCCAGCGGAATGCTGATCGCCACCGTGCCGCCGTTGGGCATGGCTTCGAGCCGATGGCGCAACGCCAGCGTCTGCATGCCGGCCTTCCATGCGTGCGGCGCCTGCGCGGCAGTGCCCGCATTGGCGAGACCCGGGATTGCTCCCGGCACGAAGTCGATACCGGGGGAGAGGATCAGCCGGTCGTAATCGAGCGTGCCGCCGCCGGTCAGCCGCACCTGCTTTGCGCCAAGGTCGATGGCCGATGCGCGATCGCGCACCCACCGCACGCCGTGGCGCTCGACCAGCGCGTCATACGGCACGGTGATCGAAGCCATGTCGCGGTCGCCCGACAGCACGAGATTCGACAGCGGGCACGAGACGAACGCGGCGTTCGGCTCAACCAGCGTCACGTCGACATGGCCACCGGAAAACACGCGCACATACTTGGCTGCCGTCGCGCCGCCATACCCGCCGCCAACCACTACAACGCGCGCATTGCGCACACCCGACAGCGATGCGCATGCGGCCAGCGGCCCGGCCAGCGCGGACGCCCCAAGCGCGCGCAAGACTGCGCGTCGATCCTTGCGCAGCGATTCACTCACGGCGCCTCCTGCGATTGGCGCGACAGCCAGCCGGCAATGGCAACGATCTGCGCATCGTCGTAACCGCGAGCGATCTGGCCCATCACCGTGGCCGGACGCGTGCCGTTGCGGAATGCCTGCATCGCGTCGATCAGCTCGGCCTGCGAGCGGCCTGCGAGCGGTAGCAACGTCTGCGCAGGGAGCTTGGCACCGGGCGCGGTATCGGCGTGATGGCAGCTTGCGCACGTGGCGGCCCAGGTGCGGGCCTGCAGATTGGAGGGTGGGCGATCGGCCGCATGGGCCATATCGGGCACAGGGGCAGTAAGCAGCGTCGCAAGCAATGCTGCGGCGGCAAGGCGGTGGACGACGGGCATCGGGGGGCTGCGAAGTCGCGGAAGCGTCATACGCTAACACGCACGGCCTGCCATGTGCCCTGTGATGCGCGCAGCCAACAAAAAACGCAGCACGGTGGCTGCGTTCCTTGCGAAGCGACGTTGCGGACGTGGCTTACGGCAATTGCTTGCCCGGCGGCAGCGCCGGCGAGTTGGTCGGCGACACGGTCACGCCAGGCGAGGCCGATGTGACGGGTGCCGGGGCCTGCGTGGCCGTCGGCGTACCTTGCGCCGGCGCCGGGGTGCCTTGCGACGCATCAGGCGCCGTCGACGCGTTGGTCGACGTGGCATTGGCGTCCAGGCGCTTGCGCTCGTCTTCGCTCACGTAGTCGAACACCTTCACGACCTTGTTCACGCCGCCCACCGTGCGCACGGCTTCGGTGGCCTTGTTGCCTTCGGCCTCGGTTACCACGCCCATCAGGAAAACGGTCTGTGCTTCGGTCGTCACCTTGATGGAGTTCCAGGGCACGCCTTCCGTGCCGGCCAGCACGCTCTTCACCTTGGTGGTGATGTACGTATCGTTGGTGCGCGAGCCGAAGGTGCTCGACACCGGCGTCACCACAATCTCGTTGACGACCTCACGTGCGTTCTGCAGCTTCTGTGCGTATTGGCCGATCTCCTGCTTGGTCTGCTCGGTGCCGGCCTCGCCGGTCAGCAGGACCTTGCGGTTGTAGACCGTCACGTTCACGTGGGCACGGCCGTCGTAGCGCGAGATCAGCGTGTTCTCGGCTTCCATCTGCAGGCCGCGGTCGATGGTCTGGGTGGCGGTCGGGCGGCGGTCGGTCGCGAGCGCCACGCCGCCGGCCACGGCGCCGGCAAACAGCGGGAAGCAGGCGGTCAACTGCGTTGCGGTAATGCCGGCCAGAGCGGCCAGCACGGCGGTGCGCTTGACCGTGTGACGGAAGCGGGCAAACGTAGGCGACGAGAGTTTCATGCTGTCCTTGAATGAAGTCCGGAAGAAAGAAGAGCGAGGTTCATGCGAGGTTTAGGCGTCGGCACCGAAGGCATCGCGCATCCATTCGATACGGACGCCGTCGATGGCGATAACGTCAAAACGGCAGGCGGGCACGTCTTCAGCCTGCCGCGCGAGAAAATCTTCGGCCGCGGCAATCAGGCGACGCTGCTTGGCGGGCGTGACGCTCGCGGCCGCCCCGCCAAAACGCTGCGCGGAGCGCGCCACGCGGGCACGCACCTCGACAAACACGAGCGCGCCGGCCGCATCGCGCATCACCAGATCGATCTCACCGCCCTTGCAGCGATAATTGCGGCTGACCACCGCCAGCCCGCGCGCCTGCAGGTAGCGCAGCGCACGGTCTTCACCGGCTTCACCGGTGGCGGCTGTGATGGTCTGCGGCGCATGCATGTGCGGTTTGAACCTAGGGCCTGTCTTCATATGAAACGTGCGCGCGCAAGGGGAATCTGGGTCGCAGGGCTCGGCGCGGCCGGCTTGCTTGGTCGTTCCAAGCAAGCCGGCTGCAACAACGCCGTGTGACCCAAATTCCCCTTGCCCTCCGGGTTGACCCAAGCCGGGGCCATCTACTTTGTCGGGCACCTTGCAAAGGGAATAACCCTTTGCGGCGGTACCCTTCGCGTATCTGACCCCGGCTTGGGTCAACGCGCGTACGTTTCATATGAAGACAGGCCCAAACTGAGAGAAGTTCTCGTGAGTGATCCTGACTGGACCCTGCTGGCGCATGACCAGCACTATCCCGCCGGCGCATTATATGTGGTGGCCACCCCCATCGGGAACGCTGCCGATGTGTCGCTGCGGGCGCGCTACGTGCTGGGCCTCGTCGACGCGGTGGCCTGCGAAGACACGCGCAACACCGGGCAACTGCTCAATCGGCTGGGGCTGTCGCGACCGATGCTCGCGGCGCACCAGCACAACGAACGAGAAGCCGCTGCGCGCATCGTCGCGCGCTTGGCGCAGGGCGAGCGCATCGCCTATGTGTCCGATGCGGGCACGCCCGGCGTATCGGACCCGGGCTCGCGCATTGTCGAGGCGGTGCGCGCGGCGGGCCAGCGCGTGATTCCGCTGCCGGGCGCCAGCGCCGTGGTGACGGCGCTTTCCGCCGCGGGCGAATTGCTGGACACGTCGGAGGGGCAGTTCACCTTCGTCGGCTTCTTGCCGCCCAAGGCCGGGCAACGCGATGCGGCCATCCGCCAATGGGCGGCGCACGGGCCGGCATGGGTTCTGTACGAGGCACCGCATCGCATTGAGGCCACACTCGCCGCGTTGGCCGAGCACTTGCCCGCGCGACGCATCCTGATCGGGCGCGAGTTGACCAAGCTGTTTGAGCAGATCGTCGTGCTGCCTGCTGCGCAGGCACCTGCATGGCTTGCCGCCGATGCCACGCACGGCAAGGGCGAATTCGTGTTGGTGGTGGAAGGCGCAGGCGCGCAGGACGCGGCACCGACCGCGATGGCGGCGGATCAGGTGTTGCGTCTGCTGTTGGCCGAGCTGCCCGCCAAGCGCGCAGCCAAGCTGGCCGGCGCGATTACGGGCGCGTCGGTCGACACGCTGTATCAGAGCGCGCTGGCGCTGAAAAACGAAGGGAAGGACTGAGGCAGGAAGGTGGTTGATTCAGCGGCTCAGCGGCGCTTGGCGCGACGCTTGATCGCCTTCTTCTTGACCGGTGCGGGCTCGTCACCGCCCACATCGGCATCGCCATCGTTGCTGGCGACATCGGTTTGCGTCAGCTCAGGGCGCAGCGCTTCGACTTCAGCGCGCGACAGGCGGCGGATTTCCACCTGCGTCGAACCGCGCTTGACGAAGTCGAGTCGCTTGGCTGCGGCATACGACATGTCGAGGATGCGCTTGCCATAGTACGGGCCGCGATCCGTCACCTTGGCCACGACCACGCGGTCGTTGGCGAGGTTACGCACCAGCACCCAGCTCTGTAGCGGCAGCGACGGATGCGCCACCGTGAAGGCGTTCATGTTGAAGCGCTCGCCGCTGGCGGTGCGGCGGCCGTGGAAGCCGCGGCCGTACCAGGAGGCCAGGCCGCGCTGTTCGAACGTGCCGAGGTCGGCGCGCAGGCCGGGGCTCGTATCGGTGTTCTCGTCGAGCTTGAGGCTGCTCGAATCCGGCGCGCCACGGAACGACAGCGTGCCCCAGGCATCGGGGTTGTCGCGCGGGTCGGCAACCTTCAGCGCGGGCGCTGCAGGCTTGCTGGCCTGGAGACCGGATTGCCCACCCACGGGCGGCTCGCCAGGAATGGCGGCACAGCCCGCCAGCACCAGCAGCGCGGTGCCATGCGTCAGCCAGGCACGCAGCGTGCGGCCGGCCGAACGGCTGGAATTGAGGGGGGTCAACTTAAGCATGGCCGCGAGTCTAACATGCATGCTTCGATCGATTATTTACATTTCCTATTAAAACGATCGCATCATGCTGTTATCTCCCATCAATTTTGTAAAATTTTCTTTCTGATGTAACAGCGCAGCCCGCGAGCCCAGTGCTGGCGCGGGCTCGGGCCGATACAATCGGGTTATCCCTGCCATGTGCAAATGCGCACACAAGATCACATGAAAGTCGTTGTCGTCCCCGTTACGCCGTTTGAACAGAACTGCACGCTGCTGATTGGCGACGATGGTGCTGCCGCCGTCACCGATCCGGGCGGCGATATCGAACGCATCTTGGCCGCCGCCCAGCAGCACGGCGCGCGCATCGAAAAAATCCTGCTCACGCATGGCCACGTCGACCACTGCGCCGCCGCCGATGCCCTGCGCACGCAGCTTGGCGTGCCCATCGAAGGGCCGCAGAAGGATGAGGCGTTCTGGATCGATCAGCTGCCGATGCAGAGCCAGCGCTTTGGGTTCCCGCCCGCCAAGGCGTTCGTGCCCGACCGCTGGCTGGAAGACGGCGACACCGTGGAAGCCGCCGGCCGCACGCTGCAGGTGTTCCACTGCCCTGGCCACACACCCGGTCACGTGGTGTTCTTCAGCGCGGAAGATCGCGTTGCCATCGTCGGCGACGTGCTGTTCGCGGGGTCGATCGGCCGCACGGATTTCCCGCGCGGCAACCATGCAGACCTGATCAACGCGATCCGCACCAAGCTCTGGCCGCTCGGCGACGACGTCACGTTTGTGCCGGGCCATGGACCAGTCTCGACTTTTGGTGAGGAGCGCGCCAGTAACCCGTATGTCGCCGATCGCCTGTTTGCCAACGAAGGCTCAGCATGAGCGGGACCACCAACGACAGCGCCAACGAGAGCGACGACCCCTTCGCCGACAGCGCGCCCGCTGCGCCGGCGGACAAGCCCCGCCGCAAGCGCGGCAACCAACCGCCCGACACGCGGCCCGAAATCTACGTCAGCACCGACATCGAGGCCGACGGCCCCATCCCCGGCCCGCATTCGATGCTGAGCTTCGCCAGCGCGGCGTACCTGGCCGACAAGACGCTCGTCGGCACGTTTGAAGCGAACCTGCAAACGCTGCCCGGCGCCGAAGGCCATCCGATCCAGATGCAATGGTGGAAAACGCAGCCCGAGGCGTGGACTGCGTGCCGCGCCAACCTCGAAGCGCCCGAGGTGGCCCTGCCGCGTTACGTGGAATGGGTCGAGAGCCTGCCCGGCAAGCCCGTGTTCGTGGCGTTTCCAGCCGGCTTCGATTTCACGTTCATGTTCTGGTACATGATGCGTTTTGCCGGGCGCTCGCCGTTTGGCTGGGCGGCGCTCGACATCAAGACGCTGGCCTTTGCGCTCACGGGCATGCCGTATCGGCGCAACGTCAAAGCGGCTTTTCCCGAGCACTGGCACGACCCGCTGCCCCATACGCATATCGCGCTGGATGACGCAAAGGAGCAAGGCGCGCTCTTCTGCAACATGCTGGCCGAACTGCGCAAGCGCGAAGCCGAGCGCGCCGCCGCACAAATGCCCCACCAATCTGCTCAGGATTGAGCGCCGCGCACATCACGCAGTTGGCGAAGACCCGCACGCGGTTTGCCTCTTGCCCGCGTGATGCGCGCACCATGCCGCAACGCAACTTGCGGCGCCGCAAACCCCCGTCTACGCTGGGCTTGTGCGAGCGACCAGACGACTGCGCCACCCGGCGCCGACAAGCAAAGCCACTCGCATACGCCATTTGCTTGCCGTATCGTTTTCGGGCCGCACGTGCCCCCGACGCCGGTGCGTGCCGGCGTCGGCTATCAGCCAACAACGGGGAGGTACCGCGATGCGATTTTCCCGTGACGCGTTTGACACGCAACACTTGCGAGCGATGACGGAGCGCTTGCATTGGCATCGCAAATCATCTGCGAAGGCGGTTCCGTTGAGCATGCGTGCGCAGCATCTGCATCACACGCACAGCAACGCACACCACGACGCAGACGTCATGAAAGTCGCCATGGTCTCGACCGCGGCGGCGCTGGCAGTGGTGCTTGCCGCCCTGCTGGCAGTTGGCTTCGGGTCAGAAATGGCCCGATGGATGGGCCTGGAATAAACCGGTGCCCTTGCGCGTCTTGACGGACGCAGCCCCGGCCCTCGCGCAAAGCGAGATACGGCCACCCCTGAACGGCCTGTCCGATGGAAATCGGCAGGCCGTTCAACTTTGTGGGCCGTGGTGAATTACTTCAGAAACGCGTCGAGCGCCTCGGGCGTGCGACCGATGGTGGCGCGACCGTTGCGAACGAGCACCGGACGCTGCAGCAGCTTCGGATGTGCTGCGATGGCCTTGAGCAGCGCGTCATCTGAGGCATCGGCCAGATTGAGCTGCGCGTATTCGTCTTCGTTTTCGCGGATCAGGCTGCGCAGCGGTGTGTCGAGTTGCGCTGCGAGCTTCTTGAGGTCGGCCAGCGTGGGCGGCGTCGTCAGATATTCGATGACGTCGAGTTGTTCTCCGTTTTTTGCGGTAAAGGATTGCGCTTGTTCGAGGGCGGCGCGGGATTTGGAGCAGCGGGGGTTGTGGTAGATCTGCATGGGTTTTGGGCTCTAGGCCCTCTTGTTGGCTTGATGGAACGTGCTGCAATCTTAAGGGCTGGCGCTTGGTGGCTGGTTTCGTGGTTGGTGTTGGGGGGATTCGTGCTTTTTGTTTTTGTGGTGCATCCCTTGTTTCATCCCCTGCCGGGGCTGACCCACTTTCTTTGGTCTTGCCCAAAGAAAGTAAGCAAAGAAATGCGCGCCTGAGATGGCGAAAGATTCCTTGAATTTATGTCGCAGGGAGGGGAAGGGAAAAACTCGCTGCGCTCAAACAGTTTCCCTTCCTTTTTCCTCCCTGCAACAGAAATTCAAGGCGCCATCTAAGGCAGGAAAGTCAAAGGCCAAACCATCTCAGCGCCAGCCCAAACGACAAAGGCCAACCGCGCGATTGGGTTGGCCTTTTTCTTTTGACGTTGAGCCCTTGATGGCGCCTTGGATTTTTGTGAGCGGGCGGATAAAGGAAGGAGGCCTGTTTGAGCGAAGCGAGTTTGCCTCCTTCCCCGCACGGTCACACAAATTCAAGGGGATGTCGCCATCTCGGGCGCGCCTTTCTTTTGCTTACTTTTCTCTGGCAAGACAAAGAAAAGTGAGTCGGTCCCGGCAGGGAACGAAAAGGGGATGGACCACCAAGGCAAAAACAAAACAACAATCACCCACCCAACAACTCCCCCACAGCGCACCCCACCACCACAGTCGCGCCCCGCAGATCATTCAACCGGAGGTTTTCATCCGTGTTGTGCCCACGCGCTTCCATCAATGTCCGCGGTCCCGCGCCATACAGTACCGTCGGCACGCCATGCGCCGTGTAATGCCGGGCATCGGTATACAGCGGCACGCCGTGCACCGGCACATCCCCGCCAAACACGGCCAACGCATGCCGCCGTAGCGCGCCAATCAGCGCTTCCACACCCGGCAGCTCAGCAAGCGGCTCTGCCAGCAGAATGCGTTCGACCGAAACCTCGATCCCCGGTCGTTCTGCCGCCGCGCGCTCGATCACTGCGCGCAGTTCGCCTTCTGCATCGCGCCCGGCTTCTTCAGGAATCATCCGGCGGTCAATGCGGAACGTCACCAGATCGGGCACCACGTTGGTGTTGATGCCACCCTGGATCAACCCGACGTTGAGCGTTGCGTGGTCGATGCCCGGCACGGCGGATTTGCGCGTCGCGAGTTCCGCGCGATATGCATATACGGCCTGCAGGATATGTGTGGCCGCCTCGATGGCGTCAATGCCCGTATGCGGCATGGCGGCGTGCGCCTGCTTGCCGCGCACCGTCACCTGCACGTGCAGGCAGCCGTTGTGCGCCGAGGTGATGCCATACGCAAAACCCGCCGAGATCGCGTAATCGGGCTTGCTCAGGCCTTGATCCAGCAGCCACTTCGGGCCGATGTCGCCGCCGGTTTCTTCGTCGTATGTGAAGTGCAGTTCGACCGTGCCGTTGAGCTTCGCGCCACGCTTCTCAGCCTCGATCAGCGCGAGCAGCGCCCACGTGTAGGTTGCAAAGTCCGACTTGGACACCGCCACGCCGCGGCCGAACATGGTCGGGCCGTGTTCGGTCTCGACGATCTCGCCACCGTACGGGTCGTGCGTCCAGCCCAGGCCGGGCGGAACGACATCGCCGTGTGCGTTCATGGCGACCGTGGGGCCGCCGCTGCCGAACGTGTGGCGCACGATCAGGTTGGTGGCGCTGACCATGCCGGCGGCGCGTACCTGCGCCTGCGGCACGGCATGCGCCTCGACCGTCAGGCCCAGCGCCTCCAGCAACGCCTTGGCGCGCGCGGCATGCGGTGCGCAATCGCCGGACGGGTTGTCCGACGGCACCTTCACCAGCTCACGCAGGAAATCAATCTGCTGCGCGTGCGCGGCCTCGACAAACGCGCGGATGTCCGCATCGATGCCGGGGATGGCGAGTTGAGCCTGGGTCATGTCGATGTCTCCCTGCTTGTAGTGGGACGGAGATTGAAAGTGACTGAGCCCCCGTTGTGCGGGGGCTCAGGATTGGCGCGGATGACGCGATGCTTACTGCGCGGCCTGCATGGCCTCGGCGGTCAACCACACCGATTCGGCCAGGTCTTGCTCGTCGCAGTTGTGGCCTTCGCCACCACGGTCGACGACGAGGAAATCGCTCACCTCGCCCAGGGCCAGCAGCGGGTGATGCCACACGCCGCGCGCGTAGTTCACGCCTTGCCAGCCACGCGAGACGAACGCGCGCAACTTGGACGGGTCCAGCTCGCCTGCCGGCGCCACAACCACCAGATACGGCTTGTCGTTCTGCGGGATGAACGCCTGGCTTCCACGCGGATGGCGCTCCAGCATCTTGACCTCGAACGGCAGCGTGCGCGGCTGGCCACGGAACAGGCTGATCAGCGCGCGGCCGCCCTCGCCCACATCCACGTTGGCGAGGTCATGAAAGCGGATGGTCGTGCCCTGGTTGATGGGAAATTGCTTGGCCCCTTCCAGCTCGATCACATCGCCGAACGGCGCAAAAGCTTCGCGCGTGAGCGGCTCGATGGTCAGCGCAACGCGTGCGGCGGTCTCTTGGCTCATTCGAGCACCCCCCACAGGCGCAGACGCGACACACCGCCATCCGGGAACATGTTGAAACGCACGTGCGTCACGATGCCGAGGTCGGCGATTTCCGCTTCGTAGTAGTGCTGCAGATCCATTTGCAGCTTTTGCTCGGGCAGCAGCGTCTGCCAGAACATCGCTTGCGTCTTCAGCGAGCTGTCAGTGCCGCCCACCACGCGCGCGGCCTGGATGGAAACGCGATCAGCAAAGTTGCCCTTGAAGTGCGCGGTGTCGACTTCGATCTTGCGGATGCGGCCCGGGTTGGCCAGGGCGATCACGCACCAGTCGTTGCCCGGTTCGCGGCGCCGGCGCGTTTCCCAGCCGTCGCCCATGTTCACGCCACGGCCTGGCATCAGCATGCGCGAGGCCGGCCCGAAGTGTTCGTTGTTGGCTTCGACCACATAGGCGCCGTTTTCCATGGCGGCCAGGTCGAACAGCTTGGTGCGATCAGCACCCTTCCAGTCGACTTGCGGCTGGCCGTACACGCGCAGGCGCGCGATGCCGCCGTCCGGGAAGATGTTCACGCGCAGGTGCGTGAAGGCTTGCGTGCTCGTCACGGCCACGTAGGCGTGGCTGTTGCCTTGCAGCGTGGTCGACGGAACGATTTCGGTCCACTGCGTGGCTTCGGTCGGCTCGCCATCCGGCAGATAAGCGGCTTCAATGGAAGCGGCCGGCGGGAAGTTGCCGGTGAAGTGGCTGGTGTCGATATCCACACCTTTCACGACGCCCGGGCGGGCCAGGCGGACGATGCAGTGGTCATAGCCACCGTTGCGGCGACGGCGCGTTTCCCAGCCATCCATCCACTTGCCGTGGTCGTCGTACTTGCCCGGAATGAAGACCGCCGGCTCGGGGTTGAGCATGCGGTCTTTCGGCGCGAAGAATTCGTCGGTCGCGAACGTGGCCTCTGCGCCAAGGCGGGGGTCCGCCAGGTTCGGATATCGGCGCGTGAAATCCGGCGCGTTCGGATCGAGCGTGGGCATCGCCATGTGGAACTCCTTGGTATTTGTCTCTGGATGTTATACGGCCGCCCCATCGAACAAAAACAGCGAGTAAGAACACTCGAAACTGTAGCGATGGGAACGCCGGAAGTGCAGCGTAGATGGCGGAAGCACAAGGCTTCGCGGGACTGCATGAGTCGATCCTAGCATGTGAATTCAAAAATTGCATACAAAAATTGGATCGCCTATGATGCCGTCAACGCTCAACAATTCATCGCGACAATTTGTTGCGACGCAGCGAGCGAAACAAGGCCGTGACGACAATCGCAACCAACTGAATTAGACGATTGGGCACGGCTTGAGACACCAGTAATCCAAAGGAGGATTCACCATGCAACGCTTTACGCGCCCGTTGTTCGGGCAGGTTTTGATTGCCCTGGCGGTGGGCATCGCGCTGGGCATCTGGGCGCCGGAGTTTGCGCAGAAACTGCAGCCGCTTGGCGATGGTTTTCTGAAGCTGATCAAGATGCTGATCGCGCCGATCGTGTTCTCGGTGGTAGTGGTGGGCATCTGCGGCGCCGGCGAGCTGAAGAAGGTTGGGCGCGTAGGCGGCAAGGCCGTCATCTACTTTGAAATCGTCACGACGATTGCGCTGGCACTGGGCATTGCGCTGGCCTATCTGTTCGGGCCGGGCCACGGCATGAATGTGGATCCGAAGACGCTCGATCCGGCAGCCATGGCGTCGTACATGACGACCGCCAAGCAGGTGGAATCGACCGGCGTTGCAGCGTTCTTCCTCAAACTGATTCCCGATACGTTCGTCAGCGGTTTTGTGAAGGGCGACATCCTGCAGGTGCTGCTGGTATCGATCCTGTTCGGCTGCTCGCTGTCGCTGCTGGGTGAGCGGACCAAGCCGCTGGTCAACCTGATCGATCAGCTCTCGCATGTGCTGTTCCGCATGATGGCCGTGATCATCCGTCTGGCACCGCTGGGCGTGCTGGGCGCGGTGGCCTTTACCGTCGGCAAGTACGGCGCGGGCTCGCTCAAGCAGCTTGGCTTCCTGGTGCTGCTGTTCTATGTCGCCGTGGCGCTGTTCGTGTTCGTCGTGCTCGGCACCATCCTGCGCCTGGCGGGCTTCAACATCTTCAAGCTGATCCGCTTCCTGCGCGCTGAACTGCTGGTGGTGCTGGGCACGGCTTCGTCCGACGCGGTGCTGCCGTCCATCATGAACAAGCTGGAGAAGATGGGCATCAAGCGCTCGGTGGTCGGCCTGGTCATCCCGACCGGCTACTCATTCAACCTCGATGCGTTTTCGATCTACCTGACGCTGGCGGCCGTGTTCATCGCACAGGCAACCAACACGCCGCTGGCGCTGCAGGATCTGCTGCTGATCCTGGGCGTGGCGCTCGTCACTTCCAAGGGCGCGCACGGTATTCCGGGTTCGGCCATCGTGATTCTGGCGGCCACACTGTCGGTCATTCCGGCCATTCCGGCGATCGGCCTGGTGCTGGTGCTCTCCGTCGACTGGTTCATCGGCATTGCCCGTGCGCTGGGCAACCTGATCGGCAACTGCGTCGCCACCGTCGTCATCGCAGCGTGGGAAAAGGACATCGACCGCGTGCGCGCCAATGCGGTGCTCGACGGCAAGATCGACATCACCGAAGAAGGCGAAGCGATTGCGCACAGCCACGGTGTGGCCGCGGCCGCCCACACGCTGCCGCATGCCTGAAGCGGCGCTACTGTCGGACGGCGGTAAAATCGGCGCCATGACCGAAACCACCGCCGCCGACATCTCCTCCGAAGGCATTGCCGATGACATCGCCCAGGCGATCGTCGCGCATCGGCTGCCGCCGGGCACCAAGCTGCGCGAAGAGGCGCTGGCGCGGGTCTACCACGTCAGCCGCACGAAGATTCGCGCAGCGCTGCTGATGTTGGCCAAGGACAAGCTGATCCGCATGGAGCCGGATCGCGGTGCATTCGTCGCCAAGCCGGATGAGACCGAGGCGCGCGAAGTGTTTGCCGTGCGCCGCGTGCTGGAAGTGGCGCTGGTGCGCGAGTTCATCGCCAAAGCGACCCCCGCCGATTACAAGCGGCTGGAGAAGCACCTGGCCGAAGAACACAAGGTGGCGGCAAGCGGCGACTTGTCTGACGTCCCGCGCCGCAATCGCCTGATGGCCGACTTTCATCTTTTGATGGCCGACGTGGTCGGGAACAGCGTGCTCAAGGAGATGCTGTATGAGCTTTCCGCCCGCAGCTCGGTGATCACGATGATGTACCAGTCGACGTACGACGCCGTGCGTTCGTCCGACGAACACACTGCTTTCCTGGACGCCGCCAAGCGCGGTGACGTGGAAGGCGCCATCGCACTGATGGAAGAGCACATGGCGCACACCGAGGCGTCGCTCAAGTTCGAATCGCCGGGCGGCCGGGCGACGGATCTCGTAGCCGCCCTCCTCGCCTGACCGCGCGTGCCGACGTACACGCTGCGCGCGCCGGTTTCTGCCGAGCTGGAAATCAAGAAGAGCCGCTTTATCGGGTTGGCCGTGCCGGTTGAAGACCGGGCCGCCGCCATGGACGTCATTGCACGCCTGCGCGCCGAACACCCCGCTGCCACGCACGTCTGCTGGGCGCTCCTGGCGGGCGGCCAGTCAGGCATGTCCGATGACGGCGAGCCCTCCGGCACGGCAGGCCGCCCCATTCTTGAAGTGCTGCGCCATCACGATCTGGACGGCACGCTGGGCGCCGTGGTGCGTTACTTTGGCGGGGTCAAGCTCGGCGCCGGCGGTCTCGTGCGCGCCTACACGGATGCCATTGCCACCGCGCTCATGCACGCCGAACGCGTGGAGCGCATCGCCAGCACCACGCTCACCCTCGCCACCGATTACGCCGATGAGGCGCGCATCCGCCGCTGGATCGATGATGGCGGGTATGCGCTACTCGATGCTGCCTACGATGTGGGCGTCACGCTTACCGTACGGTTGCCGGTGACGGACGAGGCTGCAGCACGCGTCGCGTTGCGGGATTTGACGCAGGGGCGTGTGGCAATTACCTAGCGCTTATCGCTCGGGAGCGAGCGGAGCGGCGGGCGCGGAGCCCGGGCAACACGGGTTCTGGCAGTCCGGTTGGAAAACTACGTAGGCGGCTGTCGGCATTTTGGGAGCGACACCCTCGCGTTCCACGGCACGTAGATGCGTATCGGCTTCGGACGACTCAACTTTGTCGCCCTCGATTCCGACAGCGTCCAGCACGGCCTGGATGCTTCTGAGCCGCAGCACTGCCAGCTCTGGGTCGGGAGCAGGCTCGGACGCCTCCCGCAAGCGCACCCGGTACTTGCCGCCGCTGCGGAAATCTTCTTTGAGCTGCGAATCCCATTCCGCCAGTTTCAGGATTTCGGCGGTCGGCAGCGCAGACTCGCCGGGCGAGAACACCAGCGGGTGCTCAAGCCCGGTCAAATCGCACGCCAGGGCAGAGGTGCTGAGCATGAGAGCGCCGACAACTGCAGTTCTGTGTAGCATCTTCAGTCTCCGGCATTGAGCGCGCCACCCGCGAAGCATCTGATGACAAGTTTAGGAACCGTCATCCATTTCCGCACGCTCAACTGGTTCGCGACCAATACCCCGCCTGCCCATACACCGTCTTCAGGTGTTCGATAAAGAACCGGATCTTTGCCGGCACCGGCCGCTGCTGCGGGTACACGGCGAGGATGTCGTAGTCGGGCAGCGCGTAGTCGTCCAGCACGGTCATCAGCGCGCCGGATTCCAGCTCGGGCTGAATCTCCCACGTTGAGCGCCACCCCAGGCCGAGGCCTTCGCCCATCCAGCGGTGCAGCAGTTCACCATCGTTGCAGTCGAGATTGCCGTTCACCTTCACGGTGACGGCCTTGCCGTTCTGCTGGAAATACCAGCCGCGCTGTTGGCCACCCTGCAGGTTGAAGGCGAGGCAGTTGTGGCGCTCGAGATCATCCAGCGTGCGAGGCACGCCGTGCTTGGCGAAGTACGCAGGCGTGCCGCACACCACGCGCTTGTTCGACGCCAGGCGGATCGCCACGAAGTTCGGATCGATCGCGCCGCCAATACGGATGCCCACGTCATAGCCTTCGCGCACGAGGTCGACCACGCGGTCGGTCAGGTTGAAGGAGATGCGCACGTCGGGGTTGGCACGCAGAAAGTCCGGCGCGTGCGGGGCGACGTGCTTGCGGCCGAAGGCAGCCGGCGCCGAGACGATCAGGTGCCCGGTCGCCTTGTGGCGGCCCTCGGCAACCAGCAGCTCTGCGCGGTCCAGCTCGCCCAGCGCCTTTTTGCACTGTTCCATGAACACCGCGCCCTGCTCCGTCACCGCAATGCGGCGGGTCGACCGGTGCAGGAGCTTCACGCCCAGGCGGGCTTCCAGCGCGTTGATGCGGCGGCCGATCATGACGGGCGTCACGTCCTGCGTGAGCGCGGCGGCGGCCATGCTGCCGTGTTCCACCACGGCGATGAACGCTTCGATCTGCTTGAGCTTGTCCATTCCATCATTCCAGTTCGCAATGTCTGACCATTTTAGTGAGCATTCCGTACCTGGATTGCAGCTTTCTGGCGCATATCACCTGTGACGAATGGCAAAAATGGTGGACAACGATGTGATCGATGCGAGCGCGTTGCGCCATTTTTTTGCGCCGCACAAAAGCAGCTTGAAACGGCTTCAATACAAGCTTCTTCGACGTATTAGTTGCCGGGGAATTGGTGCGGTACGCAAAACTATTCGGTATTCAGAGTTAGCAATCAACTGACGAAATCTGCGTTTATCCATACCGGCATGCGGGAATAGGATCGGCTCCAACGGATTCCCACCTTCCCCTTCCTGGAGACACCCCATGCCGAAGATGAGAGCGATTGATGCCGCAGTTGCGGTGATGGAAAAAGAAGGCATCACCACCGCCTTCGGCGTGCCTGGTGCCGCCATCAACCCGTTGTACTCGGCGCTGCGCCGCGCCGGCAACATTGACCACGTGCTGGCCCGCCACGTTGAAGGCGCCTCGCACATGGCCGAGGGCTACACCCGTGCGGAACCCGGCAACATCGGCGTGTGCATCGGCACGTCGGGGCCGGCCGGCACCGACATGATTACCGGCCTGTACTCGGCCTGGGCAGACTCGATTCCCATCCTGTGCATCACCGGCCAGGCGCCCCGCGCCCGTCTGTACAAGGAAGATTTCCAGGCCGTCGACATCGAGTCGATCGCCAAGCCGGTCACGAAGTGGGCCGTCACCGTGCGCGAGCCGGCCCTGGTGCCGCGCGTGTTCCAGCAAGCCTTCCACCTGATGCGCTCGGGCCGCCCCGGTCCGGTGCTGATCGACCTGCCGTTCGACGTGCAAGTCGCCGAGATTGAATTCGACCCCGACACGTACAGCCCGCTGCCGGTCTACAAGCCCGCGGCCACGCGTGCCCAAGCCGAGCGCGCCATCGAGATGCTGTGCCAGGCCGAGCGCCCGCTGCTGGTGTGCGGCGGCGGCGTGATCAACGCTGATGCGGCCAAGCTGATGGTCGAGTTTGCCGAGCTGGTGAACGTGCCTGTGGTCCCGACGCTGATGGGCTGGGGCGTGCTGGCCGACGACCACCCGCTCAACGCCGGCATGGTCGGCCTGCAAACATCGCACCGCTACGGCAATGCCACGCTGCTCGCTTCGGACTTCGTGTTCGGCATCGGCAACCGCTGGGCCAACCGCCACACGGGCAGCGTCGACGTCTACACCAAGGGCCGCAAGTTCATTCACGTCGATATCGAACCGACCCAGATCGGCCGCGTGTTCGGCCCCGACCTGGGCATCGTCTCGGACGCCAAGGCTGCGCTGGAGAAGTTCATTGAAGTGGCCCGCGAGCTGAAGGCCGCCGGCAAGCTGCCGTGCCGCAAGAGCTGGAACGCCGACGTGCAGAAGCGTAAGCGCACGATGCTGCGTCGCTCGGACTTCGACAACGTGCCCATCAAGCCGCAGCGCGTGTACCGCGAGATGAACCAGTACTTCCCGCGCGACGTGCGTTACGTGAGCACGATCGGCCTGTCGCAGATCGCTGCTGCGCAGTTCCTGTCGGTCAACCAGCCGCGCCACTGGATCAACTGCGGCCAGGCAGGCCCGCTGGGCTGGACGATTCCCGCCGCCATCGGCGTGAAGGTGGCCTCGCCCAACAGCGACGTGGTGGCCATCTCGGGTGACTACGACTTCCAGTTCATGATCGAAGAGATGGCGGTGGCCGCGCAGTTCAAGGTGCCGTACATCCATGTGGTGGTGAACAACTCGTACCTGGGCCTGATCCGCCAGGCGCAGCGCAACTTCGAGATGGACTACTGCGTCCAGCTCGCCTTCGACAACGTCAACGCTCCTGAGCTGAACGGCTACGGCGTCGACCACGTGAAGGTGGTGGAAGGCCTGGGTTGCAAGGCGATCCGCGTGTTCAAGCCGGAAGACATCGAACCCGCCTTCGCGCAGGCCCGCCTGCTGATGGCCGAGTTCTCGGTGCCGGTGATGGTGGAAGTGATTCTCGAGCGCGTGACCAACATCGCGATGGGCACCGAGATCGACAACGTGGTCGAGTTTGAAGACGTGCTCGACCTGGAAGACACCCTCACGGAAGCCGAAGGCGTCACCGCATAAAGACGGCCCGCCGTTCCCTCACCGTCCGATAAAAGGAGAAACCATGACAAAGCTGGCAGCCAACCTGACCATGCTCTTCAACGAGCAGGCCTTCCTTGACCGCTTCGAAGCCGCCGCGCGTGCGGGCTTTCGCGGTGTGGAATTCCTGTTCCCCTACGCGTTCCACGCAGACCAGATTGCCGATCGTCTGAACCGCTTCCAGCTCGACCTCGTCCTGCACAACCTGCCGGCCGGCAACTGGGACGGCGGCGAGCGCGGTATCGCCATCCTGCCCGATCGCGTGAGCGAGTTTCAGGACGGCGTGGGCGAAGCCATCAAGTACGCCAAGGTGCTCGGCGTGAAACAGCTCAACTGCCTGGTAGGCATTCGCCCCGAAGGCGTGAGCGAAGACGCTGCACGCAAGACGCTGGTGGAGAACCTGAAGTTTGCGGCGAAGGCGCTGAAGGCCGAGAAGATCGATCTGCTGATCGAGCCGATCAATACGTTCGATATTCCCGGCTTCTACCTGAACCGCACGCAGCAGGCGCTGGATCTGATCAACGACGTGGATGCGTCCAACCTGTACATGCAGTACGACATCTATCACATGCAACGGATGGAGGGCGAAGTGGCAAGCACGCTGAAGCGCCATCTGGACAAGATCAAGCATGTGCAGTTGGCGGACAACCCTGGCCGTAACGAACCGGGTACCGGTGAGATCAACTACCAGTTCCTGTTCCGTTGGTTGGATGAGATTGGCTACCAAGGCTGGATTGGTTGTGAGTACAAGCCTAAGGCTGGGACTGTGGAAGGTCTTGGCTGGCGGGCGGCTCACAACGTTGCTTGATGCCCCATTGGTGATGTTCGCCTTGTCCCGGCGGGAGTGGTTCATTCCTGGTTTCATCCCCTGCCGGGGCTGACTCACTTTTCTTTGTCTTGCCAAAGAAAAGTAAGCAAAAGAAAGGCGCGCCCGAGATGGCGACTTCCCCTTGAATTTATGTCGCAGAGAGGGGAAGGGAAAAACTCGCTTCGCTCAGACAGTTTCCCTTCCTCTTTCCTCTCTGCAACAGAAATTCAAGGCGCCATCTAGGGCTCCAACGGCCACACCATCGAGCACGAGTGCAGTAGGAACCAGCAGCACAACGCGAAGCGAAGCGAGCAACACAACACCAAACAAGAGCCA
>NZ_QMKS01000015.1:0-4739 GCF_003290055.1 Ralstonia sp. GX3-BWBA | reverse complement strand
CGATGTTCGTGCTGGCCGTGGCGGCGACCAAGCTGGCCGTGACAGCGCTCACGCGGCGCGGGGTGGCGCCGCTGCGGCCGCTGCTGTTCGCGCAGGCCGTGCTCCTGCTGGCGTTCATGGTGGCGGGGTTGCTGGCGCTGCCAATTCAATCGGCGGATGCACCGGCCACGATTGTTGTCGGGCTCATCGGCGTTGCAGCGATGGGCGTGCAGAACGCCAAGGCGCGCATCGTGCTGTCGGAGCATGCACCCACGACCATCATGACCGGCAACACGACGCAGATCGTGATCGACGTGGTCGAACTGCTGTCGCCGGGTGGTACGCAGAAGGATGTTGCGCGCACGCGGTTGCGGAAGATGGTGCCGCCGCTGGCCGGGTTCGCCACGGGCGCGGTGCTGGGGGCGTTGGCGTTTGCAACGTTTTCGTTCTGGTGTGTGGTGCCGCCGGTGGGCATCTTGGTGGTCCTGGCTGTGATGCAGCGGTAGGTTTTGTTTCTGTGTCGTGGATGTTTTTTGCCTACGCCGGCGGCGGGCGGGTGTGGTTCAGCCCCCCTTTCGTTCCCTGCCGGGCACGACTCACTTTTCTTTGTCTTGCCAAAGAAAAGTAAGCAAAAGAAAGGCGCGCCCGAGATGGCGACTTCCCCTTGAATTTATGTCGCAGAGAGGGGAAGGGAAAAACTCGCTTCGCTCAGACAGTTTCCCTTCCTCTTTCCTCTCTGCAACAGAAATTCAAGGCGCCATCTAGGGCTCCAACGGCCACACCATCGAGCACGAGTGCAGTAGGAACCAGCAGCACAACGCGAAGCGAAGCGAGCAACACAACACCAAACAAGAGCCAGCTAGGTCAGCGCACAGATTGTGTGGCCGCACCCTGCCCTAGATGGCGCCTAGAATTTGTGTAAGCGGGCGGAAAACGGAAGGAGGCTGTTTGAGCGTAGCGAGTTTGCCTCCTTCCCCGCCCGGTTACACAAATTCAAGGAAGGGGTCGCCATCTCGGGCGCGCCTTTCTTTGCTTACTTTCTTTGGCAAGAAAAAGAAAGTGAGTCGCCCCCGGCAGGGGGTGAAAGGGAGATGAACCACCAAGGTTCAAACAAGCAAACCACCAACACATTCAAACCAAGGAGATCCCTCACCATGGCAACCACCAATCTCAACCTCGGTTTCATCGGCCTCGGCATCATGGGCGCCCCCATGGCAGGACACCTGCGCGCCGCCGGCCACACGTTGTTCGTGCACGACGTCAACCCGGCCCCGGCCGCGCTGGTGGAAGCCGGTGTGACGGTCTGCACGAGCGCCGAGGAAGTCGCCAAGCGCGCCGACATCATCTTCATCATGGTGCCGGACACGCCGCATGTTGAAGCCGTGCTGTTCAGCGAGAAGGGCGTGGCCAAGGCGCTGAAGGATGCAGGCAAGGACGTTGCAGCCGGCAAGATCGTGGTCGACATGAGCTCGATCTCGCCGATCGCGACGAAGGACTTCGCATCGCGCATCAACAAGACCGGCGCGCAATACCTGGACGCTCCGGTGTCGGGTGGCGAAGTGGGCGCGAAGGCTGCATCGCTGACGATCATGGTGGGCGGTGAGCAGGCTGCGTTCGACCGCGTTGCTCCGCTGTTTAACCTGATGGGCAAGAACATCACGCTGGTCGGCGGCAACGGCGACGGCCAGACCACCAAGGTGGCCAACCAGATCATCGTGGCGCTGAACATCCAGGCCGTGTCGGAAGCGCTGCTGTTCGCATCGAAGGCGGGCGCGGACCCGGCGAAGGTGCGTCAGGCACTGATGGGCGGTTTCGCCGCGTCGCGCATTCTCGAAGTGCACGGCGAGCGCATGGTCAAGCGTACGTTCGAGCCGGGCTTCCGCATCGAGCTGCACCAGAAGGACTTGAACCTGGCCCTGCAGGGCGCCAAGACGCTGGGCGTGGCCCTGCCGAACACGGCCACCGCGCAGGAGCTGTTCAACACCTGCGCTGCCAACGGCATGGGCAAGCAAGACCACTCGGCGCTGTGCCGCGCGATCGAGATCATGTCGAACCACGATATTGCGTAAGTTGTGTGCACTGTCGCAGCCTTCGGGCGGCGGCAGTTTTTTTTGCTGTCTCCCCGCTTTCTGCCATGCACCACGACCAGTCTGCCCAGGCCGCCCTGCGCGCTGCCTTGCCCAATCCGTCGCCGCGCGCGTTGCTCCACGGCCTGTTTGATACCGCGGTGGCTGCGGTCAGCGCTGCGCAATGCTTGCCGGCATTCCTGCCCGAACCGCCGCGTGGCCGCACCATCGTCATCGGCGCGGGCAAAGGTGCAGCCGCGATGGCCGAGGCAGTGGAGCAGCACTGGAAGGGCGAACTGTCCGGCCTGGTCGTCACGCGTTACGAGCACGGCCGCGCGCCCGGCACACAAGACCGGATTGAAGTGGTTGAAGCCTCGCACCCCGTGCCCGATGCGGCCGGCCAGCGCGCCGCGCAACGCATGGTCGGCCTGCTCGAAGGTTTGACGAAAGACGACCTCGTCCTCTGCCTGATCTCGGGCGGTGGCTCGGCCCTGCTGGCTGCACCAGCCGAGGGCCTGACGCTGGCCGACAAGCAGTCCGTCAACCGCGCGCTGCTCAAAAGCGGCGCGAGCATCGGCGAGATGAACTGCGTGCGCAAGCACCTGTCGTCGATCAAGGGCGGGCGCCTGGCGCTGGCGTGCGCACCGGCACGCGTCGAGACCCTGCTGATCTCCGATATTCCTGGCGACGACCCAACGCTCATCGCCAGCGGCCCGACGCTGCCAGACGCCACCACCTGCGCGGATGCCCTGGCCGTGATCAACAAATACGGCATCGACGTACCCGATGCAGTGCGCCGTCATCTGGAAACCGGCGCAGGCGAAACGCCCAAACCCGGCGATGCACGTTTCGAAGGCCATCGCAGCCACGTCATCGCGACAGCTCAGCACGCGCTGGAAGCGGCGGCCGCACAGGCACGCGCACTCGGTTATGAGGCGCACATCCTGTCGGACAGCATTGAAGGCGAGGCGCGCGATGTAGCCGAAGTGCACGCCGGCATCGTGCGGCAGATCGTGGCGCGCAATCAGCCGTTCACCAAGCCGTGCGTGATTCTGTCGGGCGGTGAAACCACGGTGACGGTGCGCGGTAACGGCCGCGGTGGCCGTAATGCCGAGTTTCTCCTGGCACTGGGCGTGGCGTTGGATGGCCTTCCGGGTGTGCATGCAATTTCCTGCGATACCGATGGCATCGATGGCTCGGAAGACAACGCTGGAGCGATCCTGACACCGGATAGCCTGGCGCGTGCTGAAACGCTTGGGTTGAAGCCGAAGCAATGGCTCGACAACAACGACGGGTATGGGTTCTTTAATGCGTTGGGCGATTTGATTGTGACTGGGCCGACGCGGACTAATGTGAATGATTTTCGGGCGATTTTGATTACTGCTTGACGTTGGACTGGACGAGGGATGGGTTGATGTTTGTGGTGCATCCCTTGTTTCATCCCCTGCCGGGGCTGACTCACTTTCTTTGTCTTGCCAAAGAAAGTAAGCAAAGAAAGGCGCGCCCGAGATGGCGACTTCCCCTTGAATTTATGTCGCAGAGAGGGGAAGGGAAAAACTCGCTTCGCTCAGACAGTTTCCCTTCCTTTTCCTCTCTGCAACAGAAATTCAAGGCGCCATCTAGGGCTCCAACGGCCACACCGTCGGTGTGCGGAGGGCGACGCTACGGTTCATCGCCCTGGTCGTTTTTAGTGCACCTCGGCCGGTGCTGCTTGCGCCGGGATGCTGCTCACCACATTCAGCGTCGGGCGTCCGCCTTGGCGCATGAGGTCGGCAGCGCGCTCGGCGATCATGATGATGGGGGCGTTGGTGTTGCCGCCGATCAGCGTGGGCATGACCGAGCCGTCGATCACGCGCAGGCCCGTGAGGCCGCGCACGCGCAGTTCCGGGTCGACCACGGCCATGGCGTCGTCCGCACTGCCCATCTTGCAGGTGCCGACGGGGTGGTAAATGGTGTCGGCGTGCTGGCGGATCAGCGCACGCACGGCTTCGTCGTCGGAGCCATCGCCGCGGATGTTCCCGGAATACAACTCACGCCCGCCTAGATCGGCCAGCGGCCGTTGCGCGAAGATGCTCTTCACGGCGCGGAAGCCGGCAAGCATGCCGTTCATGTCGTCGGGGTCGGATAGGAAACGCGGATCGATCAGCGGTGCGTCGCGCGTGTCGGCGGTGGCCAGGCGCACTTCACCACGGCTCTTTGGGCGCAGCACGCACACGTGGCATGAATAGCCGTGGCCGTAGTTGAACGTGCGGTTATGGTTGTCGGCCATGGCCACCACGAAGTGCAGTTGCAGATCGGGATCGGCCAGATCGGGCCGGCTCTTGATGAAGCCGCCGGCTTCGGCAAAGTTGGTCGTCAGCATGCCGCGACGCTCGCGCCGGTAGCGCAGGATCTGGCCCAGCATGTGGGCGCTGCCGCGCGCGGAATAGCCGATCAAATCCAGGTTGAAGACTTTCTTGTGCAGGATGATGTCGAGGTGATCCTGCAGGTTCTGGCCGACGCCGGGCAGGTCGTGCACGACAGGAATGCCAAGCGAGCGCAGATGCTCCGCTGGGCCCACGCCCGAGGCCATCAGCAACTGCGGCGACCCGAACGCCCCTGATGAGACGATCACCTCGCGACGTGCGCGCAGCGTTTCAGTGCGCCCGCCGCGCTCCACCGTCACGCCTGCCGCGCGCTTGCCCTCAAAGACGA
>NZ_QMKS01000014.1:0-1646 GCF_003290055.1 Ralstonia sp. GX3-BWBA | reverse complement strand
CTGGCCACTAGAAGCCCGAACCTCTCCTAGGACCTTTGACGATGCCGTTCGCTGCGCGCACGTGGCTGCTGGCCGCGCTTGCCATTCCTGCTGCTGTTTCCACCGCTGTCTTCCCGTCCAACGCCGTTGCCGCCACCCCGACGCTCGATCGCATCCGCGATTCGGGCACGGTGCACGTGGCGTATCGGGAAGACTCGATTCCGTTTTCGTACCTCGATGGCACCAAGCCTGTCGGCTACACGATCGATATCTGCTCGCGCCTGATCGATACGATCAAGACCTCGCTCAAGCGCCCGGACCTGAAGGTGCAATACGTGCCGGTGACCGCCGCCACGCGTATGGACGTGGTCGCTTCGGGCAAGGCCGACCTGGAATGCGGCTCGACCAACAACTCGCGCGAGCGCCGTGAGAAGGTCGCCTTCACCATTCCGCACTACATCACCAAGGGCCGCATGCTGGTAAAGGCTGGCTCGCCGATCCAGCAATGGGAAGATCTGAACGGCAAGACGGTGGTGGCCGCGCGCGGATCGACCAATGCCGACCTCGCACGCAAGCTCAACGAGACGGGCATGACGATGCACGTGGTGGACGCCAACGACCTGCGCAGCGCCTTCGCCATGCTGGCCGATGGCCGCGCCAATGCATTTGCCGGTGACGACATCCTGCTCTCGGGCATGCGCGCCACCGCGAAGAACCCGGCTGACTACCGCCTGACGGGCAAGACGCAGCTTGTGTCGTCGTACGCGATCATGCTGAGCAAGCAGGACCCGGAGTTCAAGAAGCTGATCGACCAGTCGATGACGCGGCTGATTGTCGATGGCGAGGTGCCGAAGCTCTACAAGAAGTGGTTTCAGCAGCCGATTCCGCCGAATGGGGTGAATCTGGAGGTGCCGATGAGTTATTTGCTGCGGGATTCGTTTAATACGCCTACGGATAGTGCGGGGAACTAATGTCTTGCTTACGCGGGGTGGCTATGGATGGTGTTGGTGCATCCCTTGTTTCATCCCCTGCCGGGGCTGACTCACTTTCTTTGTCTTGCCAAAGAAAGTAAGCAAAGAAAGGCGCGCCCGAGATGGCGACTTCCCCTTGAATTTATGTCGCAGAGAGGGGAAGGGAAAAACTCGCTTCGCTCAGACAGTTTCCCTTCCTTTTCCTCTCTGCAACAGAAATTCAAGGCGCCATCTAGGGCTCCAACGGCCACACCATCGAAGCGCAACGGCAATAGAAAACAGCAACACAACGCGAAGCAAAGCGAGCAACAACAGCAACAAGCAAGAGCCACCAGGGCCCGCACACCAACGGTTCGGCCGTTGACGTTCCTGCCCTAGATGGCGCCTTGAATTTGTGTAAGCGGGCGGAACAAAGACGGGGAACTGTCTGAGCGCAGCGAGTTTTCCCCGTCTCCGCCCGGTTACACAAATTCAAGGAAGGGGTCGCCATCTCGGGCGCGCCTTTCTTTGCTTACTTTCTTTGGCAAGACAAAGAAAGTGAGTCGCCCCCGGCAGGGGGTGAAAGGGAGATGAACCACCAAGGTTCAAACAACAACCCCACCGGAAACACCAAAATGCGCCGCTTCCGCAACACCAAAATCCTAGCCACCCTCGGCCCCGCCAGCAGCGACAAAGACACCATCCGCGCACTGTTCG
>NZ_QMKS01000013.1:0-11323 GCF_003290055.1 Ralstonia sp. GX3-BWBA | reverse complement strand
TGGCGCCTTGAATTTGTGTAAGCGGGCGGAACAAAGACGGGGAACTGTCTGAGCGCAGCGAGTTTTCCCCGTCTCCGCCCGGTTACACAAATTCAAGGAAGGGGTCGCCATCTCGGGCGCGCCTTTCTTTGCTTACTTTCTTTGGCAAGACAAAGAAAGTGAGTCGCCCCCGGCAGGGGGTGAAAGGGAGATGAACCACCAAGGTTCAAACAACAACCCCACCGGAAACACCAAAATGCGCCGCTTCCGCAACACCAAAATCCTAGCCACCCTCGGCCCCGCCAGCAGCGACAAAGACACCATCCGCGCACTGTTCGACGCCGGCGCAGACGTCTTTCGCTTGAACTTCAGCCACGGCTCGCACGAAGACCACCGCAAGCGCTACGACACCGTGCGCGCGGTGGAGGCAGAGACCGGCCGCCCGATTGGCATCCTCGCTGACATGCAAGGCCCGAAGCTGCGCATCGGCACGTTCGCCGATGGCCGTGTCGTGCTCAAGAACGGCGATCGCTTTGTGCTCGACCGCGACCCGACGCCGGGTGATGTCACCCGCGTGCACCTGCCGCACCCTGAGCTGTATGCGGCTGCCGCGCCAGGACAATCGCTGTTGCTCGACGACGGCAAGATCCGCCTGGAGGTGGAAGCCGCCGATCCGACGGTCATCGTCACGCGCGTGGTCGATGGCGGGCCGCTGTCGGACCGCAAGGGCGTGAACGTGCCGGATGCGGTGATCCCCATTCCGGCGCTCACAGAGAAAGACCTGCGCGACCTGGACTTCGCCCTGTCGCTGGGCGTCGATTGGATCGCACTGTCATTCGTGCAGCGCGCCGAAGACGTGATCGCCGCGCGCGAGATCATTGGCGACCGCGCCGGCCTGCTCTCCAAGATCGAGAAGCCCGCAGCGCTGCTGCATCTGGAAGACATCGTGCAGGCGTCCGATGCCCTGATGGTGGCGCGCGGCGACCTGGGCGTGGAACTGCCGCCCGAGCGCGTGCCTGGCGTGCAGAAGCGCATCCTGCGCATGGCGCGCCACCACGGCAAGCCGGTGGTCGTGGCCACGCAGATGCTGGAATCGATGATTGAGGCGCCAGTGCCGACGCGTGCCGAAGCGTCTGACGTGGCCAGCGCCGTGTATGACGGCACCGATGCCGTGATGCTGTCGGCCGAGTCGGCCAGCGGCAAGCATCCGGTGGCTGCGGTCAGCATCATGAACCGCATCATTGCCGAGACCGAGCGCGACCCGCTGTACCGCAACCTGATCGACGCGCAGCATCAACCGCCGCTGCCCACGCGCCAGGACGCCATCTGCGCGGCCCTGCGCGACGTCACGCACATCCTGGGCGCAGTGGCCACCGTCACCTACACGTCCAGCGGTCAGACCAGCCTGCGCGCCGCGCGCGAGCGGCCGCTCGCGCCCATCGTGAGCATCACGCCGCGCCTGGATACGGCGCGCCGTCTGGCGATCACGTGGGGCGTGCACAGCACGGTCAGCCCCGATGTGAGCAACGTCGACGAAATGGTGGATGCAGCGTGCCGTGCCGCTGCGCGTGAAGGCTTTGCCGTGTCGGGCGACCAGATCGCCATCACGGCGGGCATGCCGTTCGGCCAGGCCGGTTCAACCAACCTGCTGCGCCTGGCGGAAATCTGGCCGCAGACGCTGGTCAGTGCGCAGACGCAAACCACTGCACTGCAGCCCGAACCGGTAACGGTCTGACGTGACGTCGGGCCAGTAGGCGGATCAGACCACTTTGGAGTAGCGCGGGACGAAGGTGACGGGCTTGCCCTCGGCTTCCACCGCGCGCTCCGTGCCTGCCTCACGCAGGTGCGAATCGAACACCATGGCGATGCGGCGTACGAGCAGCCGCCCTTGCGGCGTGATGACGATACGCTCGTCCCCTACCTTCACCAGCCCGGCTTCCTCCAGGGGTGCCAGCGCCTGCAGCTCGTCCGCAAAGCTGCGCTTGAAGTCCAACCCGTGGCGCGCACCGAATGCGCGCATGTTCAATTCGAACCCGCACATCAACTCGCCAATCAGCGCGCGGCGCACGTGGTCGTCCGGCGTGAGCGACATGCCGCGCAGCACGGCAAGTTCGCCGGCGTCGATACGTGCGTAATAGGCGTCGAGATCCTTCTCGTTCTGCGCATACACATCACCCACGCGGCTGATGGCGGACACGCCAAAGGCCAGCATGTCGCAATCGGCGTGCGTCGAATAGCCCTGGAAATTGCGCTGTAGCCGCCCTTCGCGCTGCGCGATGGCGAGTGCATCGTCAGGCCGCGCGAAGTGGTCCATGCCAATGTAGACATAGCCCTCGGCAACGAGGCGCTCCACCGTCATCGCCAGCAAATCGAGTTTTTCGTCTGCGGTCGGCAGCGTGAGCATGTCGATGCGGCGCTGCGCCTTGAACAGATGCGGCAGGTGCGCATAGCTGTAGACGGACAGCCGATCAGGCGCCATCTCCAGCACACGATCCAGCGTGGCGTTGAAGGTTTCCGTGCGCTGATACGGCAAGCCGTAGATCAGGTCGAAGCTGATCGACTCGAAGCCCAGCCGGCGCGCCGTGTCGACCACGCGGCGTGTCTCTTCCACGCTCTGGATGCGGTGGACCGCGCGCTGGACATCGGGGTCAAAGTCTTGAATGCCGAGGCTTGCACGGTTGAACCCGATTTCGGCCAGGACTTCAAGCGTGGCGTCGTCGGCGTGGCGTGGGTCGAGTTCGACGGAAATCTCGCCATCGTTGGCCAGATCGAAATGCTCACGCGAGGCGGCCATCACGGCGCGCATTTCGTCGTGCGCGAGGAAAGTGGGCGTGCCGCCACCCCAATGCAACTGCGTCACGCGGCGCAGGGGGCCAATCTGGTTGGCCACCATCGCCATCTCGCGGGCGAGGGTTTCAACGTAGCGTGCGCTGCGCGAGCGATCCTTGGTGATGACCTTGTTGCAGCCGCAGTAGTAGCAAAGGTTCGCGCAGAACGGCAGGTGCATGTACAGCGACAGCGGCGCATGCAGCGCGGGCGCAATCGCCGCGCGGCGGTGCAAGGCGTCGAGGTAATCGGCGTTACCAAATTTGTTGTGAAAGCGGTCTGCCGTCGGGTACGACGTGTAGCGCGGGCCGTGCGTATCAAAGCGCTGCGCGAGCTCGCGCACCTGCGGCGCCGACCAGCGGAAGGCGGTGTCATTTGCGGCGGACGGATCGTCGGCCGGCTTGGCGAACGGAAACATGGGGCGATTGTTGTGGGGGCGATGGTTCATCCTAAAACTGCGGTGCGGGTGTCGCGTTGATGTGTGTCAACGTCAGTCACCGCCCGTTCAAACGCATCGCCCCCTCCGCCGGGAGGGACCCAACTTCACCGATCTGTCACGTTCTACCCCCTAACATCGACAATCGGCACCATGGCCGCGTCGCCAGCCATACGCTGGCCGTCACAACAACACAACAGCGCAGGTCGTCGACTCGATTTTTTGGGGGAAACACCATGTGGCAGAGACTGGCACGCCGCGGCGCATGTGCGCTGGCCTGCGCGGCCGTGACGCTGGCGGTGCATGCGCAGGGTACGTCTTTTGTCGTCGGCCAACTGGTCGAACGCGGCGCAGACCAAGCCGACTACGCGCGCGACTTCATGGCCGGCGCCAAGGTTGCATTCGATGCGGCCAACCAGAACGGCGGCATCAAGGGCCGGCGCATCAGCCTCGTCCGGCGCGAAGCTGCGCTTGGTGAAGCCGTACCGCAGGCCGTCGACATGATCGATCGCGACCATGTGGAAGTGCTCTTTGGCGTAAGCGAACGCCTGCTGCCCGCGCTGGCCGCGTCTGCCGAGATCGCACGGCGCAACGTGCCGCTGCTCGCCCCGCTCTCGGGCGCGACATCCGCGTCTGACAACGTCCTGTTCATCCGCCCCGATTACGACCACGAGATCGTCGCTGCGCATAACCGGCTGCGGCAGTTCGGGATGCGGCGGATTGCGCTCGTCACTGCAGCAGGCTTTGATCCGCAGCTTGGTGCGCGTCTGCGAGGCACGTTAGCCAAGGGGAGCACTGGGGAGACGCTGGACCTTTACACGCTCACCGGAGACCCGGCGGAACTTGCTGCCCGTATTGCACTGACAAAACCCACGGCAGTGATCATCGCCGGCGATACGCTGACCTACGCCACCGTTGGGCGTGCGCTGGCGCAGCAGGGGTGGTACGGCTTTCTCGTCGGGCTATCGTCGGTCAACCCACAAGTGGCGCGGGAAATCCTGGGCGCGGGGTACAGCGGCGGCATGCTGCTCGCACAGACGGTGCCGAACCCGGCCAGCGGCGCCACCAAGGTCGCGCGCGAGCATATGGCGCGGATGAAGCAGTTTTTGGATGAGCCGCCTTCTGCTGCAACGCTGTCGGGGTATATCGCTGCGGTGTATTTGATTCAGTCGATGAATGCCAGCGGTGGCAAGGTTGCCGGTGCAGAACTGCGGCGTGCATTGCAGACCCGCGTTGATGTGGGCGGATTCACGCTTGATTTCACGCGTGGGAATCGGGGGAGTGAGTTTGTTGATCTGAATTACATTCAGGGGGCGGGGAATTGATTGGGACTTGGTGGTCTGCTTCTGTTTCAGCCCCGGCAGGGGATGAAGCAAGGGATGCACCACAAACAAAGAACAAAAAAATCAATCACGAAGCCACAGGTTTCTTCGCCGCCAGCAACCCCTTCAACGCCCCGAGCCGATCCTTCGGCGACATCGCCGGCATGGTGTCCTCCGGTGTCGGCCCCGCGTCTTCGCCAAGCTTCATCTCCGCGATATAGCGCGACGGCTCACACACCACCGTCTCCCGCGCACGCTTGCGCTTCTTGCACCAGCTGATATGCAGACTGCGCTGCGCCCGCGTGATGCCCACATACATCAACCGCCGCTCTTCTTCGATCTTCTCGTCGGTCAGATCATCGTCTTCGCGGCAGTGCGGCAGGATGCCCTCTTCCACGCCCACCAGGAACACGTGCGGATATTCGAGCCCCTTGCTCGCATGCAGCGTTGACAGGCGCACAGCATCCGGGTCCTCTTCCTTGCCTTCGAGCATGCTGATCAGCGCGATGGTCTGCGTGAGCTCCAGCAGGTTTTTGCCGGCGTCCATCAGGCCATCGGCATTGTCGAAACCGGTGGCCTCTTCGTCGTCGTCTTTCTCGGGCTTGGTGCCCTTGCGCTTGAGCCAGTCGAGAAACTCCAGCACGTTGGTCCACTTGTTCTGGGCCTGGCGCTCGTCGTAGGTGTCATACAGGTAGGCCTCGTAATGGATGCCTTCCATCATCTCGTCGAGCAGCGTGGCGGCGGGCTCCTTGGCGGCGCGGTCCGACAGCCGCACGATGAACTCGCAAAACACCCGTAGAGGCTCGAGCTGGCGCGGCGCCAGTTGGGCTTCGATGCCGCCCATCATCGCCGCTTCGAACAGCGACACCTTCGCCTGTCCCGCAAACGAACCCAGCACTTCCAGCGTCGCGTTGCCCACGCCGCGCTTGGGCGTGGTGATGGCGCGGATGAACGCAGGATCGTCATCAGCATTGGCAATCAGCCGCAGGTAGGCACACAGGTCCTTGATCTCGGCCTTGTCGAAAAAGCTCTGGCCGCCCGAGAGCACATACGGAATGCGCTCGCGGCGCAGGATCTGCTCAAACAGGCGTGCCTGGAAGTTGCCGCGATACAGGATCGCGTAATCCCGAAACTGCGCGCGGCGCTCGAACTTGTGGGCAGAGAGCTTGAAGACCACGCTCTCGGCTTCGTGCTCTTCGTCATTGGCGCTGGTCACGTTGATCGCGTCGCCCATGCCGTGCTCGCTCCACAGCGTCTTCTCGAACAGCTTCGGGTTCTGCGCGATCACGGCGTTGGCCGCGTTCAGGATGCGCACGGTGGAGCGGTAGTTCTGCTCCAGCTTGATGACCTTCAGGTTCGGGAAATCCGTCTGCAACAGCTTGAGGTTGTCGAGCGTGGCGCCGCGCCAGCCGTAGATGGCCTGATCGTCGTCGCCCACCGCCGTGAAGGCCGGCGCACGCAGGTGTGAGCCACCCGCCAGGAGCTTCAGCAACTGGTACTGGCAGGCGTTGGTGTCCTGGTATTCGTCGACAAGGAAGTAGCGCAGGCGGTTCTGCCACTTCAGCCGCACCTCTTCATTGCGCGCGAACAGCTCGGCAGGAATACGAATCAGATCGTCAAAATCCACGGCCTGATATGCGTGCAGCGTCGCAACGTAATTGCGGTAGACGAGCGCCGCCTGATGGTCATCGACGTTGTTGTTGGCGAGCGCCTCGGCAATCGCGGTGTCCGGGTCGACGAGACCGTTCTTCCACAGCGAGATCGTGCTCTGCACACGGCGGATCAGTTGCTTGTCGGTGGTCGCCAGTTGCTCCTGGATCATCCCGAAGCAGTCGTCCGAATCCATGATCGAGAAGCGCGGCTTGAGGCCCACGTGCTCGGCCTCGGCCCGCAGGATCTGCACACCGAGCGAGTGGAACGTACACACCGTCAACTGCTTGATGGGAATGCGCTTGCCGTCTTCGCGTGTCTTGCCGTCCATCAGCTTGGCCACGCGCTCCTGCATTTCCTTGGCGGCCTTGTTGGTGAACGTAACGGCAGCGATGTGCCTCGGTTCGAAGCCCTTGTCGAGGATCAGGTGCGCAATCTTCTGCGTAATCACGCGCGTCTTGCCTGAGCCCGCCCCGGCCAGCACCAGGCATGGGCCGTCGAGGTAATGCACACCTTCGGATTGGGCAGCATTGAGCCCGTGGGCGAGACCGGAAGACATGGGAAGAGGCAGAAGAAAAAGCAGGCGGGAACGTACAGCGGAAGGCGATGGTAGCACGTGCGATCCGATGGTTCCCGCCGTCGGCACGGCGGCGGGTGCCCAGGGGCCTCGCCTCCGTTTTTTTATTTTTTTGTCGATTTTTAGGCTCGCAGTTTCCGATGGAGTCGTTTTTTAAACCACGTTTTTGACGCATTTCCTTTTGCGCGGCACAGCGAGGTCGCTACCAGATTTTGGAATCCACTGATTGATGGTTGTCAAATTCAAAACTAAGAATTGGCTGACATCTGTAATTTCTTGTGGTGGCAATGGGCATCTTTATGTCATCAAAACCAGCGGTCTAGCATCGGCCGTACGCCTTGATGTAGGAATTTTCTGATCTTGCGGATTCCATCGCTTATTGCGATGCGCACGAAAATCAACAGAACTTGCCCCTTGATTTCTACAGACTCTGCGCCGGCTGATCCGCGGCACGGATCAGTACCGGATTCCGTTTCTTATTTCGCAGGGTAATTGACATGAACAAGGCATATCGCGTCGTTTTCAACAAAGCGATTGGCGTATGGATGGCAGTTTCGGAAATCGCGCGTGGGCGTGGCAAGGGCCGTCCTGTTGTGCGGGCTGCGGTTTCTGCGCTGATCGCGGGCACGGTATTGCTTTCTGCGCCTGGGGCGATGGCGCAAACGCTGATCGAGCAGCCGGACGCTGGAGGGCCGATCAATATTGGCCGCGGCGTGACCGGTGGTTCGGTCAATTTCACTAACTTGGCGGGACAAAACCGTCGCCTGACGGGTGTTCAAAATGGTATCGGCACAACCGATGCCGTGACCGTCAATCAGCTCAACGATGCGCTTACCGCACTCGGTGGCGGTGCTCGCCTCAATAGCGTGACGGGTGCCGTTGTTGCGCCGACCTACACACTGGGTGCGGACAGCATGGGAAGCACGACGTACTCAACCGTGGGCGGCGCGCTCGGCAATCTGGACGATCGTATCAAGGGTAATGCTGCCAGTATCGTCACCAACGCCAACAACATCACCAACCTCACCAACGGCACGGCCGGCATGGTCCAGCAGGCTGGGGCTGGCACTGAGATCAGCGTAGCGAAAGACACCGATGGTGATGCTGTGAACTTCGCCGGCAAGGACGTGGACGGCAACGCCATCACGCGCAAGCTGACCAACGTCACCGCTGGTACGGCAGACACCGATGCCGTGAACGTCCAGCAGCTCAAGAACGCCGGCCTGATCGGCAACGACGGCAGCGTCGGCAACGCCGTCATCTATGACGATGCCACCAAATCCAGCGTGACGCTGAACAAGGGTGGCGATGCGGTGCAACTGGGTAACGTCGCCGACGGTAAGGTGGAAGCCGATAGCAAGGACGCTGTCAACGGTGGCCAACTCAATGACGTCAAGTCCGTCGCCGATAACGCGGCCAGCTTGGCCAGCAATTCGGTGCAATACGACGCAGGCGGCACAAGCGTGACGCTCCAGGGCGCAGGCACGGGGCCGGTGCAGGTCAAGAACGTGGCCGAAGGTACGGACGACACCGATGCCGTCAACGTACGCCAGCTCAAGAACACCGGCCTGGTCCGCGACGACGGCAGCATCGCAAACGCGCTCGTGTACGACGATGCCACCAAATCTAACATAACGCCTAACAAGAGCAGTGCGGCGGTACAACTGAGTAACGACGCCGACGGTAAGGTGGAAGCCGATAGCAAGGATGCCGTCAACGGTAGCCAACTCAATGACGTCGAGGCCGTCGCCGATAACGCGGCCAGCGTGGCCAGCAATTCGGTGCAATACGACGCAGGCGGCACGAGCGTGACGCTCCAGGGCGCGGGCACGGGGCCGGTGCAGGCCAAGAACGTGGCCGAAGGTACGGACGACACCGATGCCGTCAACGTACGCCAGCTCAAGAACACCGGCCTGGTCCGCGACGACGGCAGCATCGCAAACGCGCTCGTGTACGACGATGCCACCAAATCTAACATAACGCCTAACAAGAGCAGTGCGGCGGTACAACTGAGTAACGACGCCGACGGTAAGGTGGAAGCCGATAGCAAGGATGCCGTCAACGGTAGCCAACTCAATGACGTCGAGGCCGTCGCCGATAACGCGGCCAGCGTGGCCAGCAATTCGGTGCAATACGACGCAGGCGGCACGAGCGTGACGCTCCAGGGCGCGGGCACGGGGCCGGTGCAGGCCAAGAACGTGGCCGAAGGTACGGACGACACCGATGCCGTGAACGTACGCCAGCTCAAGAACACCGGTCTGGTCCGCGACGACGGCAGCATCGCAAACGTGGTCGTGTACGACGATGCCACCAAATCTAGCGTGACGCTGAACAAGGGCAGTGCGGCGGTACAACTGGGTAACGTCGCCGACGGTAAGGTGGAAGCCGATAGCAAGGATGCCGTCAACGGTGGCCAACTCAATGACGTCAAGTCCGTGGCCGATAACGCGGCCAGCTTGGCCAGCAATTCCGTGCAATACGACGCAGGCGGCACAAGCGTGACGCTCCAGGGCGCAGGCACGGGGCCGGTGCAGGTCAAGAACGTGGCCGAAGGTACGGACGACACCGATGCCGTGAACGTACGCCAGCTCAAGAACACCGGTCTGGTCCGCGACGACGGCACCATCGCAAACGTGGTCGTGTACGACGATGCCACCAAATCTAGCGTGACGCTGAACAAGGGTGGCGATGCGGTGAAGCTGAGCAACGTAGCAAATGGCGTGGCTGACAACGACGCTGTGAACTTCAGCCAGCTCAACAGTGTTGGCAGCGCCTTGGGCGGCGGTGCCGGGTTCAACAACGGTGTGTGGACGCCCCCGATGTATTCGTTCACGGACAAGACCGTGCATAACAACGTGGGTGATGCGCTCGCGAACCTCGACGGCCGCGTCAACAAGCTGGAGGGTGCCACGAGCGATGGCGGCGGCGCGGAAAATCCTCGGTTTGTCGGTAGCGGCGGCAGCGGTGACCCGGCAACGAAGGAGGAAGCCGCAGCAACCGGCAACTACTCCACAGCATCGGGCGCCAACGCCGTTGCCAGCGGTGCAAATTCCACGGCGACCGGTGCCAATGCCGTCGCGTCGGCAGACAATGCTGTCGCAGTGGGTGCTCACTCGGTGGCCGATCGCGCCAACAGCGTGTCGGTCGGCTCCGTTGGCAACGAGCGCTCCATCACCAACGTTGCAGAAGGCACGCAAGCTACGGACGCCGTTAACAAGGCACAGCTCGATCGCGTGGACAACAAGGTGGCCGATGTGCAACAAGGTCTGGGGAACGTGCAGAACCAAGTCAATCAGGTCGACACCAAGGTCAATCGCGTGGGTGCAATGAGTGCCGCCATGTCGACCATGATGGCCAGCGCTGCCGGCCTGCAAACCGATAACCGCATGGCCATCGGCACCGGGGTGTACCGCGGCCAGGCAGCACTCGCGATCGGCTACCAGCGCAAGATCGGCTCGCGCGCCACGGTCACCATCGGCGGCTCCACGGCAGGCGGCAGTGAGTACAACGTTGGGGTCGGCGCTGGCTTCGGCTGGTAAGTCAACCACGTTGAGCGGCTGAAGGTAAGCGGACGCGCACTTCACGGGCGCGTCCGCTTACCTGAATGCACGCGCCAGCACCACATTCGTTTGCGCCCCCCGGCCTTCTGCGCCGCGTTACACGGCTTACGTGTGGTTACACGAAGACCGTAAGCGCGTCGGCAACGCGGTTCGTTATAGGCAGGACAGCGGCTGAATCAGTCGGCCGCCCACCGGAGAAACCACCATGAACCGTATCGTCAAAGCCCTGGCCGTTACCGCCGTCGCCCTGTCCGCCACCACCGGCGCCTTCGCCCAGACGCAGTGGCAAAAAGACCACCCGCGCCGCGCCGAGGTCAACCACCGCCTCGCTAACCAGAACAAGCGCATCCACAACGAAGTGAAGGAAGGCGAGATCACCAAGGGCCAAGCGCGCCAGCTGCACCGGGAAGATCATCAGATTCGCCAGGAAGAGCGCGACATGGCGGCTCAGAATGGCGGTGCCATCACCAAGCAGGAGCAGCGCACGCTGAACCAGCAGGAAAACCAGGTCAGCCGCCAGATTGGCAAGTAAGTCACAGCAAGACCAACCAACACCCGCACTCCGGCCACACCCTTGGGGCTTGGCGATCTCGCCAGCGCCCCGAAGCTGTGGCCGTTGTCTTTGGTCTTTGGCCTTTGACGTACCTGCCCTAGATGGCGCCTTGAATTTCTGTTGCAGAGAGGAAAAAGGAAGGGAAACTGTCTGAGCGCAGCGAGTTTTTCCCTTCCCCTCTCTGCGACATAAATTCAAGGGGAAGTCGCCATCTCGGGCGCGCCTTTCTTTTGCTTACTTTTCTTTGGCAAGACAAAGAAAAGTGAGTCAGCCCCGGCAGGGGATGAAACGAGGGATGGACCGAAAGCATCAAGCCAGCCCTCCTCCAAAAAGCCGCCGCCCCCCAATTGACAATCCCATCCCCCTTCCGTAAATTCCGCTCATCCATCCGGGAGAGCGTGCCCGCCGTACACGGCAAGG